>JAKSCQ010000276.1 GCA_022360555.1 Pseudomonadales bacterium
CGGCTGGCCCCCACGCCCACGAACATTTCCACGAAGTCGGAACCGGAAATGCTGAAGAACGGCACCTTGGCCTCGCCGGCAATGGCCTTGGCCAGCAGGGTCTTACCGGTACCCGGCGAGCCGACCATGAGCACGCCACGGGGAATCTTGCCGCCAAGACGCTGGAATTTGGCGGGATCACGCAGGAACTCGACCAGCTCCTGCACTTCTTCCTTGGCTTCTTCCACGCCCGCCACATCGGCGAAGGTGGTCTTGATCTGGTCTTCGCCCAGCAACTTGGCCTTGGACTTGCCAAATGTCATGGGACCACCGCCGCCACGACCGCCACCCTGCATCTGACGCATGAAGAAGATAAAGATGGCCAGGATGATGAGAATCGGCAGTACGGACAGGAACAGCTGCATCAGGAACCCCTGACGCTTGGGCTCCAGGCCTTCCACTTCCACGCCGTTCTGGATCAGGGTGGGCATCAGGTCCATGTCCAAGGTCGGCGGCTTGATCGTCTTGAACTTGCCGCCGTCATCATAGGTACCGGTAATAGTGCTCTCGCCGATACTCACGTTCTGGACCGCCCCGTCTTCCACACGGCTGATAAAGGTGGAATACGGAATATCCGTAGAGGCGGGCTGGGTGCTGATGCTGGATGCCACCACGTACAGGACGCCGGCAATCACCAGCCACAGCACGATATTCTTGGTCATGTCGTTCAAGGGAGACCTCGATCAATTCCGGGCGCTTTCGCGCACACTTTTGAACTTCGAGCCTGTTTGGAGTCTATACGCAGCCGCGTTGCCGCTAAAAATGACTCCAGGCAAGGCGCGGACCGCAGGACCTGACGGGTCAAGTTCAAGGTTCGCAACACAGCATGGGGCCATTTTTAGCGGCAACCAGAAAGGCCGGGCTCCTTTTGCCGCCAGCCCGCGCTTGCTCCTGTTTATGTAGAGAAACTACACAGCACACTCACAAACACGACCTGACAACAAAATAAACTCCGGCGCGGCTGCGTATAGACTCCAAACAGGCTCTTACACCTTACACCATTTGCCGGGGCCTGAGTAATGCCGCTTCGGACAGCAAAGCCGCCATTTTACGGCTTTTACACCCTATTTCAGACCACTGGCCAACTGGTACACCTCAGTGGAGCGGGCTCGGCTGGCCGCCGGTTTGCGGCTGACCACCTTGTTGAAGCGCTGCAGCAACGCCCGACGGTATTCCTCGAAGCCTTCGCCCTGGAATACCTTGACCAGAAACCGGCCTTCCGGTTCCAGAACCCGCTCGGCCATATCCAGCGCCAGTTCGGCCAGGTACATGGCACGGGGCTGGTCCACACCCCGGTTACCACTCATATTGGGGGCCATGTCCGACATTACAAGGTCCGCCCGGCGGTCACCGAGCGCTGCCAATATTTGCTCATAGACATCATCTTCCCGGAAATCCCCCTGGATGAAGGTCACGTCCGGCAGCGCATCCATGGCCAGAATATCGCTGGCGATGACAGTGCCACGTGAACCGATCAGTTGCCCAGCCACCTGGGACCAGCCCCCCGGCGCGGCGCCCAGGTCCAGCACCGTCATGCCCGGACGGAACAGGTTGTCCTTTTCGTGCATTTCCAGCAGCTTGAAGCTGGCCCGGGAGCGATACCCCTCCGCCTGGGCCCTGGCTACCCACTGGTCACTGAAATGTTCCTTGAGCCAGCCCTTGCTGGATTTTGAACGGCTGGATTTTGCCATGACCACCTCTTCTCTCACTCTGACAGGACGGAAGGCAGTTGCGAGTGACGAGTTTCGAGTTGCGAAAGACAAGAAAAGCAGGCCCAACTATCCGGGTATTGGATTTTCGAAACTCGTTACTCGCGACTCGCTTCACCCCTATACCCGCCGCTCTGTTGCTGTAGAATAGCGCCCCACGACCCATTCGGAGCCAATTACCGTGCCGCTATCCCAACAGGACATCAAACGGCTGCGCCGCATCGGCCATCACCTGAAAGCCATCCTGATTTTCGGCGACAAGGGGCTCACCGATACGTTCGTCGACGAGCTCAATGCCCGCCTGGAAGATCACGAGCTGATCAAGGTGAAGGTCAACGCCGAAACCCGGGACGACCGGGCCGCCATTGTACAGGCCCTGTGCGAGAAAAGCGGCGCCGAGCTGATCCAGCGTATCGGCAACATTGCCCTGCTCTATCGCCCGGCACAGAAACCGAACCCGAAGCTGTCCAACATCCTGCGTTACCAGGAAGTCTGATACGCGCCACCTACACGCAAAAAAACCTACGAAAAAGGCGACGTTTAACGTCGCCTTTTTCGTGAAGCGTGCCAGCGTGGTGCGTGCAAACGTTATAGGTGCTCGACCTTGTCGCCCTCGTACTCGCGGGTCCCCCCGGGGGTGTCGATCTGAACCACATCCCCTTCCTCGCGGCCAATCAGACCCCGGGCGATGGGAGAGTTCACGCTCAGCTTGCCCTGTTTGATATTGGCTTCGTCATCCCCCACGATCTGGTAGACCTTCTCTTCGTCGGTATCCACATCAATGATGGTTACCGTCACGCCGAAGATCACCTTGCCGGTGTTTTCGATCTGGGTAATGTCGATAATCTGGGCTGCGGACAGCTTGGACTCGATATCGTTAATGCGCCCTTCGCAAAACCCCTGCTGTTCACGGGCAGCGTGGTATTCCGCATTTTCTTTCAGATCACCGTGCTCGCGCGCTTCTGCAATGGCCGCGGAGATGCGTGGGCGATCTTCTTTTTTCAGTTTTTCCAGCTCCGCCCGCAGGGCATCAGCGCCCTTGGCGGTCATCGGTACGCGTTGCATAACTTTCCTCGTCTCTTCCATGGAAATCGCCCGGAGCACTCGGCTCCGAGCGCTCCATGGGACGATTTACTGCATTTCTGCGTGCAAGTCCTGCAGACGACGCACAGTGGGCTCGCCGCTGATACCCAGCGCCTGACACACTGCATGGGCTGCAGTAATCGTAGTGGTATAGAACACCTTGTGCTGCAGGGCAGAACGGCGGATGGCGAAGGAATCGCGGATCGCCTGCTTGCCCTCGGTGGTGTTCACAATCAGGGCGATTTCGTCATTCTTGATCATGTCGACGATATGCGGACGCCCTTCCAGTACCTTGTTCACTTCCTTCACGGCCAGACCGGCGTCGTTGATCACCTTGGCGGTACCACGGGTGGCCACCAGATCAAAACCACGCTCAATCAGCATACGCGCCACTTCCACGGACGCCGGCTTGTCCACGTCGCGCACGGAAATAAAGGCGGTGCCCTTTTCCGGCATTTTCTCACCGGCACCCAGAGAGGCCTTGCCAAACGCTTCCGCAAAGGTGGCGCCCACCCCCATGACTTCCCCGGTGGATTTCATTTCCGGGCCCAGGATGGGGTCGACCTTCGGGAATTTGGCAAACGGGAACACCGCTTCCTTCACGAAGTAGTGCTTGGGTTTGACCTCGGTGGTAAAGCCTTGTTCCTTCAGGCTGGTGCCTGCCATGCAGCGGGCCGCCACCTTGGCCAGGGACGTGCCGATGCACTTGGACACATAGGGCACGGTCCGGGAGGCACGCGGATTCACTTCCAGTACATACATCTCACCGCCCTTGACGGCAAACTGTACGTTCATCAGTCCCACCACGCCCAGCTCCAGGGCCATGTCCGTGGCCTGCTGGCGCATCACGTCCTGCACCTGCTCGTCCAGGGAGTACGGCGGCAGCGAACAGGCGGAGTCACCGGAGTGCACGCCGGCCTGCTCGATATGCTGCATGATGCCACCGATCACTACATCGGTACCGTCGCAGACCGCATCCACATCCACTTCAATGGCGTCATCCAGGAAACGGTCCAGCAGTACCGGGGAATCGTTGGATACGGATACCGCGTTCATCATGTAGTTGCGCAGCTCGGCCTCGCTGTAGACGATTTCCATGGCACGACCACCCAGTACATAGGAGGGACGCACCACCAGCGGGTAACCGATTTCTTCCGCCAGACGCACCCCGTCTTCCAAGGAGCGGGCGGTACGGTTGGGCGGCTGCTTCAGACCAAGCTTGTTGACCATCTGCTGGAAGCGTTCGCGGTCTTCCGCTTCATCGATGGCATCCGGGCTGGTACCGATAATCGGCACGCCAGCCGCCTGCAGGGCACGGGCCAGCTTCAGCGGGGTCTGCCCACCGTACTGCACGATCACGCCCTTGGGTTTTTCCTTGGCGACGATAGCCAGCACGTCTTCCAGAGTCACCGGCTCGAAGTACAGGCGATCGGAGGTGTCATAGTCAGTGGACACAGTTTCCGGGTTACAGTTGACCATGATGGTCTCGTAACCGTCGTCCTTCATGGCGAAGGCGGCGTGCACACAACAGTAGTCGAATTCGATGCCCTGGCCGATCCGGTTGGGGCCACCACCGATGACCATGATCTTGTCACGGTCGGAGGGGTTGGCCTCGCACTCTTCATCGTAGCTGGAGTACATGTAGGCGGTGTCGGTGGAGAATTCCGCCGCACAGGTATCCACCCGCTTGTAGATCGGCATCACGCCCAGCTCTTCTCGCTTGCCGCGTACATCGGACTCCTGCACCCCCAGCAACTGGGCCAGGCGCGCATCGGAGAAGCCCCGGCGCTTGAGGGCATACAGACCGTCACGGGTCAAATCACTGAAGGTGCTGTCCGCCAACTGTTTTTCGGCACGGATCAGGTCTTCAATCTGCACCAGGAACCAGCGATCAATCTTGGTGATACCGAACACCTCGTCCACGCTCATGCCCACGCGGAAGGCGTCACCCACCACCCAGATACGCTCCGGGCCGGGGGTGGACAGCATCTGCGCCACCTGCTCGCGGGCATCCGGGGCAGCCGGGTCCACCTTGGGATCAAAGCCGATGGATTCGGTTTCCAGGCCGCGCAGGGCCTTCTGTACGGATTCCTGGAAGTTGCGGCCAATGGCCATCACTTCGCCCACGGATTTCATCTGGGTGGTCAGCACCGCATCGGCTTCGACAAATTTCTCGAAGTTGAAGCGCGGGATCTTGGTGACCACGTAATCAATGGTCGGCTCGAAGGAGGCCGGGGTCTTGCCGCCGGTGATCTCGTTCTGCAGCTCGTCCAGGGTGTAGCCCACCGCCAGCTTGGCCGCCACCTTGGCAATCGGGAAGCCGGTGGCCTTGGACGCCAGAGCGGAGGAGCGGCTCACCCGCGGGTTCATTTCGATTACCACC
>JAKSCQ010000008.1 GCA_022360555.1 Pseudomonadales bacterium
AACAGGCGGCCGGATCAATGGGCGGGTTGGCGGCGGCTTCGGGGCACAGTTGCTCGGTGAGCGGGTTGCTGCCAAGCAGCAGGTCCTGCACGTCCTGGAAGTTGCCACCGGCCTCGGTGAGGCAGTCCACCGGTGTGGTCGGGCCCACTTCGCCGGCTGCGGTTTCCGGGCAGAAGGGCTCCAGGGCCGGGGCCAGCGGGTTGCCGTCACCACCGGGCAGGCCACCGGCACCGCCAGCGGCTTCCTGGAAACAGGCCGCCGGGTCAACGGTGCCATCGGCGGATTCTTCCGGGCAAAGCTGCTCGGTAAGCGGGTTGGAACCGGTCAGCAGGTCCTGCACATCACCGAATGCCGCACCGGCTTCGGTCAGACAGTCGATGGGCGTGGTCGGGCCCACTTCGCCGGCTGCGGTATCCGGGCAAAACGGCTCCAGTACCGGGGCAAGCGGGTTGCCGTCACCACCGGGCAGGCCACCACCTGCACCACCGGCGGCTTCCTGGAAACAGGCGGCCGGATCAATGGGCGGGTTGGCGGCAGCTTCGGGGCACAGTTGCTCGGTGAGCGGGTTGCTGCCCAGCAGCAGGTCCTGCACGTCCTGGAAGTTGCCACCGGCTTCGGTCAGGCAGTCGATCGGGGTGGTCGGGCCCACCTCGCCTTCTGCGGTTTCCGGGCAGAACTGTTCCAGTACCGGGGCCAGCGGGTTGTCGCCACCGGGGAGACCACCGCCACCACCGGGCAGGCCGCCACTTTCAACGGCTTCCATGAAGCAGGCAGCCGGATCAACTTCGCCATCGGCAGACTCTTCGGGGCAGACTGCTTCGGTGAGCGGGTTGGCGCCCCCGATCAGGTCCTGCACATCGCCGAAGCTGCCGCCGGCTTCGGTGAGACAGTCGATTGCGGTGGTCGGGCCCAGGTCCGCTTCCGCGGTTTCGGGGCAGAATTGGCCCATAACCGGTGCCAGCGGGTTACCTTCGCCACCAGGCAGGCCACCCGGGAAGCCACCCGCCGCTTCGGTGAAACAGGCTGCGGGATCGATGGGCGGATTGGCCGCCGCTTCCGGGCACAGGTTTTCGGTCAGCGGGTTGCTGCCCAACAGCAGGTCTTGCACGTCCTGGAAGTTGCCACCGGCTTCAGCCAGGCAGTCGATGGGAGTGGACGGACCCAGGTCGGCCATGGCGGTTTCCGGGCAGAACTGCTCCATCACCGGGGCCAGCGGGTTAGCGCTACCGCCACCATTGCCACCATCACCGCCGTCGCCACCATCACCGCCGTCACCGCCGTCGCCACCACCGGGCAGGCCGCCAGCCATCAGGGCTTCACCGAAACAGGTGGGCGGATCAATGCGACCGTCTTGCGCGTCCTGCGGGCAGATTTGCTCGGTGAGCGGGTTGGGCGCCGTGATCATGTCATAGATTTCCATGTACACACGGCTGGCTTCGTTAAGGCAGTTGATCGGGGTCTCGGGGCCGAACGGATCACCGCCGGTTTCCGGGCAAAGCTGCTCGGTGAGCTGGTCGGCGCCAGGCAGACCACCGCCACCACCGCCGCCGGGCAGACCGCCACTACCAGCGGCTTCGGCAAAGCAGTTGGCCGGGTCGACTTCACCGTCAGCGGATTCTTCCGGACAGATCGCGTCGGTGATCGGGTTGGAACCGCCGATCATGTCACCCATGTCCTGAAAGTTACCGGCCGCTTCCTGCAGACAGGCTGCCGGGAAGGTGGCGGTACCATCAAAGGAGCTATCAGTGTCGTAAGCGAAGTCCTGGTCCAGCATTTCGCCGCGGAAGGTCAGCGTGGCATCGAATGCCTCAGCGGCTTCCGGACAGAACTGCTGCACGACCGGATTCAGGGACAGGGTATAGCCGGTATCCTCCTCGGCATCCTCTTCCCCTTCTTCCATACAGTCTTCGGGATTGATATTGCCCAGCTCATCCGGTGCCTGACTGGTCAGCGGACACAGGGCGTCGGTCAGTGGATTTTCCTGATCGATAATCTCTGCGATTTCCGGCGGCAAGGCGCGAGCCGTCGGGCCGGAGTCGGATGCGGGCGCTGAACTGCCGCCCCCTCCGCCACAGGCCGTCAGCAACGCCGCCAGGGCACTGCTGCCTACCAGAAGTTTGAGTTGATTAGCCAAGATGAACCCCTCCGTTGTGCTTTGTCGTTATCAGTCCCTGGTGCGGGACTTTGCACTAGCGACTATGGAAGGGATGTGCAATCTCCTGTAGAGCAAGGAAGTTGATCGAATGTAATTGTGCGTAGCCATCGTTACCCGATCGTGTCTGAACACGGATCATGGCAACCGACCGATAACAAACCGCCTCAGCGGGAGCGGCGATTCATTATCTGCGCACGGGCACGCACATGCCGTTGCTCATCGCGGTGGCTGAGATGGGAATGGACGAAGGCACCAATCTCCCGCAGCGCCCGGGAGGCTTCCGGCAACCAGGCCGCCAGGGCATGAAAGACATGGGGCATGTTTTCCCACACCTGTAACTGGCAAGGCACCCCCGCCTGCTCTGCCCGGCTGGCAATACGCTGTGCATCGCTGAGCAGCACCTCGGTACTGCCCACCTGCACCAGCAAGGGAGGCAGGCCGGTAAAGTCGGCATAGACGGGGGAAATCATCGGCGATGCGGGATCGTTACCCTGGCTGTAGGAGGCCGACACAAACCGCAATGCGTCCAGCGGAATCAGCGGGTCCCGTTTGGCGTTATCGCGAATGCTGTCACCAGAACAGGTCAGGTCACCCCAGGGGCTGATCAACACGGCGCAGGACGGCAGCGGCAGTTTCTGCTCCCGCAAACGCAGCAAGGCAACCACCGCCAGATTGCCGCCGGCGGAGTCACCGGCAAAGACGATATCCTCGCTGCGGTAGCCGGTGT
This sequence comes from Pseudomonadales bacterium, assembly GCA_022360555.1. GTDB lineage: Bacteria > Pseudomonadota > Gammaproteobacteria > Pseudomonadales > Alcanivoracaceae > Alcanivorax. Next base: position 2,883 of record JAKSCQ010000008.1, read on the forward strand.
CCAGCAACGCCCTATAGGCACGCACCGCGTCTTCCATGGGCGCCGGGTAAGCCCAGTCCGGAGGTTGGCGATAATCCAGTGCCAGCACCTTGGCGCGGCAATAATGACTCAGCCGCCAGGTCACGGCCCGGTGGGAACGGGGAGAGCCAAAAAAATACGCCCCACCATGAAAGTACAACACCACACGATTACTGCGCACCCGCCGCCCGGCAATCAGCCATTCACCGGGCACGCCGCCGACCTGGGCACGGGCAATATGGATGTCGGAAGGGACCGGCAAGGCCAGGGTGACGGCATCAAACCCCAGTTGCGAAAACTTCATGAAGCGACGGGAAAACCGCAACCGGGTAACCACCGGTTTTACCAGCCCCCTGGCGAGGCGGTTGACCATTTTTCCCTGCCAGCTTGTCGCCGGAAATTCCGTATTCTTGTTCTGGTTCATGGCTCGCACAATGGTGGCTATGGTTTCGAGCCTAAGTGGTCATCAGGCGATGAACAAGCCACAATAGCGGCGCATTTGTGCACAGGCAGAAGGAAGTTCACCGCGTATGGAAACCCTGCGCCAGCGTTGGCAGCGCATTATCTTTGGTACCGATACTCCGGCCGGCCAGCTTTTCGACGTTATCCTGATTATCGCGATTCTTGGCAGTGTGGTGGCCGTGATGCTGGACAGCGTCAGCAGTCTGCGCAGCGCCTATGGCGCCACCTTTTATGTGCTGGAATGGTTCTTCACTCTCCTGTTCACCCTCGAGTACATGGTGCGGCTTTGGGTGAGTGAACGCCCCTTGCGTTATGCACGCAGCTTTTTCGGCATCGTGGACCTGCTGTCGATCATTCCCACCTACCTGAGCCTGTTCATTCCCGGCTCGAATTATTTGCTGACCATCCGTGCCCTGCGGGTATTGCGGGTGTTCCGGGTGATGAAGCTGGCCAAGTTCATGGGCGAGGCCAACCAGCTAGGCATCGCCCTGATCCGCACCCGCCGCAAGATCGCCATTTTCATGTTTTCGGTGTTCGTGGTGATCATTATTTTCGGCAGCCTGATGTATGTGGTGGAAGGGCCCCACAATGGCTTTACCAGTATTCCGCGCAGCATCTACTGGGCCATCGTTACCATCACCACCGTGGGCTATGGCGACATTTCACCGCAGACGCCCTTTGGCCAGCTTATCGCCTCCATGGCCATGATCACCGGTTATGCCATTATTGCCGTGCCCACCGGGATCGTGACGGCGGAAATTTCCGCCGCCCGGGTGAGCATGCGTTACGAAAGGGAGTGCCCCGGCTGCCACCGACACAACCACGACCCGGATGCCCGGTTCTGTCTGCAATGCGGGACCGAATTGCCGAAGTTATCGTTGAAGGGCGAAGACTAGTACCGAGTTTCGAGTTTCGAGTTTCGAGTTTCGAGTTTCGAGTTTCGAGTTTCGAGTTTCGAGTTTCGAGTTTCGAGTTTCGAGTTTCGACAATAGGGTTCGGCGCTGATCTGGAAGTGTCAAGTTCAACGTTGAAAAGCGCGGAGCACGTCCATGCCCCACGCTGCCGAATCATGACTTTATGTTTTTTGCCTTTCGCAACTCGAAACTCGGTACTCGAAACTGACTCCCCGTAGGGCGGCCACTGGCCGCCACCACTCAGGCGGTAGTCGTCTCCAGCAAGTTGCGCAGCTCCGGAATACAGGAGCCGCAATTGGTACCGGCCTTGCAACACTGGCCAATGGCCTCCACGGAATCGGCGCCCTCTTCCACCGCTGCCTCAATGGTTTTCTGCCGTACCTGGTGGCAGGTACAGATCACCGGCCCCAGGTCAGGGCCCGCGTCGGCGGGTTTGCCTGCCAGGATCGACAGAGGCTGCACCTCTTCCTCACCGGCGAAGCAACTGGCCAGCCAGTCCACATCGCACAGCGGCAGGGTTTCACCAATGGCCAGCCAGGCAATCAGTTTGCCATCTCCATCCAGCGCTGCTCGCCGGAAGTGGCCGGTGGCCGGATCATTGAGTGCCAGCCACTGAGCGGCTTCGGGCAGCCATTCATGGAGCTGTTGTTCGGTTAGGTCCGCATCGCCGGCCAGCCGATAGCGCTGTACCTGGCCCGCCTGCAAGAAGGCATCGACGGGAACTCGGGCCCAGTACTCCACGGCGGGCGGGGTAGCCGCCGTGAACAACCAGCCATGCCAGCGGGGTTGCCAGTCGCTGACATTGACCGGCGTATGCTTGAACGCCGGCTGGCCGGAATGCGGATCCAGACGTGCCGGTACCAGGGCGTCCACCCGGGCCCGGCGAGAAAACTGGTCAGTCCAGTGCATGGGCATGAAGGCCGTACCGGGGCGCTGCCCGGCATCGCTTTTTACCCGCACCAGGGCGTCACCGACCTTGCTGGTCAGGCGGACAAAGCCGCCGTCACTGAGCCGGTAACGGTCAATATCCTTGGGGTGCAGTGCCGCAAAGGGTTCGCTGAGGTGGGCAAACAGTCGCCCGGCGCGGCCGGTGCGTGTCATGGTGTGCCACTGGTCGCGAATGCGGCCGCTGTTGAGAATGATCGGGAAGGCATCGCCGATCTGTCGTACCACGGGGTTTTCACAGGGCACAAAGCGGCCGCGACCGCTGGGCGTGGAAAACTGCCCGTCGCCAAAGCAACGGGCATCGCCCTGCAATGGCCATTGTTGCGGCTGCCACTGCTCATACTGGTCGGCGCTCAGGTCCGCGGCAGCAGTCAGGTCCAGCCGCTTGCCAAAACGACCCGCCAACGCGGTGAGCGCCGAGTACTCGGTAAAAATATCGCGTTCATGCTGATAGGCGAATGCCCTTTCGTAGCCCATGCGGCGGGCCACTTCGGTGATGATCCACCAGTCCGCCTTTGCTTCGCCCGGTGCCGGCACAAAGGGCCGCTGCCGGGACATGCAGCGTTCGGAATTGGTGACCATGCCGGACTTTTCGCCCCAGCCCAGCGCCGGCAAGCGAATGTCGGCACAGGCCAGGGTGTCGCCACTGGCCACGCAGTCGGACACCACCACGGTGTCGCAGGCCATCAGGGCGTGGCGTACCCGGTCGGCTTCCGGCAGGGAATCCACCGGGTTGGTGGCCATGATCCACACCGCTTTCACCTTGCCGCTTTCCACGGCGTTGAACAGGTCCACGGCAGTGAGGCCGTTTTCCCGGGCCAGAGTGCTGGTCTGCCAGAAATCCGCCACGGCGGCATGATGTTCCGGGTTATCAATATCCAGGTGCACGGCCAACTGGTTGGCCAGCCCGCCCACTTCGCGACCGCCCATGGCATTGGGCTGGCCGGTGATGGAAAACGGACTGGCTCCGGGCTTGCCCACCCGGCCCGTGGCCAGGTGGGCGTTGATGATGGCATTGCCCTGGTCCGAACCGTTGCGCGCCTGGTTCACCCCCTGGGAGAAGACCGTTACGGTGCGCTCGCAGGACGCGAACCAGTGATAGAAGGTGGTCAGATCCACCTGGCTGACCCCCAGTTGGCCGGCCAGTTGGGCCCAGTCATTGCCCTGGGAACGGGCCATGGCCAGGGTGGCGTCGAAGCCTTCGGTATGGGCATCGATGTAGCTGCGGTTCAAGGCGTCGTGGTCATCCAGCCAGGTGAGCAGCCCATTGAACAGCGGCACATCCTGCCCCGGGCGGATGGCCAGGTGCAGGTCGGCAAGATCACAGGTGGCGGTACGGCGTGGATCGATCACCACCACTTTCATTTCCGGGCGCGCCTGTTTGGCGGCGGCAATGCGCTGGTAGACGATGGGATGCGCCCAGGCGGTGTTGGAACCGGTAAGAATCACCAGGTCCGCCAGCTCCAGGTCTTCATAGCAACCCGGCACCACGTCTTCGCCAAAGGCCCGCTTGTGGGCCACTACGGCACTGCTCATGCACAGACGGGAGTTGGTGTCGATGTTGGCGCTGCCGATAAACCCTTTCATGAGTTTATTGGCCACGTAGTAATCCTCGGTGAGCAACTGGCCGGACACGTAGAACGCCACGGCATCGGGCCCGTGTTCGTCAATGATGCGGCGAAAGCGCCCGGCTACCTCGTCCAGCGCCGTGTTCCAGCTCACCACCTCGTTGTTCACTTGCGGGTGCAGCAGCCGGTCCTGGTCGCCCAGGGTTTCCAGCACGGAGGAGCCCTTCACGCACAGACGACCACCATTGGCCGGGTGATTGTCATCGCCGCTCAATGTCTTGGCATCGGTGCGGATACCGCAACCCACACCGCAATAGGGACACGTGGTGCAAACACTCATGCGGCAATTTCCTCCTGCTCGTCGCCGCCGGTTCCGGGCGACGGGCAAAAGGCCTCACCCAGCAACAGGGTTTCGCGCAGCGCGCTGACATCTTCGCCATCGCGCCACAGGGTTTCATAGTAGGGAGCGTCGGCCACATCGCCGTAGAGCACCATGCCGACAATACGATTGTCGCGAATTTGCAGCCGGCGATAGCTGTCTGGCAGCGCCAGCTGCAGGGTCTCGCCCTCCCCGTCAAAGTCGCCAAAGGACACCAGATCAATCCCGGAAATTTTCAGCCGGGTGGCGGTGTCGGCGAACAGGTAACGGCGGTGACCCAGCTCGGCCAGGTGGCTGGCACAGACGGCGGCCTGTTCATAGAGCGGAGCCACCAGGCCAAAGGTGCGTTCGCGATGCTCCACGCATTCGCCAATGGCATAAATGGCAGGGTCAAACGTTTGCAAGGTGTCATCCACCCGCACACCTTGGTTAACGCTTAAGCCTGCGTGATCGGCCAGTTCGGTGCGGGGAACAATCCCCACCGCCTGAATCACGTAATCGGCAGGCAGCCGCTGACCGTCGGCCAGGTGAACGGCAGCCACGCTGCCCTGCCCGTTGTCTTCGATGAACTGGGAGCGGGCCTGCATGACGAATTTCAGGCCCCGGTCTTCCAGGTCCTGTTGCAGTCGATGGCCCGCGGTTTCGTCCAGTTGTTGATTGAGCAGGTGGCCGCGGCTGTGGACCAGGGTGACATCATGGCCCTGCTTCACCAGCGCATCGGCGGCCTCCAGCCCGAGAAAGCCGCCGCCCACGACCACCACACGGGCGGCCGAGAGCGACAACAAGGTGCGAACGTCATGAAGATCACGAAAACTCATGACGCCATTCAATTGGTTACCCTCGATGGGGAGTTGTCGGGGCGCGGCCCCGGTAGCCAGCACCAGGCGGTCGTAGTCCAGCTTGTGGCCGGCAGCGGTGACCACCTGACGACGGTGGCGGCGGATAGCCACCACCGGTGAACCGGTAATCAGTCGGATTCCCCGGTCCCGGTACCACTGGTGCGGGTGGGTAGTGACCGCCGCTTCGTCGGTCCCGCCACCCAGTAACGGCGAAAGCATGACCCGGTTGTAACCGGCAAAAGGTTCTTCACCGATCACCGTGATCTGATACAGATCCGGCGCCAGGCGTGTTACCTCTTCCAGCAGGCGGATAGCCGCCATGCCATTACCGATTACAACCAGTTTCTTCATTACTGCTTCACCCTTGCGGTCAGTGTGCGGCCGACATGGCCACTTCGATGACGTCACCTTCAACCCGAACCGGATACACATTCAGGCTGACGGTTTCGTCTTCGATGCACTGACCGGTTTCCAGATCAAAGTGCTGTTTGTAGATCGGCGAGGCGACGACCTTCTTGTCACCCAGCGAGCCAAGAATGCCACGGCTGAGCACATTGGCGTGGCTGAACGGGTCCAGGTTGTCGAGGGCATAGAAGTTGTCGTCGCGGGTACGGAACAGGGCCGCCTGGCCACCGGGCAGGCGTACGCCCACCCCGGTGCCCGGCAGTACATCATCCACCTTGCAGACAGCTTTCCATTCCACGGATACGGAACTGTTCATGATCAGGCCTCCTCAACCAGTTCAATGCGTTCGTGCTCGTAGGCCGGACGACGCTGGCCGCGTTCGCGTACATATTTCAGGTTGTCGTCGGTACCGTCATCGTTGACGAAGTGCTTGAAGCGCTTGACCGCTTCTTCGTCTTCGATGGTGGTCTTCCACTCGCACTGGTAGGTGGCGATCACGTGCTGCATCTGCGCTTCCAGCTCTTCGCCGATGCCCAGGGAATCTTCCAGAATGACCTGCTTGAGGTAATCCAGGCCGCCTTCCAGGTTTTCCAGCCAGACGCTTGTGCGTTGCAGACGATCCGCCGTCTTGATGTAGAACATCAGGAAACGGTCCACCGTCTTGATCAGTTCTTCGTCGGACAGGTCGGACGCGAACAGGTCCGCGTGACGGGGGCGCATGCCGCCGTTCCCACACACGTACAGGTTCCAGCCCTTCTCGGTGGCGATCACCCCCACGTCCTTGCTCTGCGCTTCCGCACACTCGCGGGTACAGCCACTGACGGCAAACTTGAGTTTGTGCGGGCTGCGCAGGCCCTTGTAACGCTCCTCGATCTGGATAGCGGTGCCCACGGAATCCTTCACCCCGTAGCGACACCAGGTAGAACCGACGCAGGATTTCACCGTGCGCACGGACTTGCCGTAGGCATGACCGGTTTCGAAGCCGGCATCCACCAGAATCTTCCAGATCTCAGGAAGCTGATCCACCCGGGCACCAAACAGGTCCACCCGCTGGCCGCCGGTGATCTTGGTATAGAGGTCGTACTTCTTGGCCACTTCGCCCAACACGATCAGCTTGTCCGGGGTAATCTCACCACCGGCCACACGGGGCACGATGGAATAGGTGCCGTCGCGCTGCATGTTGCCGAGAAAGTAATCGTTGGTGTCCTGCAAACCGGCATGGGGCTTGTTCAGCACATAGTCGTTCCAGCAGGACGCCAGTACCGAAGCCACGGTGGGTTTGCAGATGTCACAGCCATCGCCACTGCCGTGTTTTTCCAGCAGCTGTTCAAAGGTGGTGATCTGCCCGACCCGCACCAGGTGATAGATTTCCTCGCGGGAATACGGGAAGTGTTCGCAGATGTGGTTGTTGACCTCCACCCCGCGTTTTTCCAGCTCGCTGTCCAGCACCTGTTTGACCAGGGCCGAGCACCCGCCACAGGTGGCGGAAGCCTTGGTGCAGGATTTCAGGTCGCCCACGGTCATGGCGCCATCGTCAATGGCGGCACACAGATCGCCCTTGGAAACGTTATTACAGGAACAGATCTGCGCGGAATCCGGCAGCGCATCGGCACCCAGCAATGGCGCGCCATCGGATACCGGCGCCACCAGAGCGGCCGGGTCACCGGGCAGGTCCATCTCGTTGAGGCAGAGCTGCAGCAGGTTGCCATAGTCGGCGGCATCACCGACCAGCACGGCCCCCAGCAGCTTCTTGCCGCATTCACTGATCACCGCTTTCTTGTAGACGCCAGCGGACTGATCCATGAAGACCGTGCTGCGACAGCCCGGGGTGTTGCCGTGGGCATCGCCGATGGACGCCACATCCACACCCATCAGTTTCAGTTTGGTGCTCATGTCGGCGCCCTGGAACGGCTGCTCCGTCTTGCCCATCAGGTGCCCAGCGGCGGCTTCCGCCATCTGGTAACCCGGGGCGACCAGGCCGAAGATGCGACCATTCCAGAGAGCCACTTCACCAATGGCATAGATATTGTCGTCGGAGGTGACGCAGTGGTCGTCGACCACAATGCCGCCACGCTCACCCAGCTCCAGTTCGCAGGCGCGGCCCAGGGCATCCTGGGGCCGGATACCGGCGGAGAAGACGATCACATCCGTTTCCAGGTGTTTGTCTTCACCGAAGTTCATACGGTGCTGACAGCTTTCACCGTCGATGATTTCCCGGGTACCGGTGCTGGTATGCACGGTCACGCCCAGTTCCTCAATCTTGTCTTTCAGCAGGGCGCCACCGAAATCATCCACCTGCACGGCCATCAGGCGCGGGGCGAACTCCACCACATGGGTTTCCAGCCCCAGGTCGTGCAGGGCCTTGGCCGCTTCCAGCCCCAGCAGGCCGCCGCCCACCACGGTGCCAACCTTGCCGTTCTTGCTGGCGGCAATAATGGCATCCAGATCATCAATGGTGCGGTAGACGAAACAGTTATCCCGGTCGTTGCCCGGAATCGGCGGAACGAACGGGTAGGAACCGGTGGCCAGCACCAGCTTGTCGTAGCTCAGGGTCTCACCGGTATGGGTAGTGACGGTTTTCGCGGCCCGGTCGATGGCATCGGCACGGGTCTTCAGTTTCAGGTTGATTCCGTGCTCTTCAAAGAAGCCCTCGGGCACCAGCGACAGGTCGTCGGCGGTCTTGCCGGAAAAGTAACTGGTCAGCCCTACCCGGTCATACGCCGGCAGCGGCTCTTCGCACAGAACGGTAATATCAAAGTGCTCACGGCCACCCTGGGCCACCAGAGACTCCAGATAACGTTGGCCCACCATGCCGTGACCAATCAGAATAAGTTGTTGCTTTGCCATAAGGCTCACCCTCGCGGTGCGTAACTGACACCCCACTCAAAGCAACCCCTGTGCCAACTTTGTAAAGCATTGTTTTTATTTAACTTTTCTTGTTTTCCAAACAATAACCACAGAAAACCTGCTTTCTTTTAATGCGTGAGTGCACGAGAAAAATGCACATTTTTATGCACCTTGTTGGCACAGAAAACGCTCCCCATTTGCGCACCCTTATCGCCCTTACCCCCTTTTCATCACGGAATTTCAAAACAAAACAGGCAGTTAAGCAGGTGGCACAGGAGTTGCTCACGTCACCGGATCGTTAATCGCCCATGCATGGAGTCGTCATGAGCGCAGAAAGACTGAACCTGCTTAATTTGTCTCTCCCCCGTATTCGCCAGCTGCATCTGAGCTGGCTGGCTTTCTTTATCAGTTTTGCCGTGTGGTTTTCCCACGCGCCACTGATGGGCCACCTGCGCGAGGTGTTCAACCTGAGCAGTGAACAGGTCAAGGCCCTGTTGATTTTGAATGTGGCACTGACCATTCCCGCCCGGGTGGTGATCGGCTCCCTGGTGGACCGCTACGGCCCCCGTGTGGTGTTCGGCACGCTTCTTATGGTGGCAGCGTTTCCCTGCTGGGCCTTTGCCATGGCCAACAGTTTTGAACAACTGGCGGTGACCCGTTTGCTGCTGGGCTTTGTTGGCGCGGGGTTTGTGGTCGGCATCCGACTGATCAGCGAATGGTTCCCGGCCCGGGAGGTGGGCCTGGCCGAAGGCGTGTATGGCGGCTGGGGCAACTTCGGTGCCTTTGCGTCCTATGTCACCCTGCCCTCGCTGGCCCTGTTGTTCGGGGGTGAGGATGGCTGGCGCTGGGCCATTGCCAGCACCGGTGCCCTGTCCTTCCTTTATGGTCTGGTCTTTCTCTGGCGGGCGCGCAACACGCCGGCCGGGGCCTCCTACTTCAAGCCAAAGAAAGCCACCGCCCTGGAAGTGAGCAACCGCCGGGACCTGTTTTTCTATATTGGCGCCAGCCTGCCGCTGTACCTGGCCCTGTTTGTCATTGTCTGGCGACTCGGACCCCAAGGCTTCGAACTTTATGGGCCAGGCACACAACTGTTGGCGGTCGGGATCGTTCTCACCCTGGCGGTGGTGCAGCTTTCCCAGATCTGGAGTGTGAACAAGGAACGCTGGCTCGAGCCTGCCCCGGAACAGGACAGCTACCCGTTCAAGCAGGTCGCCATTCTGGATCTCTCCTACTTTATTACTTTCGGTTCCGAACTGGCGGTGAAATCCATGCTGCCGCTGTTCTTCCTGGATACCTTCGCCGAAGTGACACCGGTCACCGCCGGCCTGTTGGCATCCGGCTTTGCCTTCACCAACCTGATCGCCCGCCCCGGGGGCGGCTGGCTGTCTGATCGCATCGGTCGCAAGAAAGCCCTGAGCATTCTGATTGGTGGCCTGCTACTGGGTTTTCTGCTGATGAGCCAGATCAACAGTAGCTGGCCAGTGCTGGTGGCCATGGCCGCCACCATGCTGTGCTCCTGCTTCGTACAGGGGGGCGCCGGGGCTGTATTCGCCACGGTTCCGCTGATCAAGCGCCGCCTTACCGGGCAGATTTCCGGCATGGTGGGCGCCTACGGCAATGCCGGCGCCGTGGTGTTTCTGACCGCACTGACCTTTGTGGATGCCAGCAGCTTTTTCCTGGTGATTGCCGCCTGCGCCGCTGTGGTGCTGGCCGCCGTGCAGTTTCTCAACGAGCCCAAGGGGCATATCGCCGAGGTGGACGAGGATGGCCGCGTGCAGTTGATCGAGGTGGGCTGATGCCCTGACATACTGAGCCGGCCCTTTCCGGGCCGGCCTTTATGCGCACCAGAGAGGATCAATTTTGCTGCCCCAAAAGCGTTTATTACGAAGCATCAGACCGTTTTTCAGCCTCATCACACCGCACCAGATTTCACCATTTTTCGTGCACCACTATATTTTTACATTAAAAACAACAACTTAAAAACTGGCACAGCACTTGCTTTATCACCGACACCATCAAATACCTCCGCTGGATGGAGTGAACATGAGCGCTGATAAACTGAACCTGCTGAATTTTTCCGCCCCGCGTATCCGGCTGCTACACCTGAGCTGGTTCGCCTTCTTCATTAGCTTTGTGGTGTGGTTTTCCCATGCCCCCCTCATGGGTCACCTGCGTGAGGCGTTCAACCTCAGCGCCGAACAGGTGAAAGCCCTGCTGATTCTGAATGTGGCCCTGACCATCCCCGCCCGGGTTGTTATCGGCTCGCTGGTCGACCGCTTCGGCCCACGGCTGGTATTTGGTTGCTTGCTGATGCTGTCAGCGATTCCCTGCTGGGCGTTTGCCCTGTCCAACACCTTCGAGCAACTGGCGATTACCCGCCTGCTGCTGGGCTTTGTGGGTGCCGGTTTTGTGGTGGGCATTCGCCTGATCGGGGAATGGTTCCCGGCCCGGGAAGTGGGCCTGGCCGAAGGGGTTTACGGTGGCTGGGGCAACTTCGGTTCCGCCGCCGCAGCCATGTCCCTGCCTACCATCGCCCTGCTGTTCGGTGGTGAAAATGGCTGGCGCTGGGCGGTTGCCAGCACCGGTGCCCTGGCATTCTGCTACGGCCTGTTTTTCCTGTGGCGTGCCCGCAACACCCCGAAAGGCGCGTCCTATTTCAAGCCCAAGCGTGCCGCTGCCCTGGAAGTGAGCAGCAAACGTGACCTGTATTTCTATCTGGCCATGAGCCTGCCGCTGTACATTGCCTTGCTTGTCATCGTATGGCGTCTTGGCCCGAGCAATCTGTCCCTGTTCGGTACCACCACCCAGTACGTGCTGATTTCCCTGATTGTCAGCCTGGGCATCGTGCAACTGAGTCAGGCATGGCGCGTGAATCGTGAGCACCTGAAAGAAGGCGTGGAAGAACACGACCGCTACAACTTCAAGCAGGTGGCGATTCTGGATCTGTCCTATCTGGTGACCTTCGGTTCCGAACTGGCGGTGGTGTCCATGTTGCCGCTGTTCTTTTCCGATACCTTCAACCTGGAGCCGGTGATGGCTGGCCTGCTGGCTTCCGGTTATGCCTTCATGAACCTGGTGGCCCGCCCCGGCGGCGGCTGGTTGTCCGATCGCTTCGGTCGCAAGAAGTCCCTGATGATTCTGCTCGCCGGCCTGATGCTGGGTTACGGCCTGATGAGCCAGATCGGCTCGAGCTGGCCGCTGGTGCTGGCCGTAATGGCCACCATGTGCTGCTCCTTCTTTGTGCAGGCGGGTGAAGGTGCCGTGTTTGCCACCGTGCCGCTGATCAAGCGCCGTCTGACCGGCCAGATCGCAGGCATGGTGGGTGCCTACGGTAACACCGGTGCGGTGATTTTCCTCACCGTGCTGACTTTTGTGGACCCGAGCACTTTCTTCCTGGTGATTGCCGCCAGTGCCGCCGTGGCCTTTGCCGCTGTCCAGTTCCTGGACGAGCCCAAGGGGCATATTGCGGAAATCGACGAGAAAGGCGAAGTTCAGCTTATTGAAGTGGGCTGATTGCTGATCATCGTACCGCCGCCACAGGCGGTAGCGACACGGAGCCCGAACGAGGAACCTGTATGGATACGTCCACCGCTTCACAACATACCGCTGTCGAACCGAGCGAACCGGACCTGCACCCGCAGGTGCGCATTGGCCAGTACAGCGACTCCGGGCAGAAACTGCATAACCAGGACGCCCTGGCCATGCAGATTCCGGAAGGCCCGTTGCTGCGCACCAAGGGGGTGGTGGCCGCCCTGGCCGATGGCCTGTCCACGGCGGGCGCTGCCCGGGAAGCGGCGGAATCCTGTGTATTGGGTTTTATCAGCGACTACTACGCCACCCCGGCGCTGTGGAGTGTGCCACGCTCGGCACAACGTGTACTCGAAGCCTTGAACCGCTGGCTGTGTCGTCAGACCCAGGCCGGTGAAAGCCACCTTTGTACCCTGTCGTTGCTGATTCTTCGCTCGCGTACCGCCCACCTTTTCCAGGTGGGCGATTCGCGGATCTGGCGGCTGCGCAACGACAAGCTGGAATGCCTGACCCGGGATCACAGCCGGCTGATCGGTGAAAACCGCCAGGTGCTGACCCGTGTCATGGGCGGTGACACCCGCCTGGATGTGGACTACGGCAGCCACGAACTGCAGGTGGGCGATGTCTATGTGCTCACCAGTGATGGCGTGCACGACTTTCTGTCCCGCTCGCGCATGCAGGGCATCCTGCGCGGCACGGAGACACCGGAAGTGGCCGCCCGCGCGCTAGCGGAGGCCGCCCTGGCCAACGGCAGCGATGACAACCTCAGTTGTCAGGTGCTGCAGGTAGATGCCCTGCCCGATGCCAGCGCCGACGAGGCCATGCGCCAACGTGGCAACCTGCCCTTGCCGCCCCCGCTCAGCCCGGGCATTCGGGTGGATGGCTTTACCGTCAAACGGGAACTGTACGCCAGCGTGCGCAGCCACCTGTATCTGGTGGAAGATGAAAACGGCAGGCAGTCCGTGCTCAAGACTCCGTCCGTGAACCTGGAAGACGACCGGGATGCGCTGGAGCGTTTTGTCATGGAAGGCTGGGTGGCCAACCGGCTGCGCAATCCCCACCTGCTGCGCACCCTGCCCCTGCCGGACAACCCCAGTTGCCTGTACCAGCATCTGGAGTTCATCGACGGAGTCACACTGAAAGCCTGGCTGAAAAACCACCCCGACGCCGCCGTGGAAGAAAAACTGTATCTGGCCGACCAGTTACTCAATGGCATTCGCGCCCTGCACCGAGCGGATGTAATTCACGGCGACCTGAAACCGGAAAACATCATGGTGGACACCAGCGGCCTGGTGCGCATCGTGGATTTCGGTAGCTGTCACTGCCGTGGCATGGAACAGCACACCGCCAGCATTCCGCTGGGTACCCGTGACTACACGGCCCCGGAGCTGGTGGACGGGGAAGCCCCCAGTGAGCAGAGCGACCTGTTTTCCGCCGCCGTGATCATCCACGAAATGCTCACCAGTACCCTGCCCTGGCAGGGCCGCTACGAAAAAGGCATTCACCGCCCCCTGCCCCCGCTGCAGAGCCAGAACGCCTTTGTGCCATTGTGGATCAACAACGTGCTGCAAATCGCCCTGCAACGCGAACCCAAACAACGCTTCGCCGACGCCGCCGAATTCCGCGACGCCCTGCGCCGCCCGGTAAGAAATATCAGACCCACCAAGGACACGACGGTGAGTGAGCTGCGGTTGTGGAAAGGGGTTTGTGTGGTGCTGATGATGTTGTTGCTGATTAGTGTGACGGTGGGGTAATTAATAATGAATAGTTAATAATTAATGGCTTCGCGATCAGTTCAACCGTAACGTAAATGCATGAGGCCGCGCCCACCAAGTGAGCGCGGCCTCATGCGTTGCAAACAAGATAGTCTTGTCTCGCGTGTTATTAATTATTAACTATTCATTATTAATTACCCCAAGCTTCCCAACTCAAACTCCACCCCCTCACTCTCAACAACCACCCTGCCATCCGGCTCCGTCGTCGCCCAGTCCACCAGTTGGTAGAAGGCGCTGCGGCCGATGAGGGCTTCCAGGTTGTCGCGCACCAGCAGGTAGGGGGAAGGTTCGCCGGTGTCATTGTCGGTTTCCACGCGGATGGGGTGTTTTTGTCCGGCCACCACATGACTGCCCACATTGGTGGTGAAGATCAGTCGGGGGGTGCCCGCTTCGTCCAGGCGCTGCACTTCGGTGGCGATAAAGGGCACGTCATCCACCTGGATACGCAACTTTTCCACCGGGGTGATCAGGAAGTAATCGTCGCCTTCGCGCAGCAGGATGGTGGAGAACAGGGCCACCATGCGCTCACGCTCAATGGGCGACCCCTGATAATACCAGGTGCCATCGCGGGCAATGCGCATGTCGATATCGGCATGGCGTTCCGGTTTCCACTGGTGCACGGGTGGCAGGCCGGTCTCGTCCTTTTCCGCTTTTTCCAGTAATGCCAGCAGGTCCTCGGGATGACTCATCGTGGTCCTCGCTGACCCTTGTTGCCCATGCGGATGCCGATCTCGATGAGGAAATCCAGGAAGTCGTCCTTGTCATCGATCAGGCGCTGGTAAAACGGCGACTCCATCAATGCCACGGCGCCATGGGCCAGCGCCCAGGCGGAGCAGATGTGGTAAATCGGCGGCACGTCTTCCAGGGAGCCTTCGGCCATGCGCGCCTCGACGATTTCGGTCAGGCGGGAGAAATTGGCTTCGCGGATGCTGTGCAGTTTCTCCACCAGCTCCGGCAGCGCATGGTCCTTGATCACCTTGTTTTCCAGTCGGTCGAACAACTGGTAACGCTTGGGATCACTGATGCGGAAACGGAAATATTCGCGGGCCAGCTTTTCCTTGTCGTCGGCGCCGGAGATGCTCTTGAACACTTCCGCCAGGTCTTCCTCATAGCGCAGCATGAGGAGCAGGTAGATTTCGTTCTTGGTTTCAAAGTGCTTGTAGATGGTGCCTTTACCGATACCTACCCGGTCGGCAATCATCTCCACGGTTACCCGGTCTTCTCCTTCCTCCAGGAACAATTCCAGCGCGGCATCGAGAATTTGACGTTCACGCTGACGAAATTCCTGCGCTTTGCGAGTGGCTTTTTCCAGGTCACCCATCTAGTTCTCCTTGGGCCCGCGGTCGGGCAAGACACGAGATTCTAGCTGGCTGCTGAAAAACCCCTTGCATGCTCAGTCTCTCAGGCTGGTCACCCCCTCGGCAAAAGGCAAAGAGGGGCGCAATTTTGAGGGTGTATGTCGACCCATCAAAACGAGTGTGGACCAGCCTGGAAGACCCGGAGGGCGCGGCCTGAAGCGCACATCTGCTGCGCCTTGTCTCTAGGAAAGGGGGCCCACCCTGTCCGTCAAGACAAGACACAACAGCTGCACGCTTCAGGCCACGCTGAGCACGCAACGGGTTTTCCAGCAGCCAGCTCTCGTAATTCTAACGTATTCCGTTTTTATAAGCATATGGACAACGCCCACATGGAAACACCTTTCCGGTTAGCGTAACGTCATGACTGCCGATATGACAGACAGCATCAGGGAGGCCCCATGTCTGCCCCGGAAACCGCTCACCCGGAATTTCCCCATCCGCAGGACCTGCTTTACCTGAATCACGCCGCCGTGGCCCCCTGGCCCACCCGCACCCGGGATGCGGTGGTGCGCTTTGCCAGTGAAAACGCCGAGATCGGCGCCCGTGATTACCCACAATGGCTCAAGGTGGAGCAGCGCCTGCGCCACCGGCTGGCCCGGCTGATTGGGGATGTGGACAGCGCCGATGTGGCCCTGCTGAAAAACACTTCGGAGGGCCTGTCGGTGATTGCCCAGGGCATCCACTGGCAGCCCGGCGACCAAGTGGTGATCAGCGACCAGGAGTTTCCCTCCAACCGGATTCCCTGGCAGGCGCTGGCCGACCAGGGCGTGGAAGTGATTGAAGTGAGCCTGGATAGCGACGCCCCGGAACAGGCCGTGGTACAGGCTCTGGGCCCGCGCACCCGGCTGGTGTCCCTGTCGGCGGTACAATATGGCACCGGGCTGCTGATGGACATGGCTCCCATCGGGCGGGCCTGTCGCGAACGTGGCGTGTTGTTTTGTGTGGATGCCATCCAGATTCTGGGGGCACTGCCCTTTTCCGCGCTAACCGCCTGCGCGGACTTTGTCGTGGCTGACGGGCACAAGTGGATGCTGGGCCCGGAAGGGCTTGCCCTGTTTTATTGTCGCCGCCCGGTGCAGGACCAGCTCACCCTGCGCCAGCACGGCTGGCATATGGTGGCCAACGCCGGCGATTACACCACCACCGATTGGCAGGTGGCCGGCAATGCCCGGCGCTTCGAGTGCGGCAGTCCCAACATGCTGGGTATCCATGCCCTGGAAGCCTCCCTGTCCCTGCTGGAAGAAGAAGGTATGGAACAGGTGGCGGCTACCCTGCAGCAAAAGGTGCAGCGGCTGATTGATGGCCTGGACCGTCGCGGCGCGACCCTGCTCAGCCCCCGCGAGCCCGCCAGACGGGCCGGCATCGTTACCTTCACGTTGCCGGAGGAGTCACCATCACAGACATACCAGCGGCTGCGGGAAGCCGGCGTGGTCTGCGCCGAACGCGGCGGTGGCGTGCGTTTCTCACCGCACTTCCATACTGCAGATTCGGTCATCGACCGGACCCTGGCCCTGTTGTAAGCTCCGGCTTCCATATTTCTTCACGGAGAGCCCATGAACCGCCTGCAAGCCTTCTACGAATGGATTTGCCATCGCTTGCAACGGGATGAGTCGTTCAGCGGCCAGCCCAGTGCGGATCTGGACAGCCTGCGCACCGTGGTCCGCCCCTGCGATGTATTGCTGGTGGCCGGCCATAGCAGTGTGGACCGTACCTTCAAGGTGATCGGCGACAGCCGTTATGCCCGTGCGGTGCTGTATATCGGCCGGCTCCATGACGTGGCCGACCCGGCACTGCGTGCCCTGCTGGCGGATTACACGCCCTGCGAACCGGATACCCAACTGGTGATTGATGCCCGCCTGGAGCGTGGCCTGATCGTGGAGCCCCTGTCCGCGCTGGAGGGTCGGCAGATGCGGGTCTGCCGGGCACAGGGGCTGAGTGATAATGAAGCCCAGGATGTGTTGCGTTATGCCATCAGCCGTATTGGTGCCGGTGGCAGCCAGTCCTGGGGAGCGCTGACGATGATGACACTGATGCCCTGGCGCTGGCTGCCGCTGCGCTGGCGCATCGGGCTGTTTCGTCGCTGGGCCGGCGAACTGATCAGGGTGCTCAGTGGCACCGTGGTGGCTGACGCCTTCAGCTTTGTCCAGTTCCCGGTTCTGCCGCTGGTCAAGGAAGAGGACCAGGGCGCGCGCCTGCTGCGCCTGCAGCCCCGGGCCATTATCGCCGCCGACTTCGACCACTCCCCCTACTTCGAAATCATCAAGGCCCCGTTCCAGTTAACGAGCATTCCCAAGGGGATGGACGCGGTGCCCTGGAAAGGAAATCAGGGCGCACTGGCACCGGAGCGCCAGCGCCACCTGTCACTGGTTGAGCCGTCGAACACCCAGCAGCGCTAACCCCAGCAGGCTGATCAACGGCAGGCTGCCGCCTCCGCCACCGGAATCGCCCCCACCTGTACTACCACTCTGACCGCTATTGCTGCTACGGGCCTCGGCCGGGCGGGTGGTCGCCTTGGCATCTCCACCAGGGAAATCCCCGTTATCCGTCCAGACCTGGACGGTCATGCGCGCATTGCCCTGCCCGTTCAGCAGCAACTGCTGGGCTGCCAGGCTTTGCGGCGCGATATCGCCAAGGCCGCACTGCACCGAACGGCTGCCGTGGCAGTTGTCGGGCAATGTCTCCACCTGCCAGCCCGTGGGCAGACTGAACCCCAGCCGCACCCGGGCGGCGGCCTGGTGGGTGGCCCGGTTCTCCACCTGGGCATTCACCCGAACCAGGCCATCACTGCCCTTGCGGGTAGTCAGACTGAGCACCACATCCGGCTCGTCACTGAATACCAACCGGAAGGATTCGCTGCCCAGGCTGAAATAATCGTGGGAGTGGCTGATCGGACTGACCCGGACGGTGTCCGCCCAGCGTCCACTACTGCGCACTGACAGGGAATAGGCGGAGGTCTGCGCCCCCAGTGCCAGCGAGCGGTTATCCAGACAGTCCGTATAGCCGTAGTAGCTGCGGCAATTCAACCCTGCCACGGAGATCTGGACACCCGCCTTGTGCTCGATGCGCAAGCCCACCCCACTGGCGTGGTTACGCTCACTCTTGTTAGTGATGCTCGGGTACAGGGAAAGCGCACTACCCACACTGCGGTACTGATCGGATGGCAGGTTTTGCACCGCCAGGTCCACCAGCCCACCGGAGGTGGTGGTTTCCAGCCAGGGCAGATAGCGGTCCACGCGACTGTAGACTGCCGGCACACCACGGGTGGCACAGGTTTCATGGCCATAACTGGTCACGCCCACCAGCCACTGTTGATCGCCCTTCTCGTACACCAGCGGCCCACCACTGTCGCCCCGACAAGTGTCCTGGCTGGCAGGGGCCGGGTTCATTTCTCCGGCGCAGATCTGGTTGCCGGTGATATTGCCCCACTGGCTGGCGCAATAGGACGGCGTCACATAGTCCAGGCTGGCATGCTGGAGTACATCGGACAGGCCATTGCCATCCGGCTGGGTCGAGCCCCAGCCATAGATATCCAGCGCTTCATCCGCCGGTCCCCGGCTCAGCTCGCTGACAATGGCCGGTTTCGCCATATCCAGCGGTGCATAGCCACTGGCCGTGGCGAGCTTCAGCAGTGCGAGATCATTATGAAAATGGGTGGCGCTGTAGTTGGGATGCACGTGCACAGCGGTGACAGCATGCTGTTCCGACGCCTCGTGAGTGCGGTTCAACGTCCCCAGCGAGACAAACAAGGTCTCGGGGGAATCCGCCAGCTTCGATACACAGTGAGCGGCGGTCAGCACCCATTGCGGTGCGATCAAGGTACCGCCACACAGAGTGGCAGCATAGTCAGGATTCCCGGATCGACTGATTTCCACCTCGGCCATCCACGGCCTGTTGACTGTAACATCCTGTCCCCCGATGACCCGGGGCTGGGCTTCCAGCGCCGATACCGTCTGACCCAGTCCTGCCCCCAGCAACAGGGCCAACATCAAACGATACATAAAATTACCCTTGGTTAGCGTTTCGTTACGCAAGGGATACTAACCAAGGAATTCGGCTTATGCGTGTGACCCAGTTCTGATATTACAATGATGGCACCCGGGTACCAGCGAGCCCCACTAAATGACTGGCAAGTCCTGTCATTTTCCAACACGATTCGGCACTTTTACCGACACGTTTTGACATTTTTGCAACAATTTTTAGTGCATATTTCTACGCTGCAAAAATCTGTTTATTTTGTCGGACAATGCCCTCACTCGGCGGGGTCGGAATCATCCGGCTCCGGCAGGGAACGGCGTGCCTTGGCCCCCAGGTCCTTGAGCTGATGCGCCTGGCGCAGCAGGTTGCCCTTGCCCTGGGTCAGACGTTTGTGGGTAAGGTCCCAGGCATCATGGGCCTTGCCCAGCTTGTCGCCCAGGTCGCCCAGGGATTCGTCAATCAGCGATACCTGATCGCAGATCTTCCCGGCACGATCGGCGATATCCAGCGCATTGCGGTTCTGGTATTCATAGCGCCAGATGTTCTGGATGGTTCTCAGGGTAACCAGCAAGGTGGTGGGGCTGACCAGCACGATATTGCGGGCAAAGGCATCTGTGTAGAGGCTGGAGTCCTGCTCCATGGCGGCCATGAAAGCGCCCTCGATGGGGATGAACAGCAGCACGAAATCCAGGCTGCGGATGCCTTCCAGGCCACTGTAATCCTTGATGTCCAGACCCTTGATATGGCTGCGCAGGGACACCAGATGCTCGCGCAGGGCCTGCTCGCGCTCTTCCTGTGTGGACGCCGACGCCAGGCGCTCATAGGCCACCAGTGACACCTTGGCGTCGATGACCACGTCCTTGTTTTCCGGCAGATGGACAATGGCATCAGGCAGCCGGCGCTGGCCGCTTTCATCCTTCAGGGTCACCTGGGTTTCATACTCACGCCCCCGTGTCAGCCCGGAGGACTCCAGCACCCGTTCCAGAATCATCTCGCCCCAGTTGCCCTGGGTCTTTACCTGGCCCTTGAGTGCGTCGGTGAGGTTGCGGGCATCCTCGTGCATCTGCTGGTTCAGGCTCTTGAGCTGACCGAGCTGTTCGATCAGGGACGCCTGGGCACGGGTTTCATCACTATGGATCTGATCCACCCGGCGACGGAAGTCCGACAACTGTTCGCGGAACGGCTTGAGCAAGCCGTCCAGGCCCTGTTGCTGCTGTTCCTGCAGTTGCTTGCCGCGCTGTTCGAAAATTTTCGCGGAAAGGTTTTCAAATTCCTGCTTGAGCTGTTCGCGATTCTTTTCGGAAAAGGCCAGTTTTTCTTCCTGGCCGGCCAGGCGCTCCTCCAACCGGGCTTTTTCCGCGCCCAGTTGCTGCAACTGGCGTTCGGATGCCTGCAGACGCTGGGCCGTCTCCGCCAGTTGATTCTTCAACAGGGGCACCTGCGCCAGTGGTTCACTCTGCGCCTGTTTCTCGGCCAGCAGTTCCGCTTCACGGCGCCCTGCCCGGCGGCGCTCCAGCAGCACCACGACCAGCGCCGCAAAACCGGCGCCGCCCAGGGCGGCCAGTACCAGCATCAGATACAGATTCATCGTTGCGCCTTGTCAAAGAGGGAAAAGAAATTATCCGCCGTGATCCGGCCCAGTTCCGCCACATCCACGCCTTTCAGTTCCGCCACACGCTCCGCCACCTGCGCCACATAGCGTGGCTCATTGGGCTTGCCGCGAAACGGCACTGGCGCCAGCCAGGGGGAGTCGGTTTCGATCAGTAAACGATCAAGCGGCAACGCCCGGACCGTTTCCCGCAAGGCCTCGGCATTGCGGAAGGTGACGATGCCGGAAATGGAAATATAAAAGCCCAGCTCGATGGCCTGCTGCGCCATGTCCAGGTCTTCGGTAAAGCAGTGCAGCACGCCACGCACCTTGCCTTCCCCGTGTTCGCGCAACAATGCCAGGGTATCGTCCTTGGCGCCCCGGGTGTGAATCACCAGCGGCAGGCCTGTCTGTTTTGCCGCCTGAATATGGGCAATGAAATAACGCTTCTGCCACTCCCGCTCTTCCTTGGCATAGAAGTAGTCCAGCCCGGTTTCACCGATGGCCACCACTTTAGGGTGAGCGGCGCGTTCCACCAGTTCCTGCGCGGCTGGTTCCCGGGATTCCTTGTAGAGCGGATGCACCCCCACGCTGGCGAACACGTGGTCGTGCTGCTCCGCCAGGGCCTGCACATCCGGGAAGCTTTCCAGGTCCACACCGATACACAGCATATGGCTGACGCCCGCCTCGGCCGTGGCGGCCATCATGGCATCAAAATCCCCGTTATGGGCATCCAGGTTGAGGCGATCCAGATGGCAATGGGAATCCACAAAAGCAACTTCAGACATTCAATGCTCCGGCATGACAAACGCGGGTATTGTACTGGCGCTGCACGCAACACGCGAAACCAGTTTGTCTGTTTTTAAACGCCAGAGGCCGCGCCCAAAATATGAGCGCGGCCTCTGGCGTTTCCGGGTAGAGATTTGTTTGTCCGCGTGGTGGCGCGTTGCGCGCCAGCGTCACATGGTATGGGTGGGTCGGTCGGATTCCAGTGAACCGGCCAGGTGGTTTTCGATGGTCACGCGGGCGGTGTCGTCCTGGTCGGAAAACTGCACGCCGATGCCAGCGCTGCGGTTACCCTGGGCCCCCTTGGGGGTGATCCAGATCACCTTGCCCGCCACCGGAATCTTGTCCGCCTCGTCCATGATGTTGAGCAGCAGGAAGATTTCCTCGCCGAGTTTGTACTGTTTTTCGGTGGGGATGAACAGGCCACCATTGGTGATAAAGGGCATGTATGCGGAATACAGCACCGCCTTGTCCTTGATGGACAGCGACAGGATGCCGCTGCGCCCGCCGGGCATCTTCATGGTCGAGCCTCTTAGCCAAATGTGAATCCGGCTTGCCGCCGGTTACGAAATTATTATTACTGTATGGGGAAGATTAGTGGGCCGCCGCGGCAGCGTCAACGCCCACCAGCACCAGCAGCCACTGCTCGTAGAGCAGTTCCTTGTTGGGGTTGGCGCCGGACAGCAGCGCCCGACGGCCTTCCAGCACTCGCTGGCCGGCACGCAGCAGCCGCGCCGGGGGCACCGCCCGGCCCAGCCGCTCCAGCAGTGGCGCCAGACGGCTGTCAGCGCTGGCTTCCCCACTGATGCTCTGGTGCAGGCTTCGCGACAGCCAGCCATAAATCACCCCGGCCATTTCCGTGGGGTCGTGTTTGGCCAGCAGCGGTGAAGCCTGGGCCACGGATTGGCGGCCTTCGGCCACCGACACCAGGGCTTCCAGCAGTTTTTCACGGTCTGCAAACCAGTCGGCCTGCTCCAGGGCCAGTGCATGCAGGGGCGCCCCCTGCGCTGCATCCAGCAGGGAAGCGGCACTGTCTCCCACCTGACCCTGCAACCACTCCAGCGCCTGCTGACGCTCCGGCACCGGCAACAGGCGTTGCTGGCAACGACTGCGGATAGTGGGCAGCAGCAGGGTCGGCTGGTCGCTGACCAGGATCAGCAGGGTCTGCCCGCCCGGTTCTTCCAGGGTCTTGAGCAGGGCATTCTGGGCATTGCGGTTGAGCGCCTCGGCGGGCTGGATAATGGCCACCCGGTATCCGCCATACTGGGCGGTGCGGGTGGCAAAGCTCACCAGTTGCCGTACCTGGTCGATTTTGATGGCCCGGCTGCCCGCTTCCGGGCTGAGCCGGTGCAGGTCCGGGTGAGTGCCGGCGGTGCTGAGCTGACACCCCTGACACTGGCCACAAGGCAGTCCCCCGGCGGGTTTCTCGCACAACAGGGTCTGTGCCAGCGATTCCGCCATGCGCAGCTTGCCAACCCCCCGGGGACCACTGAACAGTAGCGCATGGGGCAAGCGGCCCTGAGCGTGCTGCTCGACCAGTTGCACCATGGCGTCCTGGTGCCAGGGGCACGGGACCTGGATACGGGCTCGGGTTACTGCCATGTGAGCATTTCCTCCAGCAGGGGCTGCATCTGTTCGCGCACCTGATCCAGGGGCTGCGAGGCATCCAGCATCCGGAAACGGCCGGGTTCGGCCTTGGCCCGGTCCAGGTAGCATTGCCGGATACGGTCGAAGAAGGCCCGATCCTCCTGTTCGATGCGGTCCAGGGCGGCCCGTTTGCCGGCCCGGGCCATACCCACGTCCACCGGCACATCGAACAGCAGGGTCATGTCCGGCACCGTGTCACGGACCACCAGTTGCTCAAGACGGGCAATGGCGCTCTCATTCAGTCCGCGACCGGCGCCCTGGTAGGCCCAGGTGGCATCCACGAAACGGTCGCATAGCACCCACTCCCCCCGGGCCAGTGCCGGACGGATCTTCTGTTCCAGGTGCTGGGCCCGGGCGGCAAACACCAGTAACAGCTCGGTATCATCCGCCATGCGTTCATCGGATGGCGTCAACAGGACGTTGCGGATGGACTCCGCCAGCGGCGTACCACCGGGTTCGCGGGTAAGCAGGACGCGCTTGCCCGCGGCACGAAGTTGCCCGGCCAGCCACTCCAGGTTGCTGCTTTTGCCGGCGCCTTCGCCACCCTCAAGGGTGATGAAACGTCCCGTCATTGGGTCTCTCCCGGTGAAGAGCGGTAGTTTTGCCGGCGGCGAAGCTGATAGTCGCGCACCGCCTTCTGGTGCTGGGCCAGGGTCTTGGAAAAATAATGGCTGCCATCACCGCGGGCAACAAAGTACAGCGACTCGGTGTCGGCCGGGTTCACGGCAGCATGGATGGCTTCTTTGCCGGGCATGGCAATGGGGGTCGGCGGCAGGCCACGGATCACATAGGTGTTATAGGGCGTGGGGCGGCGCAGATCGGAACGGCGGATGTTGCCGTCGTAGGCCTCGCCCATGCCATAGATCACGGTCGGGTCAGTCTGCAGACGCATGCCCTTGCGCAGGCGGTTCACGAAGACACCGGCAATCTCCGGCCTTTCTTCCGGGACTCCGGTTTCCTTTTCAACGATGGAAGCCAGAATCAGGGCCTCGTAGGGTTCATCGAAGGGCAGGTTGTCCATACGCTGCCCCCACGCCTCTTCCAGAACGGCTTCCTGACGCTCCAGCGCCCGACGCAGCACCGTCAAGTCACGGGTACCCCGGGTGTAGAAGTAGGTTTCGGGGGCGAACCAGCCTTCCGGGTGTTGGCCCGGTTTGCCCAGCTTTTCCATGACCTGCTCATCACTCAAGCCATCCAGGGTTTGTTCCAGGGTATCCCGGGAGGCCAGATGAGCCCGCAGCTCACGAAAGTTCCAGCCTTCCACCAGGGTCAGGCTGCGCTGGATCACTTCGCCCCGGTCCATTTTTTCCAGCAGTGCCAGCAGGGAATCCCCCGGTTGCAGGCGGTACTCGCCCACATGCATGCGCGCATCCATACCGGTGAAGCTGCTGTAAAGCCGCGCCCCGAGACGCCGGAAACGTGCCTCCAGGCCTTCGCCCAGCACGCCGGCATTCTGCAGGTTAACCAGCACACGGCTCAGCCCGGCTCCCCGGGACACGTCGACGATACGGGGTTCGGCAATGTCCAGCGGACGATGGAGATAACTGCTGATCCAGGCCCCCGCCAACGGAACAGCGACTACCAGAACGACAACCAGCAGCCCAAAGATTCGGATTTTTTTTCGCATGGGGAAATTGTAGAGCCTGTTTATAGGTTTGAGATAGGGCCAGCCAAAGGAAATCAGTCGCTCAACAGCGTATCCACCAACCGCTGCAGCTCGTGTATTGCTGCCGGCACCGGCCATTGCCACTGGGCCAGTTTACGCACCGGCAGCACCCCGACAACACTGTTGCAGAGAAACACCCCATCGGCACGGCGAAGCTGTGACAGCGGCCTCAGATCGCAGGCCACCGGCTCTCCCCTGTCGCGCAGGGTGTCCAGTAGCCAGTCACGCATGACACCGGCAACCCCTGCCCGGGCTGCCGTCAGATCCGGCGTCCACCAGGTACCGTCCAGGCGGGCAAACAGGTTCATGGCGGTGGCTTCCAGTGGCTGCCGAGAGCTCGACAGCAACAGGCCTTCATCCCAGCCCTGGCGGTCCACTTCCATACGCGCCTGCACCTGGGGCAGACGATTGAGGTGCTTGTGGCCGGCAAAGGCATCGGGATATAGCGGACGGGAACACAGCCCCAGTGCAACCCCCTGCTGCCGTTGCGTCTCACTCCACACCGGTAGCGCGGACACTTGCCAGATCAGGGAGGGAACCGGGTTGGCCGGTGGCAGATAACCCCGACCGCCCACGCCCCGGGTGAGGACCAGTTTGACCACCCCGGGCTCGCCACCCAGGGCGCCAATCCCGTCCTGCAGCGCCTGCTCCAGACGGGGCAGAGGTACCGCCGGCAGCGCCAGGGCCGCCATGCCACGCCGCAGGCGTGCCAGGTGGCGGGGCCAGAGTGGTGCCACGCCGGCAGCGGTGACACGGATGGTTTCAAACAGGCCATCGCCATAGGCAAGGCCCCGGTCCCTCGGGTTCATCAGACCTTCTTGAACAACAGGGTGCCGTTGGTGCCACCGAAACCGAAGGAATTGGACAGGGCGTAGCGAATCTCGCATTCCTGGGCCGTATTGGCCACCAGGTTCAGGTCACAGCCTTCGTCCGGGTTATCCAGGTTGATGGTGGGTGGCGCCACGGAATCGCGCATGGCCAGGATCGAGAAGATCGCTTCCACGGCACCGGCCGCGCCCAGCAGGTGGCCGACCATGGACTTGGTGGAGCTGACCGCCAGCTTGCGGGCATGCTCGCCGAACAGCCCCTTGATGGCAGCGATTTCGGCCAGGTCCCCCATCTGGGTGGAAGTCCCGTGAGCATTGATGTAGTCCACCTGGTCCGGCGAAATCCCGGCATTGTCGATGGCGTTGCGCATGGCCGCCATGGCCCCCGCGCCCCCTTCCGCCGGGGCGGTAATATGGTAGGCATCATCGCTCATGCCGAAACCGGCCAGCTCGGCATAGATGGTCGCACCGCGCGCCTTGGCATGTTCGTACTCTTCCAGCACCACGGCGCCGGCGCCGTCGGCCAGGACAAAGCCATCACGCTCCTTGTCCCAGGGGCGACTGGCCGCTTGCGGGTCATCATTGCGGGTGGACAGTGCCCGCGCGGCGGAAAAGCCGCCCAGGCCCAGGGGCGTGGAGCCCTTTTCCGCGCCCCCGGCCACCATCACATCGGCCTGGCCCAGCATGATCTGCTGGGCGGCAAAGCCGATGTTATGGGTGCCGGTGGTGCAGGCTGTGACCGT
This sequence comes from Pseudomonadales bacterium, assembly GCA_022360555.1. Classification (GTDB taxonomy): domain Bacteria; phylum Pseudomonadota; class Gammaproteobacteria; order Pseudomonadales; family Alcanivoracaceae; genus Alcanivorax. The sequence continues at coordinate 29,153 of JAKSCQ010000008.1, forward strand.
GGCAAAGTTGGGGCCTTTCATGCCGTACATGATGGCCAGGTTGCCGGCAATCATGTTGATGATGGTCCCGGGCACGAAGAACGGGGACAGCTTGCGCGGGCCGGATGCCTGCATCTTGAGGTGGTTGTCCTCGATATTGGTCAGGCCGCCGATGCCGGAACCAATAGCTGCCCCTACCCGCCCGGCGTTTTCCTTTTCCATGTCCAGGCCGGAGTCTCGAACCGCCTGAATGGCCGCCACCAGCCCGTACTGAATAAAGATGTCCATCTTGCGGGCATCCTTGGGTGACAGGAAATCACCAACCTCGAAGTCCGGTACCAGGCCGGCAAAGCGGGTGGAAAACGGCTCGGTATCAAAGTGCTCGATATTGCGGATACCGCTTTTCCCTGCCTTGATCGCTTCCCAGGTGGACGCCACATCCGCACCCAGTGGCGTGAGCATTCCCATACCTGTAACTACAACTCGCCGTGACGTCACCCGAATTACCTCCAGTCCTTCCAAAAATGGGGCATCTAATATTGAGACGACAGATTACTATAAACCACCCCGTATCTGACCGCCGTTATGTAAGAGTCTGTTTATCGCCTATAGGGCGCGCTGTCGCCCAGCAATCCACTCGCTGAGTGACAGCCACAAAAAAGCCGCAAGTTCCCGGAACCTGCGGCTTTTCTGTTGATGCTTCAGTACCAGAAATCAGCTGTGGGCTTTGATGTAGTCCACAGCAGACTGAACGGTGTTGATCTTCTCAGCTTCCTCGTCCGGGATTTCGGTTTCGAACTCTTCTTCCAGTGCCATCACCAGCTCAACGGTGTCCAGGGAGTCTGCACCCAGATCTTCAACGAAGGACGCTTCTGGTTTTACGTCTTCCGGCTTAACACCCAGTTGTTCTACGATGATTTTCGATACGCGTTCTTCGATGCTGCTCATGATCCTATAACTCTCCTGATTAATGGTGTGCTAGCACCTGTCAGCGGCTATTCTAGGTGAACGCTGTTTGCGCTTGCAAGCCGACTGGACCGGTGCTGTCCCCTCAAGTTTTTCCAAATATTTTCTTCTGCAAAAACAGCTGATTACACCGTTTTTTCAGAAACCTTCAGATGCCCGCTTTTGGGGCTATCCCGTGAACATGCCACCGTTTACGTGCAAAGTCGTCCCGGTAACATAGCCACCGCCGTCACTGGCAAGCCAGGCAACGGCACTGGCAATTTCCTCTGGTTGCCCCAGACGACCCAGCGGAATGCCTGCCAGCAGCGACTCTTTTTGCGCTTCGGGCAGGGCGTCCGTCATGTCGGTCTGAATGAAACCCGGCGCCACGGAATTCACCGTGATGTTACGGGAACCCAGCTCGCGCGCCAATGCGCGGGTGAAACCTTCTACCCCGCCCTTGGCCGCTGCATAGTTGGCCTGACCGGCGTTACCCATGGTACCCACCACCGAACTGATGTTGATGATGCGCCCCCAGCGAGCCTTGGTCATGCCTTTCATGCAGGCCTTGCTGACGCGGAAAAGGGAATTGAGATTGGTGTTAACCACATCTTCCCACTCATCGTCCTTCATCCGCAGCATGATGTTGTCGCGGGTAATGCCGGCATTGTTCACCAGCACCAGGGGCGCGCCGAATTCATCATTGATGGCTTTCACGGTCGCCGTTACCGACTCGCGGTCGGCCACGTTCAGCACCTTGCCGGCACCGTTTTCGCCCAGGGCATCACCAATGGCGGCCGCGCCTTTTTCCGAGGTGGCGGTACCGATCACAAAGAAGCCATCGGCCACCAGCTTGTCGGCAATGGCCCGGCCAATGCCACGGCTTGCCCCCGTGACCAGAGCCACTTTTTTCTCAGACATCCCTACTCCTCTTTCAGCCGCCTGTCAGGGCTGCATCGAAGGCATCCCCGGTTTCCAGCGCGGCCGCTGTCATTTCACGGTCGATCCGCTTGTTCAGGCCACAGAGCACCTTGCCCGGGCCACATTCATAGACATGGGTGACGCCCTGTTCCTTCAAGGCCTGCACGGTTTCCACCCAGCGTACCGGTGAATGGAGCTGGCGAACCAGGGCATCACGAATCTGTTCCGGGGCGGTTTCCATGGCCACATCCACATTGTTGACCACTGGCATTTCCGCTGCGTGAAAGCGGGTGGCATTGAGTGTCTCCGCCAGCTTTTCCGCTGCCGGCTTCATCAGGGCACAATGGGACGGCACGCTGACCGGCAACGGCATGGCGCGCTTGGCACCGGCTTCCTTGCAGGCCGCAATGGCCCGCTCCACCGCGTCGGCGGAACCCGCAATCACCACCTGACCGGGCGCGTTGAAGTTCACCGCCTCGACCACACCACCTTGCGCCGCGTGCTCGCAGGCGGCACGGACCTGTTCATCATCCAGCCCGAGAATGGCGGCCATCTTGCCTTCGCCTTCGGCCACCGCCTGCTGCATCAGTTGTCCGCGGGTGCGCACGAGGCGCACGGCATCGCCCAGATTGATGACGCCGGCACAACTCAGTGCGGTGTACTCACCCAGGCTATGGCCGGCGAGAAAGTCCGGACGCGGTCCACCACTCTGCTCCCACAGACGCCACAGAGCCACACCGGCTGTCAGCAGCAACGGCTGGGTATTTTCCGTCTGGTTGAGGGCGTCCTTGGGGCCATCCTGGGACAGGGCCCAAAGGTCCAGATCCAGGGCCCCGGACGCTTCCTGAAAGGTCTGTCGTACCGCGGGGCGGTCGGCGAAATCCGCCAGCATTCCCAGTGCCTGGGAACCCTGACCGGGAAAGATAAAGGCTGTCTTGGACATGCAACATCCTCTTGAATTTGCGGTGCAGTATGCCCGGTTTCGTTTTTTCTGTCCGGGACACCCTGCAACAAAGTATTAACAGGCTCTGGCAGCCTGCAAACCATCAGCTCTGGTCGCTCTCCGGGGCCAGCGCGTCACGGATCAGGGCCGGTACGTTGCGGCGCGCTTCCAGCTCGGCCACTTCCAGCGCACTGGCAAAGCCCTGCTCCGTGGTGCCGCCATGACTTTTCACTACCACGCCCTGCAGGCCAACCAGGCTGGCGCCGTTGTAACGGTCCGGGTCCATGCGGGACTTGAGCCCCTTGAACACCGGCATGGCAAACAGGGCGCACAGGCTGCGCCACCAGGAACGACGGGCCTCTTCCTCGATCATGTTCCTGATCATCTTGGCCGTGCCTTCCATGGTTTTCAGCGAAACGTTGCCGACAAAGCCGTCGCAGACCACCACGTCCGCCTCGCCGGCAAAGATGCCGTCGCCTTCCACAAAACCCACATAGTTGATGTGGCGGGCATCGCGCAGCATGGCGGCGGCTTCCTTGATCTGTTCGTTGCCCTTGATGTCTTCCTCGCCGATATTCAGCAGGGCCACCCGGGGCCGGCTCACGCCATCGACGGCGTTCACCAGCGCCTGCCCCATGAGGGCAAACTGCAGCAGGTGCGCGGGCTCGGAATCCACATTGGCGCCCAGGTCCAGCATATGGGAATGACCAGACACGGTGGGAATGGCGGTACAGATAGCGGGCCGGTCCACGCCCGGCAGGGTTTTCAGCACGAACCGGCTGACCGCCATCAGAGCACCGGTATTGCCGGCACTGATCGCGGCCTGGGCGCGCCCTTCCTTGACCATGTTGATGGCCACACGCATGGAGGAATCTTTTTTCTGCCGCAGGGCCACCGCCACCGGGTCATCCATGGCCACCACTTCGCTGGCCGGCTGAATGCTGATGCGCGAATGGCCGTCGATGCCGGCCTTTTTCACGGCATCGGCCAGCGCCTGGGGCTGGCCGACAAGAATGAAATGAAGATGATCATGGCGGGAAAGCATCTTTGCCACCGCGGGTACCGTCACGGCCAGACCGTGATCCCCCCCCATGGCATCCACCGCCAACGTCACAACCGACATGGCTGCTTCCTTTTATTCAGAATTATTGCGTGCGCATTCTGACAAAAAACGGCTGCGGAAACAGGCTCCCTTGTATCCGCTTACAAAAAATCCTCCCGCAGGAGGATTTCTCACGCCATCAATAGATGGCGTACAGCAAAACGGGAGCCGAAGCTCCCGTCTGCGTACCACTTATTCTTCGTCGTCGGTCTCAACCTGACGAACCACCTGACGGCCACGGTACATGCCGTCCGGAGAGATGTGGTGGCGACGATGCACTTCACCGGTGTTGGTGTCTTCGGTCAGCGCAGACGCAGTCAGCGCATCGTGAGAACGGCGCATGCCGCGCTTGGAACGGGTTTTACGGTTCTGTTGAACAGCCATTTCGAGCTCCTCGGGCGTTGAATCAGCCTGAATTTACTTGCCTTGACCTTTTAACTTGGCCAGCACGGCAAAAGGATTATCCGCGTTTTCCTGTTTCTCAGGTTCACCGCTTTCCTGCGGCAAAGCTGTCGGGCAAGGGTCATGCAGCGCCACCAGCGGCATGGCCAGCAACAGTTCCTCTTCAAGCAGGTCGGTGAGCACCATGGGCTCTTCCCCTACCAGCCAGGGGTCCAGTCGCTCCGGCAGTGCCGTAGCCTGATCCTCACTCCAGACCAAAGCCACATTGATAATGGCTCGGACCGGGTAATTCACTGGCTCCAGGCAGCGCTGACATTGCAGCACCAGAGTGGTGCTGACCTCGCCCTTGATACGCCGATGCCCCTCTTCATCACGGTCGAAAGCCAGTGAAATTTCCACCGGCTGGTCCAGACTTTCCCGGTATTCCTGCAGGCGTGGCAGGTCTGCAACGGTAAGCTGGCCCTCAACGACACGACCCTGATCCGCATATTTGCGGGGATCGAGGAACTGTGGCAGTTGCCCTGAAAACATAAGCGCGCAATTCTAGGGCCGCAAGGCCCTTCTGTCAAAGTGTATATATTTGGCTAAGCGATTGAAGAAACAGGGTTTTTCGTGCGTCCGGAAAAAAACATCTCTAAACTTGGCCCGGCAACACGCGGAGATGACCATGACCAAGCCGACACCGACCCTGTTACTCGCCTCTTCCTCGCCATTTCGCCGTGAGCTATTGGACAAGCTGAATCTGGATTTTATCCATCAGAGCCCGGATATCGACGAATCCCGCCGGGAAGGAGAATCGCCCACGGAACTGGTCATGCGCCTGGCCCGCGAGAAGGCGCTCGCCCTGGCGGACCAACACCCCGACACCCTGATTATCGGTTCGGATCAGGTGGCGGTCATTGGCGACCGGATTCTCGGCAAACCCGGCACCCGGGAAAAGGCCATCGAACAGCTCAGCGCCGCCAGTGGCCAGCGGGTGACCTTCCTCACCGGCCTGTGCCTGCTCAATACCCGAACCGGGCGCAGCCAGGTGGCCTGCGACCCCTTCCATGTGCAGTTTCGCACCCTGCGCCAGGCGCAGATTGAACGCTATGTGGATATCGAGCAACCGCTCAATTGCGCCGGCAGCTTCAAGTCCGAAGGACTAGGCATCGTGCTGTTCAAGGCCCTGGAAGGCCGGGACCCGAACACCCTGGTGGGCTTGCCACTGGTGGTGCTCACCGAATTCCTGGCAGCGGAAGGGATTCGTCTGCCTTTATAAGGTAACGGGCAAGCGTCAAGCGACAAGCTGCAACACGGAGCCAGGCAAGTGCCACCTGAAGCGACCGGGTTCCGCGCTGATTCGCAGCTAAATAAAAACCGCGCCTTTGCGCGGTTTTTTAGTCTGAAGCTGCAGTACGGTGCGAGGCGCATGACAGAGGCAACACCTTCACCCCGTGTTGCAGCTAGTCGCTTGTCACCAGCCCTTCACCGAATACTCGGCACCACAGCGTCAAGCTGCAACTGGCCGGCGATGCCCTCGCCAATGGACACACCAAAGCGACGAACAAATTCCTCCAGCGGGGAACGGCTGGCGCTGTAGTTGATGATCTCTTCCTCTCCCACTACCTCGCGGGCCACATCACCCGGGCTCATCAGGCCATCCACCAGGCCCAGGGACAGGGCCCGCTCACCGGTCCAGAACAGGCCGGAGAACACTTCCGGGTGTGCCTCAGACTTGAGCCGATCGCCACGACCTTTCTTAACGGCGGTAATGAACTGTTGATGGATCTCGTCCAGCATGAGCTGCATATGGGCGCGATCCTCCGGTTTGACAGGAGAGAACGGGTCCATCAATGCCTTGTTTTCTCCGGCGGTGAGTACACGGCGCTCCACCCCCAGCTTGTCGGCGGCTTCCTGCAGACCGAAACCGGCCATGATCACGCCGATGGAGCCGACAATACTGGCCGGGTCCGCGTAAATCTCATCCGCAGCCGAGGCTATATAGTAGGCACCGGACGCCCCCACATCGGTAATGGCGGCATACACCTTCTTTTCCGGATGCTTCTCACGCAGGCGCTTGATGGTGTTGTACACCTGGTTGGACTGCACCGGCGAACCACCGGGGCTGTTGATCTTGAGCACCACGGCCTTGCTGTTTTCCGCCTCAAAAGCACGGGTCAGGCCAGTGGTGATCAGGTCGGCACTGGCCTCCTGGTCCGGGGCAATCACACCGGAAACCTCCACGATGGCCACATGGTCTTCCGCCACTGTCATGCTCTGCCCGGTCTTGCCCGGCAACATGATGATCAGCAGCGCAAACAGGTAGACGAATGTCAGAACCTTGAAAAAGATCCCCCAGCGACGGGACTTGCGATGTTCGTCCTGGGCCTGGCCCAGCAGCTTCTCAATCAGTTTCCACTCACGCTCGTTTCCGGGCCGCTGCGAAGGGGGTTGGTTTTCCATTTACAGACTCTCCGTGATCATTTCACTGGTTGCCACAATTGGCAGCAAGTCGTTCAATTTATCAATCACTGCCAGCGGCTCACAAGGCAGCAGCCGTTCCACCGGATGGGCGCCATAACTGACCGCCACACGGTCGACACCGGCCGCTTTCGCCATCTCCAGGTCAAAGGTGGTATCGCCGACCACCACAGCCTTTTGCGGCGCCACCTGCATCTCTTCCAGCAGCTCCAGCACCATGGCCGGATGCGGCTTGGAATGGCTTTCGTCGGCACAGCGCGACGCATCGAAGTAGCGCGCCATGCCGGTATTGCCCCACACCCGCTGCAGCCCCTTGCGGCTCTTGCCGGTGGCAACGGCCAGCAAGGCACCATTGTCGCGCAGCCGGGTCAGCACTTCCTCCGCGCCGGGATAGAGACTGCTGGGTGTTTTTTCCGCCGCCACAAAATGAAAGGCATAACGCTCGCGCATCTGCTCGATGCCGTTGCCGTCCAGCATCGGATAGAGCGTGCCAATGGCTTCCGGCAGCCCCAGCCCGATAATGCTTCGCACCGCCTCATCAGCCAGTGAAGGCAAAGCCAGATCCCGGGCCGCCAACTGCATGCAGCTAACAATCCGCCCGGTGGAATCCATGACGGTGCCATCCCAGTCGAAAATCACCAGCTCGTACTTCACCGTCCACCTCGCAGGGCTGTAAGGATTGCCTCGAAATCATCATCCAGCGGCGCCGTGACATTCAGCACCTTGCCGGTGACGGGATGCGGAAACACCAGGCTGCGGGCATGCAGGCACAGGCGTTTCCTGCCGGTGGCGGCCAGCAGCGCGGCACCCTTGTCGGAGCCGTACTTGTCATCGCCCAGCAACGGAAAGCCGCCGAACTGACTGTGCACCCGGATCTGGTGGGTGCGCCCGGTCTCCAGGGTCGCCTCCACCAATTGGGCATTGTTCAGCCTTTCGATCAGCCGGAAGTGGGTCACCGAGGGTTTGCCCTCCCGGGAAACCCGCACGATCCGCTCATTACCGTTCTGCATCTTGAGCAGCGGGGCCTCCAGGCTGCGCTCCTTGCCCTTGAACCCCTGGCAGATCAGCCAGTAGCGCTTTTCCACCTTGCCGCCCTGCATCAACCGCTGCAGCTTGCGAAGAAAGGAACGGCGTCGCGCCACCATGATAAGGCCACTGGTATCCCGGTCCAGACGGTGGACCAGCTCCAGCTCCTTTTCTGCGGGATAGATGACCCGCAGAGCCTCGATCAGCCCCAGGCTGACCCCGCTGCCGCCATGAACCGCCAGCCCGGCGGGCTTGTTGAAAATGAAAAGCTGCTCGTCCTCATAGACGCAGGCACGGCTGAGCCGCTCGGTCAGCCCGTCGCTGACCACCGGCGGTGCCTCGGACTCGCTGGTACGAATGGGGGGGATGCGCACCACATCCCCGGCGGCCAGGCGGGTAGTCTGCCTGGCCCGGCCCTTGTTCACCCGCACCTCGCCGGAACGGATAATCCGGTATACACGGGATTTGGGCACCCCTTTCAGGTGGGTGAACAGAAAGTTGTCCAGTCGTTGCCCGTGCCGACCTTCGTCGATGGTCACAAAGCTGACACGGTTCGCTGCGGGGGTATCGTCTGACATGGCGCGGAGTGTATAGAAAAACACAGTGGATAGTGAATAATGAATATCCGGCCTCGTCAGCAGTGAGCGCCGCCACCGGAACGCGGCCACGCCCCCTATCAACAACCGCGAACCGATATCGCAAAGCTATCAACTGCCAATTATCAACTATCAACTACCCTCCCTATCCGATTGATCTCTCTTGTCTTTTGCTGATATAGTCAAGCGTCGACCTGAAAAGGGAACGGCGACGCGCAGCGACCATTCGCCGTCCGGCCCGCTCCGGCACATGCCGAACAACACAGAGCCCGCCTCAGGTCTGACAATAGCGTTAATGGCCCCTCCCACATGGAGAGGCGAAACGCTGCAGCAGAACCCATTTACACAGCACCCACACCGGGTCCTGAACATTAACAATGGCGGCACTGCAGCGCCGGTCGATAGACCTGGAAAACAGACAGACAAGAGTTTAGACATTGCTGTGTGACTCAGGGGGCCAGTAAACCGCCCCGGGCTACAGCAATCGCGTGAAGCATTACTGACTGGCTCACAATTGCCAGCACGATTACGCATTAAGCATTGCACACAACTCGGAGAGCCGCTGACTCAGGCAACAAGCCTCACCCAGGAAAGCGACAACACACGCCCGGCGTGCGTGCGCCCTGCCGTGACAAGCCTTCAGCACTCCCACTGGTCTGCTACCGGTTTTACCCCGGCCCTGCCCAGTGCCGCCACGAACTTGTGGTAGCACCATGAAACGTATGCTCATTAACGCCACCCATCCCGAAGAGGTCCGGGTGGCACTGGTCGACGGCCAGCGGCTGTATGACCTGGATATTGAACACCGCACACGGGAACAGAAGAAAGCCAACATCTACAAGGGCAAGATCACCCGGGTGGAACCCTCCCTGGAAGCCGCCTTCGTGGATTTCGGCGCCGAGCGCCACGGTTTTCTGCCTCTCAAGGAAATCTCCCGCCAGTACTTCCAGAAAGACCCCAAGGACATCCAGGGTCGCATCAACATCAAGGAAGTGATCAAGGAAGGCCAGGAAGTCATCATCCAGGTGGCCAAGGAAGAGCGTGGCAACAAGGGGGCCGCTCTCACCACCTTCATCAGCCTGGCCGGCCGCTATCTGGTACTGATGCCCAACAACCCCCGCGCCGGTGGCATTTCCCGCCGCATCGAGGGTGAAGAACGTCAGCAGCTCAAGGAAGCCCTGGGCGCCCTGACCATCCCCGACGAAATGGGCGTGATCGTACGCACCGCCGGCCTGGGCCGCAGCGCCGAGGAACTGCAGTGGGACCTGAACTACCTGCTCAAGCTGTGGAACTCCATTGATGGTGCCGCCAAGGAGCGCAAGGCGCCCTTCCTGATCTACCAGGAATCCAACGTCATCATCCGCGCCATCCGCGACTACCTGCGCAAGGACATCGGCGAAGTCCTGATCGACTCCCAAAAGGTCTACGACGAAGCCCAGGGCTTCGTGCAGCAGGTGATGCAGGACTTCCAGCACAAGATCAAGCTGTATAACGACGAGACCCCGCTGTTCTCCCGTTTCCAGATCGAGTCCCAGATCGAAACCGCTTTCGAGCGTGAAGTGAAGCTGCCCTCCGGCGGCTCCATCGTCATCGACCCCACCGAAGCGCTGGTTTCCATCGACATCAACTCCTCCCGCGCTACCAAGGGGGCGGATATCGAGGAAACCGCCCTGCAGACCAATCTGGAAGCGGCCGAGGAAATCGCCCGCCAGCTGCGCCTGCGTGATATCGGCGGCCTGATCGTTATCGACTTTATCGATATGAGTTCCAACAAGAACCAGCGTGATGTCGAAAACAAGATGCGTGAAGCCCTGCAGATGGATCGCGCCCGCGTCCAGCTTGGCCGTATCTCCCGCTTCGGCCTGCTGGAAATGTCCCGCCAGCGCCTGCGTCCATCCCTGGAAGAGACCAGCGGCATTGTCTGCCCGCGCTGTAACGGCCAGGGCACTATCCGTGATATTCACTCCCTGTCCCTGTCCATCCTGCGACTGGTCGAAGAAGAAGCGCTGAAAGAGCGTACTTCCGAGATCCGAGCCCAGGTTCCGGTACCGGTCGGTACCTTCCTGCTGAATGAAAAGCGTGATGTTGTTGCCCGAATCGAAAAGCGCAGCAATGTCCGAGTTCTGGTTATCCCCAACCCCAACCTGG
>JAKSCQ010000121.1 GCA_022360555.1 Pseudomonadales bacterium
AGCCAAAAAGCAGGCTTGTATTACGATAAGGGTGTTCTGAAGGTGCCTCTTCACTCTGAATGCTCCTAATTGCCTGTTCGACTGCATGCGATCAAGGCAGGATTTTACTTTATGGGATGGCTTGATTCACGAGTATGAGCTATAGCATGTCTATGCATATGGCAGAGCAGTTATCTCTGGTGTTGTTGTCTATTGCTTGTTGTACAAGGGCTTGAGCTGATTGTGAGGCGGCCTGTTCGAAAGCCTTTTCACTCATGTAGGCATGAACGCCGTCTGTACACAGGATAAGGCGATCCTTGGGTTTTATGGCCAGATTTCTGGTTCCAATACGCTTGAGGCTGTTGATTCCTCCTCCCAGAGACGACGTGATGAGATGCGCCATGGGGTGGTGTTCTGCCTCCTCGCGCCTGAGAATGCCTTGAGTGACCTTCTCGTTGACGAAGCTATGGTCGTCGGTGAGCTGACTGAGTTTGCCTTTGCGGAGGAGATAGGCGCGGCTGTCACCAGCCCAGGCCATCCAGATTTTGTTGCCTATCTTAAGTGCCAGAACCACGGTGGTGGCCATGCCGGCTGTGTCCGGGGACCGCTGCATGTGATCAAGAAGGTGCTGGTGACATTGCCGAATAAGTTGCCGCAGCTGTTCGCCGTCACGGGGCTTTTGTTGGTTGCACGCATCCCCCAGGTACTTACAGGCAAGTTGCGAAGCAAGGTCACCATTACCGTGCCCGCCAACGCCATCACAGACAATAGCCAGCTCTACCGTGTCGTTAAGCAGGACACAGTCTTCATTAAGGGGTTTGTTGGGGCCAGCCTCGCTGGAAGCGGCCGACTGCCACCGTAAAGCGCGCCGATACAGTAGTTTGCTTAGCACCGTAGATGAGCCTGTTTTCTATGTCTGTTTATTGTGACGGACACATCTTCGTATTGTATCGTCTTGATCCTCCTTGGCCATTGTCTACTAGCATCCATTACTGACCGTCGAGATCTACTGTTTAAGTGTAGCTTATGGTGTAGTAACTATCCCGGTTGTGCTGTGAGCTCTTTATATAAAGCAATTACACACCTGTGCAATAGTCATAGCGATACTCGGGTGCCTTTGTATTATAAGTATGTGCGATTACAGCTTGGTCGCGTTCTACCCCGTCTTATCGCCAACTGGTTATTTTCCCTGCCCGGATGCGGGCGTAAAGCAAGCGCGTCGGGGCAGGGCTTCGTGCTTACTGGCACGTGTCGGTCAGAATACTGCCGTTCTGGGAATAGGTCGTGTAGCAGCCACTACTATGGTAGTTCACGCGGCGAATGTATGTCGTCCAGGTGTCGTACTCGTCGAGATAGGGTGAAGCGTAAAGCCACTCGGTCTGGAGCGTGCTGCCGTCATAGGCGCGTTTGGTCTTTATTACAGACGTTACGAAGCTTCCGTCCGGGGCCTCAAGCAGTGACGAATAGTCGAGTTCAGTCCGGCTATTACCCGACCAGATGGTGCGCGACAGATAGGATGTGCCCCAGATTCCATTTGAAGGCTTCTGCGGCGCTGCATAGGTCGCGATGCTCGTCATCGTTGCGCCCGAATAGTTGCGCTCTTCGTCAAGTACTGAAGTCCAGCTGCCGTCGTCGTTCTGCAGTGGATTCGTGTAGGTGATGCTCTGGGATGTCCCGTCCTCCCAAGTCCGGCTGGAGCTTTCCATCACCGACACCCAATTGCCATCCGATTGCTGCAGAGGCTCCGAGAAGACCGCGTCGTTACTGTACCCGGATGGCTCGCTCGACGAGGTGGATAGCATCACGCTTTGCCATTCGCCCGACGTGGCTTGCAGCGGTTCCGACTGGATCAGGACTGTCGTACCGCCGGTGTCATACGTGGTCTCCTTTCGGACCACCAGGGACTCCCAGGTGCCATCCGTAGCCAAGAGCGGGGCAGAGTAATAGCTGAGCTCTGTCCAACCGTCCACTGAGTACAACCTTTCCTCCGGTACTGATTGCCAGTCACCTGCAGTAGTCTGCAGCGGAAGAGTGAAAATGGTTTCTTCAACAAGAGAATCGCCATCCCAGTCTCGATAGATACTCTTTGGTGCCTGCAGTACCCCGTCGTTGGAAAATGCCGGTACGTGATAAATTACTTCGAGGGTGATCTCTCCTGACTCAGAGTAATTGTAGCCCTCGGCCTCTGCGCTGGCCCAGGTTCCATCAGGACCTTTCATCGGCTCCGAGAATACATGTCGACTCCTGATGTTGCCGAGTTCGTCATACCATGCTTGCTCGCGCATGACGCTGCTCCAGGTGTAGTCATCATTCTGGAGTGGATCGCTGTATAGTTCCCGGGCACTGACCGGGCCCGGAGAGTCGTTGAGGTAGTATATTGCCTCCTTAAGCACAGAATCCCATTCAAGGGAATTACCTCGCAACTGAAGAATGGGCGCTGAATAGATGTACTCCAGGTCGGAGCCGCCTACGGAATAGAGGACATTCCTGGCACGCACCGAGGGTCGACCTGGCTCTTCCCACAGCACCGAATACTGATAGTAAGCGTCGATACGCTCGACCCACATCTCTGGGATGTGATCATAATCGCTGAGTCCCTTGAGGCTCTTGAGCTCGATGCCCGCTGCATTACCTACCGTGTAGTATTCCCGCATTACCAGCGCCTGCTGCTGGTACTCCTGATAGTCAAGTGAATCTATTTCAGGCCGGGCCTGAATGACGATACACTTGTCGTCGGTAAGCACTACGTTGGCAAGGTCAATGGTGTAGTCGGGGCAGTGCCCGTCTGACCAGAGGCGAGCGGTATAGCGGGTGGCAATGTCATTCGTCGCATCGTAGATCACGAAGGTGAACTCGTTCTCGAACGGTGTACCCGTGGCCTTGCTGAAAGTGAGCTCGAAGGTGTTCTCGCCAGTGGGAGCCAAATCCCCGGTTACATCGGGAGCACTGATCTGTTCAAGGTTCAGTGAGGCTGCCGGGGCCTCTTCGGAATAGTCTTTTACGAGGCGCGCCAGAAAGAACGCTTCCTTCTCGTCAGGCAAGAAATCCGAGAGCCTGATCACGGCCGAACGGGTATCCGGCAGGAGACTGGCTGCCTGTTCTTCATACCGGTATTCGTTGACCAGGCGGTAACGCTTGGCAAGATCGTTCTCGTACTCACGTCGTTCATCGTCGATGATCGAAGTTGTTCGCGGAGCAACTGCGCTTGCTGAGCGGACGGCAAGATCCTGTTCGAGCGAGGTGGTGTTGATCGAGGCGCAATCGGCGATGAAATCGTCGATAGAACTCATCAGCTTCGGCCACACTTTAATAACTGCGACTCCGGCAACACCCCCGATCGCTACTGCCACAAGCGGGTTGGCCCAGGCAACTTTCGCAGCGGGAACAAGAACTTCGCCGATGACAACCGCCGTCATGAGACCTGCCAGCGCCAGATGTTGTCGTTTGAAGGAGGCGACGCAGGCGTCCCAATTTCTGGGCGTTGCAGCTGCAGAAGTGCCAACCAATGGTGTATCCGTCTGCAGGTTAAAAGAGAAGTACTGCCTTAGATAGAAAATTTCTGCGTCGGTCAGCGTGTCGAGTTCTGCCAACACCATCGACAATGCATCCCGGTGAGCAATAACCTCGTTGATACGCTCTTGTGGCGCTCCCTCTGTTTGAAGTGTGGCCACGGCATCATCGGCATCCGCGATGGAGTCCAGAAGAGTCTGTTGTACGCTGGGCAAGTCCGTTTGGCGGTTTGCGCCCGTACTCGCTCTGGATTCGAAGTGGAGTGTTTTTTTCTTCCCTTCAATGTCCACGACCAACTCGTGGCTTCCAGGTGGGAGGTCACCAGGAAGCATGAGTAGCAGATTTCCAGGCACGGTCTTGGCGAGGATGATTTCTTCGCCATTGAGTAACCCTGTATAGGATTCCTTCTTCAGGGCCGTGCCCTCAACGGTCAGGACCTGAACTGCAGCGGAATTCACGGGGAGACCGTCGCTTTCCATGCGGATTGACACAGCGCTCCCGGAATCTCCGCTGACTACGGCATCTCCTCCACCTCCGCCACCACCACAAGCTGATAATAAAATGATGGCTGGAATACAAAGTGAATGAATCCATTTCATTGGAATTCCTCAGTCAGAAGCACAAAATCGCATTGCTAATATAATGGTCAACTACCTGGTCGATTTCTTCCCCCGAACGGGGGATATTCAAGGCTTGGCCTTATTAAAAAATCTAAATTTCTGAACCGGAATCAGGTGGTAAAACATAATGCTTTTAGATAAGTTGCCTTGCGTGGTTTCTGTATATCGTTGAAATACAACTAACGAACCAGTTGGGGCGTAAGATGGGGTGGTTAGGCCAAAAGGGCTGCCGTATCCAGTAGCATTGGGTGGGATATATTGAAGCTGCGATGTTTCAGTTAAGGAGGGCTTCTGCTGCGCACTCAAGATGATTATGTATGTCGAGGCCGGTATCGTATCTGTGATGTGAGTCGGATTATTTTTTCCTAAATAACAAAGAGTTGCGGAATTATAGCCTGGTTGCCAACTTTCGTTTGTCGCCCCTTTTGAGTGACTCTTCGATGCGGGCCAGAGAAGGCTGTTTTCATCACTTCTATCGAGAATGAGAGATGTTCTCTTGAATATATTTGCTTTAAGGGGCTTTGTTAGAGCTGGCAGCTCTCTTTCTTCATCCCAGTCCGCTGCCCAGAATTATTCGTATAACATCCTGTTGCCTGCTGACTCCCAACTTGGAAAAAACACCTTTTAGGTGAGAGCGCACGGTTTCTTTGCCTACACGTTTTTGCTTGGCGAAATCGTCCAGGCTAAGTCCGTTAGCAAGTGCGATTGCGAGTTCTGCCTCACTGCGGGTTAGACCGAAGAGTTTGGTCAGGTCGTCTTTCGGGGCGAAGAAGCGAGAATCTGGATCAGACAGATACAGGACGATTTGTCCCTGGTTCGATATTTCGCCAAACTTGTAAGGACTTTCCCGAGTTGTGGCGCCAAGGATGGTAAGTGGATGTGGGCGGTCCGGGTGGCGCAGACCGACGGCTTGGTCGCGCTGGCTTCCGGTGATGTGCGGGTCGCGCAGAGTGCTCACCATCTTGGTAAAGGCCTGATTGTCTTCAGTGTTGTGGACATGGAGTTTATCGCCGACCACCTGCAGTGAGTTGTGTGTTGCCATTAAACTGTCAGCCACCTTATTGCGATAGATAACCTTGTCATTGCTGTCTAGCACAATGATGCCCAGCATAAGCCGGGAGAGGGCGCCCATGAGAGACTCTTCGCGGCTTTGCGCACGATAAAG
>JAKSCQ010000007.1 GCA_022360555.1 Pseudomonadales bacterium
AAACCTTTTGATCCTACTGATTTTATTCATTTTAGAAAACGAATTGGCGAAGAAGGTGCTGAGGAGTTATTAAAAATATCAATCCTGTTGTTTGGAAAAGAGGCTCAGGAAAAAGAAGTATTGATAGACAGCACCGTTCAGGAAAAGAATATTACTTATCCTACAGATGCCAAATTGCATAAAAAAATCATTAAGCGGATTAATAAAATAGCCAAAGAAGAGGGAGTAAAGTTACGTCAAACATACCTGCGAGAATTAAAACAATTGATGATTGATCAACGATTTCATAATCATCCAAAAAGGAGAAAAAAAGCAAAAGCAGCTTTAAGAAAGATCAAAACTATAGCGGGTAGGCAAATGAGGGATTTGGATCGGAAATTAAGTCCTGAGAAAAAATTAAAATATAAAGAATTGTTTGTGATTTTTAATCGAGTTTTAAATCAGAAAAAAGGAGATAAAAACAAGATTTACAGCATACATGAGCCTCAGGTAAGATGTATAGCCAAAGGAAAGGAGGCCAGAAAATTCGAATTTGGGAATAAAACAGGTTTTGTGGTAACTAAAACATCAAAAATTGTAGTAGGCGCTATTGCTTTTAAAGATAATCCTTATGATGGACATACTCTGGAACCACATTTAAAACAAACAGAAAGATTAACCAATAACAAGCCAAAAATTGCTTTGGTCGATAGAGGTTATAGATATAAAAAGGTGATTAATGACGTGGAAATTATTTCTCCTTCTGTTCCTAAAAAAAATTCTAATCAATATCAAAAACAAAAAGCTAGAAAAAGATTTAGAGCACGAGCTGGAATTGAACCTGTTATTGGTCATATTAAGCATGATCACAGAATGGTCAAAAATTATCTGAAGGGGTATATTGGTGATGTAATCAATACTATTTTAGCAGGAACAGGATTTAATTTAAAGAAAATGCTCATTAGAATTAAAGAGCAAATTCTTTGTTGCATTTTATTCCGGTATCGTAAAATTTTTCTTTCTGCATTGAGAATGAGAAAAACTTTTGA
>JAKSCQ010000006.1 GCA_022360555.1 Pseudomonadales bacterium
ATAAAGCCAATGTTGTGTAATTATAAAAACGCATAGTATAGGGAGCTGTGATCCTAATTATAAGAAAGATAACGTAATTTTTAGAAACAGGCCGGGACCGAAAGCACCAACCCGGCCCCAGAAAAAGACAGGATAGCCCCTCACCTATGCCTCAGACCGGTAGCATTCCCCAGCTCGTTGTGCTTGGAGGCCTGGAAAGTACGCTCAACCAGACCCTCACCGGCACCCAGCAAGGCCGCGACAAACTGGCCGCCCTGCACGGGACCGTGGTGCGCATTCGTGCCGAGCGACCGCTGTGGGTAGTCTATGCCCTGATCTACGAAGACGGCATCGAGCTACTGAGCGACTACGAAGGCAATGTGGATATCCGGGTCCGTGGTCCGCTGGGGGCCATGGTCCATTGGCTGTTCGCCAGCGAGCCGCTGACCGCCCACGAAGACCTGCGGGTCACCGGCAGCGAACAGCACATCAGCCAACTGGCCGAGCTGATCGAAAGCTTCAGCCTCTGGCCGCTGATTCGTAACTGGCTGGATGATCATGTTCGCCTCAAGGAGCTGCTGGCGCTGCTGCGCCGGGAAGACCCGGTATGGCTGGAAAAACTGGCCACCCTGCCCCAGGACGTGGGCGAGCTGGCCGAGCAAGTGGCCCGCCAGCAGCTCCTGCAGGAGGACATGCTCGAAGAACTGCGCCTGATGCGCGACGAGCTGCGGCGCGCCCGCAAACTGGACCAGTTCTTTACCCTCACCGGCACCCTGCTGATCCTGCTGTCACTGCTGAAAGCGTCCGATCTATGGGAAACCACCTGGCATGTCTTGCAGCAGGACATCCTCTCACTGGCCATGCTGAGCCTGGGGATTGCCTGCCTGGTGGCCAGGCTGTTACCGCGAAAAGCCTGAGCATGCCAACACGGCCCTCTCTCAACGCCAGGACCGTGCCAACGGATGGCGCTGACGCCCCCGAAGTGGGAGCGTGACGAATCACGCCGACATGGTGGAATGTGTCGAGCTGCCCGCTCGGCAAGCCCGCCAGATCAGACTTGTGCCCGCGTCCGGGCCATCATCGTTCCTTCTTGCCGTTGCCGAAAATCTGGCCCAAACGTTCACTGACCAGTTCGGCGCTGGTGCGCGCCAGGCTGCGGCTCGCCCCTTCCAGCACTTCCCGGGACGGCAGGTTGCGTACACCTTCCACCAGCCCCCGCCGGACACCTTCCTCGACCCGTTCCGACAGCACCTGCGCCGCCCTTTCCACTTGCTCGTCCATTTCCTCTTGCAAGTTGCTGCGCAACTTCGGCTGAAAATGGAAATGCGCCCACAGCGCTACCACCGTCAATGTCAGGGCAGAGCTCAGAACCGCACTGGCAACAATCCACACTACAGACATATCGAAACCTCGCTCTGCAAACCGGCACCGGAGTCCGTGCCGTCACACCCTGATTGTACCTTCCTGCCGGCACCGACGATGCCAGTGCCACACCTCCGGCACACGCGTACGTAACAGTGCCGGACATTGTTGTTACATATGGTATGCATCCGATGTGCTGCAACAGTATTCACAGTACATTGAACGACGCGGGCACGGATAGCCCCACAACAATTAAGAAGGATCATCTTAATGTGTGGTTCCGAGGTGCCCAATGACTGCCGTGACAGCACGCAACAGTGCCAACAGCCATAGCCAGCAGGTTATTCATCAATGGCTGTCCTACACTCAACGTCACAAACAGCCTCTGAGTGTGCTGGCTCTGACCCTGACTGACTACGACAGCATCCTTGCCGATATCGGTTACGAACGAACCGGCCTGCTGCTCCAGCAACTTGGTCAGAAACTTCGCGAGTTTTGCCGGTGTGAGGATACCCTGGTCAGTGCCCAGGCCGGCAAACAGATGTTTATCCTGTTACCTGGAACCGATGCCAACGGCGGGCTTGCCATGGCGGAACGGCTGACCCGGTGGTTTGCCGATCAGGAGTTTGAACTGGACGACTTTCAGGTGGTGCTGGCAACCCGGGTGGCGCTGCACAGCACCCTGCCGGGCAAGGAGCAGGACGCGGCCAGCTTTCTCAATACTGCGCTGAATACCCTCAAAACACACAATGATGAAACCCCCATCGTGCTGTCGACGCTGGCCCGAAAGCAGCTGGCTGAAAAGCCGGAGCAAGAAGCCACAACGCCGTTGGCCCAGCAACTGGAAAGCCTGGCAGAACAGACATCCATGGCCGAGTTCATGGCCGTGCTGGAGCCTTCCCTGACACGGCTTGACGAGAAAAGTCGTCTGGAACTGGTGGACTATCTACTGGAAGCGTCCATGCAGACCCGCACCGCCTGAACCCGGCAGCACAATGCGCGGCAGGCGCTTGTCCCCCAAAACAGTTGCGAGCAGCCCCGGCGGGTTTTGATTTTCGCAACTCGAAACTCGCTTCTCGAAACTGATCTATCAGGGCTTGCGGGCAATCAGCACCGCCCGGCGCGGGGCCGGGTAGCCCTCGCGGGTGCGGGACGGATCGTCCTGATCCAGGAAATCCGGCAATGACTGAAAGCGCATCCACTCGGTCGAGCGCTGCTCTTCCACCGTTGTGGTGCTTTCATCCACACAACGCACCTGCGAGAATCCGCAGCGCTCCAGCCAGATTTGCAACTGGGCCACCGAGGGCAGGAAGAACACATTGCGCATGGCCGCATAGCGTCCTTGCGGCATCAGCACCGTGTGGGCATCCCCTTCCACCACCAGGGTTTCCAGCACCAACTCGCCACCGGGCTTGAGCGCCCCTTTCAGCTCCAGAATATGATCCAGCGGTGAGCGGCGGTGATAGAGCACTCCCATGGAAAACACCGTGTCGAAATTCCCGGCCTCGGCAGGGATTTCTTCCATCCGCACCGGCAGGAACCAGACATCGGACTGGGGGGAGAAACGGCGCACAGCCAGATACTGCACCAGGAACAGAATGGTCGGATCGATGCCCACCACCTGCCGAGCCCCGGCGGCGGCCATGCGCCAGCAGTGATAGCCACTGCCACAGCCCACATCCAGAATACGCCGGCCTTTCAGTGGCGCCAGATGCGGCGCGACCCGTTGCCACTTCCAGTCCGAGTGCCACTCGGTGTCGATGTGAATCCCGAAAAACTCGAACGGCCCCTTGCGCCAGGGAATCAGCCCCTGCAGCGCGTCACGTACCAGTGCGGGATCCTGCTCGCCGGGCCGGCCGATGCGCAGGGTATCCGCATCCAGATCGCAATCCGCCGGCCCTTCCGGCAGAGCAGACAGGGCATCCAGCCAGCGTGGCAGGTCGCCATGGGGACGGGTGATAAGGCGCTCTTCACTCAATGCCATCAGGCGGTCCAGCCGGTCCGGGGAATACAGGTCTGACAGGGCCGTCCGGCAGGCCTCCAGGTAGGACTTGATGAGCATTAGCGTACCGCCAGCAGGGACATGAAGTTGAAGCACCGGAACCAGATGTGGATATGCCGGTAACCGGCCCGACGCAGTCGCGCCTCATGATCAGCCAGGGTTTCCGGGATCAGTACATTTTCCAGGGCTGTGCGTTTCTGGCTGATCTCCAGATCAGAGTAACCGTTGTTACGCTTAAAGGCATGATGCAGCTCGGTCTGCAAGGCGTTCTCCGCCTCGTCCGCAAAGCGGAT
>JAKSCQ010000005.1 GCA_022360555.1 Pseudomonadales bacterium
AAGCTAGAGATATCAATAATTACAAAGAATTTTTAAGCCACATACATTCCGTTGACTTTATCCAAGAAATTAAAGCACAGTCGTATAAATACGATTTAAAAAAGCGAATAGGAGTATTTTCCATTGAAATTATTTATAACGATAAATAGATATGCACAAGAGTATCCGAAACATATTGTTATTAACAGTTCTAACTCCAATTATTTTTATTTTGGTGTGGATACTTACCATAAGTAAAACCATCAATTTGAGTAAAGAGAATAAGCAGGTAGAGAAAAAATTAGAAAAGTTGGAAAGTGCACCACAGCAAGTATCTAGTCTAGAACAACAGTTAACACAACTTGATCAACTAATTGGAAGTGCATCCAAAGATATTGGTGGTGATAAAATTTTTAGAACATTAACCGAAGAAATATCGAAAAAAAGTTCCATAAAAATTATTGATTTCCCTTTTCAATCGGTTTTCGAAAACAACAATTATGTAGTAAACACTTACATGATTACTTTACAAGGTGCATTTTTCGATCTACTCAAGATTTTAAATCTTTCGGAACAAGATAAACGAATTGGTAAAATTGTTAGCGTAGAGTATAAAGTAAAAAAAGATTTGAAGACAAAACAAAAAAGACTAACCATGGTTCTGTATGTTCAGACTTATACAAAAAAGACAAATAATTTATAATTGCATTTCAACATTTTAACTAAAACACAAACTTATGAAATATCTAATATTACTATTTATGATAATTACTTTTATCGCTGTCGCCAACGCCATCGCCATCACTGTCAGCGGTTTCGGTGGGGTCCTGCGGGAAAGCATCTCCGTTGTCACCCACGCCGTCCTCGTCACTGTCCTGGGTTTCGGACGGATCTCCCGGGAAGGCGTCGCTGTTATCGCCGACACCGTCGTCATCACTGTCGGCGCTTTCGGTGGGGTCCTGCGGGAAAGCGTCCCCATTGTCACCCACACCGTCCTCGTCGCTGTCCGAGGTTTCCGCCGGATCGTTGGGGAAGACGTCGGCGTTGTCCCCCACACCATCCTCATCGCTATCGGTGGTTTCCGACGGGTCTTCGGGGAAGGCATCCGCATTGTCCCCGACCCCGTCTTCATCACTGTCCGCGCTTTCGGCAGGGTCGTTCGGGAACACGTCGCTGTTGTCGCCCACGCCGTCGCCATCACTGTCGGTGGTTTCGCCGGCATCATTGGGGAAATCGTCGGCGTTGTCCCCGACACCATCCCCGTCGCTGTCGGCACTTTCCTGCGGATCGAACGGGAAGGCATCGGCCTCGTCATCGACGCCGTCATTGTCATCATCGGTATCGGCGTTATCGCCTACACCATCCTGGTCGGCATCCTGGCTCTCGGTGCCATCCACCGGGAAAGCATCCTGGCCGTTTTCAACGCCATCGCCATCCATATCCGGATCATCTTCGTCAGCGATTTCATCGCCATCCAGATCACTGATGGTGCGGGCGGCCTGCGGTGTGGTGGTGCTGTTTTCCACGGCGCTGCTGTCGGTTTCCACGCCGGTATCGGCGGTTTCATCCGCCAGCACCTGGCCCAGGCTGTCCACACGGATACTGGTGCCCGGCACCATCAGGCTGCCGGGCGCGGTTTCCACGGATTGGGTCAGGTTGGCAATGTTGTCGAAGTCGTCCAGCGCGTTGTCGCCGGCCTTGCCGTCCACCTTGCCATCGCTCAGGTCATCGGACAGGGCCTCGAAGATGCTGTCGGCACTGGCACTGCCCGGCGCCGCGCCGTTGGATTCATCCGCCAGGGATTGGGCCAGGGCGGCCACGCCTTCCACTGCGGTGCGATAGTTGAGCACCTGCTGCTGTGACGCGGCATCCGTGGTGCCACTGGTAATCAGTGGCGGCGTGTTCAACAGGTCCACGTCCGCAAGCAGCCCGAAACCGAAGGTGTTTTTGACCTTGGCCTGGGCCACGGTCAATGCCGTTAGCCATTCCTGGTCACTGACGGTGCCATTGCCATCGCCGGCAAAACCTGCCGCCGCACTGTCCGCATTGGCCAGGGCCATCTTCACCACCATGGTGCTCAGCGGGGTGGGGTAAAGGCTGGCACCACCAGACAGGTCCGCAGCGTCGGCAACGGACACCAAGCGGGTAATCACCGGTGCAAGGCCCGTGGTCAGGTCTGTGGTATCACTGTCGGCTCTCACCTCGATCAGCACCTGACCGGTGGTGCCTTCGGGAATCACTACCCCGGTGAAGGCGGCGGATCCATTGGTGCTGCCTTCATCCAGCAAGGCCCCCTTGCCGCCGGCCGCATTGCTGTCCAGTTGATAGACCGCCACGGCAGCGTTCGCCATGGGCCCTTTCACGGCCGTGCCGGAAAGCGCGGCCCCTTTTGCAGCAGGCGGTGTGCCGGAGCCTCCGCCGCCACTGCTGCCACCACTGTCACCACACCCGGCGATGGCTACGGCCATGGCCAGACTGGCAACACTGAATATTCCCTTCATTGTGTTATCTCCAATCACCCCGATGTCGGTTTACTAAAATTAGCGATGGAGAGAAGGGGCCACATCCCCCATTTGGGGTACGCCAGAAAAAAAGTGACAAAAACTTGTTATACCCTGAGAAAAACGGGCCGCTTCCCATGAAGCGGCCCGTCACGAAAGCGGCAGAGGATTCAGGACCTCAAGGCCTCCATCACCCTGCAGAACAACGCACGGAAGACCTCTGGCTGCTCCATCTGTGGAAAGTGCCAGGTCCCGGGCTGGTGCCACTCGCTGACGCGCCCCGCGCAGCGCGCCCTGGCCACCTCGCCGATCAGATCCCCGTTGATGGCATGAATCGGGCAGGAGAGTTCAGCAAAGGCGGCATCCGGTGACCAGCGCAACAGATCGCCCCACAGCGGCAACATGGCCTCAACGGGCGCTGCCGCCATATCCTCCGCCAGTGCCGCCTTGTCCGCCTCCGCCATGGACGGGCCGGCATTGTTCTGCACCAGATTGTCGATGGCGGCCGGAAAATCGTCGTGGAAAGGCTGCTCGACCTGTCTGGCACTGTCCTCGTCCAGGTCGCCGTAGGGAATCACGAAGGTATCGACCAGCAGTACAGCCTTCACCGCCATGCGGCGGGCGGCTTCCAGCACCACAGCTCCGCCCATGGAGTGCCCTGCCAGCACCGGGTTGTCCACCCCCTCCAGCGCCTCGACCAGGGCCTGTGCCTGACCGGCAACCGTCCAGGCATCCAGGGGGATGGCCCGGGAGTCCCCATGTCCCGGCAGGTCCACCGCCAACAGGCTGAACCCTTCCACAGGGCAGCTCAGCAGTGACTGCCAGTGGCTGCGCCGGCAGGTCCAGCCATGCACCAATACCACCGTCTGGTCCCCCTGGCCGACCCGTGTGGCCGCCAGCTTCCGCTCCCCCAATAGCCCATTTTGCGTTTCCATCACCCCTGCCCCCTTTTTGTTTACCAAATTGTGATGCTGACACTTTACATTTTCATTTTAGCAATACTGCGATACCTTATAAGTCATATCGGGGAATCAAAACAAATTATGACGAAGCCAGCCCGCAGCGGGTTACTGGTCTCCTCGCGTGCCGACTTGCTCGACACGCTTTATGAAGCGCCCTGCAACGCGGAGGCTTGGGCGCAATTTCTGGAGAAGCTGGTCAGTGCCACGCAATCCCGCTCCGCCCGCATGCTGGTCATGGACCGGCACGCCGAGACCGTACTCTCCAGCCTCAAGCACAATATCGATGACAGCGCCCACCAGCAGTATGTCACCCATTACGTCAACGCCTGTCCCTGGCGCCCGGAACTCAAACACAAACTCCCCGGCCACCTGTATTCCACCTTTCTGGATTTTTCCTGCCAGCAGGCCGCCTTCTACCGCACTGAGTTCTACAATGACTGGGCCCGTCAGCAGGACATTCACCATGGCGTTTGTGGCACGGTCTGGCAGGACGAGGATTACACCGTCCAACTGTTGATTCAGCGTACCGGCGGACAAGGGCACTACAGCCGGGAAGAAACCGCTGATATCAACGACTTGATTAGCCATGTGCGCCGAGCCATCCGCTTGCAGACCCAAATCAGCGCCATGGAACACCAACGGCAAGGCCTGCAGGATACCTTGAATATTCAGGCCCAACCCTTCCTGTTACTCACCGGCCAGGGCCGGATTGTCCATCTCACCGACGATGCCCGTCTTTTGCTGGAACAGCACCCACTGGCGACGCTGCAGAGGGGCCAGCTCTGCCTGCTGGACCCGCGCCTGCAAGGGCAACTCATCACCCTGCTACGCCAGGTCACCCTGCCCAACACTGCGCTGGTCGGAGCCGGCGGCGTAATTTCCCTGCCCGGCGACCATTCGCCGCCGCTACGCTGCCTGATTTCCCCGTTGCGGCACGAACACAGCAGACACTCTCTCTGGAGCCATTATCAGGAACCGCTGGCGATTCTTTACCTGCACGACCTGACCACGGATGTGCTGATCGATCAGGACAGCCTGATGCAACTGTTTGAACTGTCCGAGGCCGAAGCCCGGGTAGCCACCGATATCAGCCGTGGCCTGAGTCCCCAGCAGATCGCCGCCCGTCACAACCTGTCAGTACATACCGTTCGCACCCAGCTCAAGGCTGTTTTCCAGAAAACCGGCACCAGCCGTCAGAGCGAACTGGCCAAGCTGGTCCTGACCGCCCCGCTCACCAAACGCTGGCGCCGCCCGCCGCTGAGTCTGAAAACCTCGGCGTAAGACGGCGGCCACAAAAGGAAAGACAGGCAACATGGACGAACAACAACGCAAATGGGATGCCCTGCTGGGCCGGATCTACGAAACTGCCCTCTCCCCCGGAGACTGGGGCGAGCTGCTGGAACCCATGGTCGACTGGTGCCAGAAGGACCAGCAGGACCTGGACGCCATGGAAGCCCTGTTGGGACACCTGGATCGGGCCGTGCGCAGCAGCCACCACATGCATTCCCAGGAAGACCAGAACCATCTTCTCAATGACATGACCAACCGGCTGCCCTGGCCGATGCTGATGCTGGACCACCAGCTGCAGGTGGTAAAACACAATGCCCCGGCGGAAAGGCTCATGGCGTCCGGCCCTTTACGCATGACCGACAATGGCAGTCTGCTGCTCAGTGACCCGCGCCTGAAACAGCAACTGCAGAAAGTGGTGCGTCTGCAACAGGGACGTGACAGCCAGCTACTGCATTCCGAGCAGGAAAAACTGGTGTTGCTGTGCATGCCGGTGGTCCGCTCTGATGCCCCGGATGAGGTGTCCCGCATCACCACCGTGGTGTGGGTATTTGCCGACCGGAATATAACCGCGCCGTCACCCGATTCGCTGGCCAGCCTGTTCACCATTTCCCCGGCGGAATCGCGCCTGCTGCATCTGCTCTGCAAGGTCGGCAACCTGAACCAAAGCGCCGAGCTGCTTTCCATTAGCGTGAACACCGCGCGCACCCAGCTCAAATCGATCATGTCGAAAACCGGCATCAGCAGCCAGGTCGCCCTGGTCAGTCGCGCCATGAGCCATGCACTCCTGGCGATACCTGCGCTGGCCACCCACGACGGGCGCGAGGAACGCTTCATGGTCCTGCCCGACAACCGGGTACTGAGCTGGTTCGAATATGGCTGCCCGGAAGGCCGGCCCTTGCTGGTACTTGAAAATCAGGCCGGCAACCTGCCCTGCCATGCCCCCTACGACGACTGGTACGTGAAACAGGGCCTGCGGGTGCTGGTGGTGGTGCGTCCCGGCTTTGGTATTTCCAGCCCCTGCCCCGAAGGCGACTTCGTCAGTTTTGCCGAGGATCTGCGCCACTTCTGTGAGCGGCTGAAGCTGAAAAAAGCCATCCTGGCCGGGTACTGCTTTGGTGGCCCCTACGCATTGGCGGCCGCCGCGCGCTACCCGCAACTGTTTGAGCAGGTGGGGGTTATCGGCAGCATCGTGCCCTGGCAATTCATGAAGGAGGGCCAACTGGACATCATGCACCGGCGGCTGCTGAAGATGGTGGAACGCGACCCGCGGATTTTTATCGGCCTGGGCAAACTGGCCCTGCGCGGCGTCAACCGTTCCCCGGAGAAGTTTTTCTCGTTCTTTGCCCGCTTCCTGGATGACAAGGACGGGCAGCTGATCAATGACCCGGACGTGCAGGCCCTGACCCTGCCACAGCTGCGTCACCGCTGGTTTCAGGGGGCCCGGGTCATCATTGATGATTACCTGCGCGTGCTGCGTCCCTGGGGCTTTGAGATGGCGGACATCACCCTGCCCTGCCAGGTCTGGCACGGCGCCCTGGACCGCAGCGTACATCTGGAGCCCGCCCGCAAAATGGCACAGGCGATCCCTGGTGCTGTCTTTCATGTGCTGGAAGATCAGGGGCGCTACCCGGTGATCGAGTGCTGGCAACCCTTCATTCAGTCATTGATCGGGAGCACCACACAATACCGTCAGGCGCAGGCCTGACAGCCCTCTTGTCACCGGCCCCACAGCATGGCGCCCCTGGCAGGCTGCTGGAGCTGAACTGTCCCCCAAGCCATACAGCAGGCGAGCGGCCCTGAAACGTCAGGGCCACCGGTCGGTCTTCTCATCGCGGATTGCCCGGCTGGCCACATCCCGAAACAGTTCGAATTGATAAGGAAACCGCCACTGGTCCTGCTCCAGAGCCTCCAGGTCATGCCAGCCCAAAGCACGCACTTCAGTGAAACCACTGGCCGGCACCGGCAGGGTTTCCGGCAGGGCCTCCGACTGCGGGTAGCAGCGATAAAGGTGGAAACCGTTTTTCATCACCTGCAACCGGCGCCCCACACGGACCGCCAGCCCGGTTTCCTCGCGGGTTTCCCGGGCCGCCGTGCACTGGGCCAGTTCCGCGTCTTCCCGTGTACCACCTGGCACACCCAGCTTGCCACTCCAGCGATGGGTAAGCAGCAAGACACGCTCGCCATTGAGAATCAGGCAACCGGCATTGGCCTGCCGGTCATCCTCCTGGCCGGGGACACGCAAGCAATCCGCCAGCAACGGGACGGCTGACAGGAAAAGGACACAGAGGAGAAAACAACGGAGAAATGTCATGGCCATAGCCTGCCCCGCAATCATGATCGTGTCATGGCATTTTGGCCGCCAGCGCCATCGCGGTCGAACGACCGCTCCCACAAAAAAGAAGCCCCCCTGTCAGGGCCAATACCCCGACACACAGCGCCGCGCCCGGCGCGGCATCCGCTGCAACACATAGATAATCGCCGGGCCATATTCGGTCTCCACGCGCTCACGCCGATATACCCGCGGCACCTCCTCCAGACGATCCAGCGAGGCCAGCGTCAGCGCATCCACCTCGTACACTTCGCCATGGATAACCCCGCTGCCCGGCAACCAGGCACCGGGGCAGCCCCCCAGATCAAACAACTGAAAGGCAGGAGCTGTACAGGCAGCCCCCACAAACCGGGCCCGGCGCAGAAAGTGATGATTGCGAAGCCCCCGTTTGAGGGTGCCGTAGACAAAGACAAGCATCGGGAAAGCAATGAATAGTTAACAGTGAATAATGAATAACTGCGCGTGTGGCCACCTGGTTTCATTAAGCACCCTGCCCGCGCCATACTCTGGGCGCGGGCAAAGCCCTTCAGAAAATACGGCGCTTGATCGCGCAGTTATTCATTATTCACTGTTAATTATTAACTAATCAGCGGCAGCCGATGTTCCCGCGTCGCCGCGATGACCTCGTCTGGCACCACGATCTCCGTGGCCAGGGGCAGGTGGTCGGACAGGCGGCAGTCGGTGAGTACCCGGGTCTGGCGGCTTTGCAAGCCGGGGGACAGCAGGATGTGGTCGATATGGCGGTCCGGGGCCCAACTGGGGTAGGTGTTGAGGCTGTCCGCCTCCACGGTGCACAGGCCCAGCGGCGCCAGCGGCGAGTTGTCCAGGTGCTCCAGGCGGCAATTGAAGTCGCCCATCATCACCACGTATTTGTAGCCCTCCAGCAAGCGCCCCAGATAGGCCAGTTGCGTATTGCGAACCTTCTCACCCAGCGCCAGATGCGCCACCACCACCACCAGCGGCTGAATGGGGTGGCCATACTTGATCACGATGGCGCCCCGCCCCGGCAGGCCGGGCAGGCGATGATCCCGTACTTCAAAGGGCTGATGACGGCTGAGAAAACCGTTGCTGAACTGCCCCAGGCGGCCCAGATTGCGGTTGAGTTGCTGATGCCAGAAAGGGAAGTCCCCCAGCGAGGCCAGATGCACCAACTGGTTCATGTTCCGTGAACGCAGGCTGCCACCATCCACCTCCTGCAGCCCCACCACATCGAAGTGACTGATCACTTCGGCAATCTGCTCGATGGTTTCCACGCTGCGCGGATGGGCCAGCAGGTGCTTCCAGCTACCGGTAATGTAGTCACCGAATTTCTGGCTACCGATACCAGCCTGGATGTTGAAGCTGAGCAGCTTGACGGTCTCGGCCGGCACCCGGGTTTCCCGGGGCTGGCGGGTCTTTCTTACCCCTTCACGAGCGAAGGAAAAGCCCGCAGGGCGGGCTTTCCAGTCACGATAGGCGGTGCGGGCACGATCCAGCAGCATGGATCAGCCACCACTTCGTTCCTTGCTGGCCAGGTACTCGATGACCTCGAACAGCTCGTCGGTGGTTTTCAGGTTCTCGCGCAGTACCAGGTACTTGCCGTTCACCACGAAGTTGGGCACCCCGGGAATCTTGTATTCCTTGGTCAGGGCATCCGCCTGGCGAATCTTGGTGGACACGCCGAAAGAGCTGTAGAGCTTGTTGAACTTCTCCGGCTCCACGCCGTACTTGCGGAAGAAGTTGGCCAGGGCCGGTTCGCTGAACAGCGGCTCACGGTGCTTGTGAATGGCGTCGAACAGCGGGCCGTGGATCTCGTCCACCAGGCCCAGGCTTTCTTCCACGTAGTAGGCCCGGGCCAGCGGCTCGGCGTTACGCAGGAACAGCACCGGGGTACGCACATAATTGATGTAATCGGGCTTGTTCTGCAGCCACTGGTTCACGGCCGGTTCCAGGGAATAGCAGTGCGGGCAGGCGTAGGAGAAGAACTCGCGCACTTCCACCTTGCTCGGGTCGTCCACATTCCCCGGGACTTCCAGAATCTTGTAGTGGGTATCCACAGCAAAACGGGGATGGTCCTCAGCGGCAGCCGCCCCCGTTGCCAGACCCAGACTGAGCAGCAAAGCCGTCATGAAGCGAAGCATTGGTTCCTCTCCTTTGTTG
>JAKSCQ010000016.1 GCA_022360555.1 Pseudomonadales bacterium
CCGCTCGCTGTCTAGAACTTGAGGTGTCAGACGAAACTCCAGCGCGAGAGCCTGCTGACAGACAATTGGGTTAAGCATCCCAGGAAGGTTTTTACGCCAGCCAACAGAAAGATTGGAACCTTGATAGATCTTCCATTGCCGCGCCTACAAGGGCTACTACTTCACCGGCGACGGCGCCCGTCGCGATGAAGACGGCTACTACTGGATCACCGGCCGGGTGGATGACGTGCTCAACGTATCCGGTCACCGCCTGGGTACGGCGGAGATCGAATCCGCCCTGGTGCTGCACCCGAGCATTTCCGAAGCCGCCGTGGTGGGCTACCAGCACGATGTGAAGGGCCAGGGCATCTATGCCTATGTGTCACTGATGGCCGGCAAGGAAGGTAGCGATGAGCTGGTGGCAGAACTGCGCGAGCTGGTGACCCAGGAAATCGGCCCCATCGCCAAGCCGGACCTGATCCACTTTGCGCCGGGCCTGCCCAAGACCCGCTCCGGCAAGATCATGCGCCGCATCCTGCGCAAGATCGCCGCCAACGAACTGGACAACCTGGGTGATACCTCCACCCTCGCCGACCCGGGCGTGGTGGATCAGCTCATCGACACCCGCCTCAATCAGTAACCCCGGGAGTCATGCACGGCATGGCAAAAACCCCGGAGCGCGACACCGCGCTCCGGGGTTTTAGGGCCTGTTCACGCGGATTAGGGGGAAGTGATACAGAGTCTGAGGTCGAACGTCGGACGCTATAACCGGCAAATCCGCAGGCCTTGAATCAGATATCCCGGTATTCCCTTTATTCCTTGCCATGGTCACTGAGATTGCCGCGCATGGTCTCCAGCATCCGTTGCAATATCGCCCTGTCTTCCCGGCTCAGCCCGGCCAGGGCACGCTGGCGGGTTAGCGCGGCCTTGTCGCGCAGTGCCTCCAGCGCCGGTTGCGCCGCTTCGGTCAGATATAGCAGGCAGCGGCGGCGATCCCCCGGGTCCGCCCGCCGCTCCACCAACCCTTCCTGCTCCAGGCGGTCCACCTGACGGGCCAGGGAGATCGGCGCCACATCCAGCCGTTCCGCCAACGCGGCCTGATGGATACCCTCATGGCGCGCCAGGTGCCACAGCACCTGCCAACGGGCACGGGACAGCCCCAAGGAGCGGGCCCGACGATCAAAGTCGCGCCGCATCATGCGGGCAACATCGTGCAAGACCAGGCCAATCGTGGTGTCTTCGGCCATGGCGGCTCTCCTGACTGCCACCTCACAAACATAAGTCCGCTTACGGCATTTGTCATCCGGCGAGATTGCTCACAGCAGCTTAAGCGATCGCGTACCCGTGCTCACCCAACTCACTGACAGACATATTTCTGTCATCCGTCATCCTTGCGCACGCCTAACAACCTGTTGAAGTACAAGGAGAAACCATGAAGAAATTGCTGTCGCTTGCTGTCCTGTCCGGTTCTATTGCCCTGGCTGGCTGTCAGACCCCCTACACCCCCGGCCTGGCATACAGCGACATGGCCGCCCCCGTGGACGTCCGCGATAACGCCGTACCCTGCACCAAGGAAGGCAGCGCCACCATGAAGAACTATCTGGGCCTGGTGGCCACCGGGGATGCGTCCACCGCTGCCGCCAAGCAGAGCGCCGGCATTGCCAAGGTGGGCACCGTGGACGTGGAGTTCACCAACATCCTGGGGCTGTACGGCAAGACCACCACCACTGTCTGCGGCGAATAATCCCGCTTCAGCGGATACAAAAAAGGCCGGCAAATGCCGGCCTTTTTTGTGCTTCAGGAAAGACAGAAATCAGTCTTCCTTGGCTTCCTTCATGGACAGCTTGATGCGGCCACGCTGATCCACGTCCAGGACCTTCACCTTGATCAGGTCGCCCTCGTTGACGTAATCGGTGACTTTCTCCACCCGCTCTTCGGCGATCTGGGAGATGTGCAGCAGGCCTTCGGTACCCGGCATGATCGCCACGAAGGCACCGAAATCCACCACCTTGGTGACCTTGCCGTCGTAGATGACGCCCACTTCCGCTTCGGCGGTGATCTCTTCCACCCGACGTACAGCCTCTTCGGCCTTGTCGCGGGTTTCGCCGTAGATCTTGACGCTGCCATCGTCTTCCAGATCAATGGTGCAGCCGGTTTCTTCGGTGAGCGCACGGATGGTGGCGCCGCCCTTACCGATCACATCGCGGATCTTGTCCGGGTTGATCTTCAGGGTCAGCAGCGTCGGCGCGTTGTCGGAAACCTGGGTACGGGACTCGGAGATCGCCTTGGCCATTTCACCAAGGATATGCAGTCGGCCGGCATTGGCTTGCTCCAGCGCCTTCTCCATGATCTCTTCGGTGATCCCTTCAATCTTGATATCCATCTGCAGGGCAGTCACGCCACGGGCGGTACCGGCCACCTTAAAGTCCATGTCGCCCAGGTGATCTTCGTCACCCAGGATGTCGGACAGCACGGCGAAGCGGCCGTCTTCTTCTTTCACCAG
>JAKSCQ010000104.1 GCA_022360555.1 Pseudomonadales bacterium
AAGGATCGGGGTGATCAGTTCCAGGCCGTTATCCCTGCCCAGGTTCTGATCCAGGATGGCACCGTCCAGGGACTGGCATTGGTGCAATGCGTTCAGGGCGTCGTCTGCCTGATGGGCCACGGTCACCCGCACCCCGCGCTGACCCAGGGCGCGGGCAGTCTGCTCGGCCAACAGGTCATCATCTTCCACCAGCAGGAAATGTGGGTCAGTCATGGGCGGCCTCCTCGTTGGCATGACGGGGCCAGCGGATGCGGGCCTGGGTCCATTGGGGGCCAAACTCCATGGTCAGTGTGGCACCCATCTGTTCCAGGGTGGTGTTGATCAGGGTGAGCCCCATGCCCATGCCTTCACGTTCCAGGTCCGGGTGGGCTGGGCCATCATCGGATATCTGCAGGATATGGTGTTGGTGGTCGTTGTCCAGAGCCACCACCAGACGGGTGGCGCCGGCATCCATGGCGTTATAGGCCAGGTTGCACAGCACCCGGAACCAGCCTTCGCTGTCGGCAAGGCGGGGATCCGAACCCGGATGGGCTTCCAGCAGCAGGGTCGGGGCGAGATGGCGCAGGTGCTGGCGCAGCCGTTCCACCAGCTCGCTCAGGGGCAGGTATTCCGGCAACATCGGTTCGGAACCGCGCTTGAGACGCTGGGCCACGCTGCGGGCGAGCGTGTCCATCTGGGAGATTTCCGGGCGCAGTGCTTCCGGTAATTCCGGGGAATGGAGCAGATTATCCGCCAGCATGACCAGGGTACCCAGGGGGGTGTTCAGTTCATGGGCCTGGTCGGCCAGGGTGGCGGCGATCTGGTACATGTGCTCGCGGCGCCCGGCCAGGTTCAACGCCTGTTCCTGTTGGCGTTGCTGTTGGCGCATCAGTCGCTGAATCACTTGGCCGAGCAGGGTTAGCATGATCAGCAGGGCAATGAAGACCGCCGCCATGCCGATGCTGTGCAGGCCACTGAGCTGGTGGCTCAGGGCGTGCAGTGGCGTATCACTGGCGGGCATGTGATACCAGCTCAGCGACACCATATAGCCACCGAACGCCAGCAGGGTGACCAGCAAGGCCCCCGCCAGTGGCAGGGTCAGTGATGCCAGCAGGGCCGGCACCAGCAGGTAGAAGGACAGCGGGTTGCCGGCCCCGCCAAAGCCCTGGATCAGACCGGCGAACAGCAGGGTATCCAGCGCCAGTTCCAGGGTTAGCAGGCGGCCCTGCCGGGAGGGACGGACCCGATGGGAGAGCAGGGTGATCAGGCTGGGCAGCAGCAAGGCGGCCAGCCAGCCCAGTTCTGTGAGCCGGTAACCGGTGTGCCCCAGGCTCTGTAGCAGCATCAGGGCCAGGGTGATGATCAGCACCAGCAGACTGCGCAGCCAGATCAGCCGCAGTCGCCAGTTTCGCAAGGGGTGGCGGGTTGTCATGGGAGGTATTGTAAAGGCAAATGCGGGCAATGAGGGTGTGGCACTTTGTCCCGGTCAGGCAGCTACAAGCTGCAATGTGAGTCAGGGAGGCAAGAACGCGGATGCCGTGCCAGCCCTTATATTTGGTTCATCGCGCCTTTACGGGAATTCAGAGCGGTCGGACGTCT
>JAKSCQ010000137.1 GCA_022360555.1 Pseudomonadales bacterium
GGCTCCAACGGGTTTGGGGTTGGTGTGGCCGCCCCGTTACTTTCCCCCCCCCACCGTTGTAGCTTTGCTCGCAAAGCGAAGACCTCAGAGGGCACCGGGGTTGATTTGACCCTTCGCCTTGCAAGCAAGGCTCCAACGGGTTTGGGGTTGGCGTGGCCGCCCCGTTACTTTATCCCCCCCACCGTTGGAGCTTTGCTCGCAAAGCGAAGACCTCAGAAGGCACCGGAATTGATTTGACCCTTCGCCTTGCAAGCAAGACTCCAACGGGTTTGGGGTTGGCGTGGCCGCCCCGTTACTTTTCCTCCGCCCGCCGTTGGAGCTTTGCTCGCAAAGCGAAGACTTCAGAAGGCACCGGGGTTGATTTGATCTTTCGCCTTGCGAGTAAGGCTCCAACGGGGGGCTAGGGTTCAGACTTACGTCATCTTGCTGAATAGGCCTACGGCGACTCGCGGGTTTTTCTCGCCACCAAACTGGCCGACTCCTTCCACTATGAAGGAATGAAAAACCGATATCAGACGCGAAAACTGCGAAAGGGACGGGCGTCCATCCCGGGACAGCTCTACCTTGTTACGTGCTCAACCCAAAAGCGGCAGCCTTTCTTCAGTGATTTCCTGTCTGCACGGCAGGCCTGTCGTACTCTCCTTGCCATGGATGACTTGGGTGCCACGCATTCCTGGTGCTACGTGGTCATGCCAGATCACTGCCACTGGCTATTTTCCCTGAAGGACCAATATTCACTGGCCCAGACTGTCAGGATGTTCAAGGGAAAGTGCTCTCGTTATGTGGGTATCAATCTCTGGCAGAAAGGCTTTCATGACCATGCGCTGCGCTCGGATTCCGAGCTCCTGCCAATGGCAAGATACGTCATCGCTAACCCGCTTCGCGCCGGCCTGGTCGAGCGGGTGGGGGACTACCCCTATTGGAACGCGGTCTGGCTATCACCTCCCTCCACCCGCAGCGAACCGTTGGAGCTTTGCTTGCAAAGCGAAGACCTCAGAGGGCGCCGGGGTTGATTTGATCTTTCGCCTTGCGAGCAAGGCTCCAACGGGTTTGGGGTTCAGAAAGCTCCGAAACGGGCTTTTCTCACCGCTTGGGCGGCAGGGCACGCTGGGTTTTCTCCCACCAGAGCATGGCATCCTCCTTGCGCCTCTGTTATCAAGAGAACTCCAAGCCACAGCGCCAGGAACGAGGTCAAGGATGAAACAGACGCATTACCACACCTGTAACCTCTGCGAAGCCATGTGCGGCATCGAGATCGAGCATCGTGGCGACGAGATTCTGTCCATCCGGGGCGACAAGGACGACCCGTTCAGCCGGGGCCATATCTGCCCCAAGGCCGTGGCGCTTCAGGATTTGCATAACGATCCGGACCGCCTGCGTCATCCGGTCAAGCGGACGGTGGACGGTTGGGTGCCGATCAGTTGGGAAGAGGCACTGGACGAGACCGCCCGTCGTCTGCACGAGATCCGGCAGGCCCACGGCAAGGATGCGGTCGCCCTGTACCTGGGTAACCCCACGGCCCACAACCATGGGGCATTGTTCATGCTGTCGCCTTTCACCCGGGCCCTGCACACCCGGCAACGCTACAGCGCCACCTCGGCGGACCAATTGCCCCACCAGCTCGCCACCTGGCAGCTTTTCGGGCATCAGGCCCTGTTTCCCATCCCGGATGTGGACCGCACCGATTACTTCCTGATCATTGGCGGTAACCCGCTGGCGTCCAATGGTTCGATCATGACGGTGCCGGACATCAAGGGCCGTCTGAAGGCCATCCAGAAACGCGGCGGCAAGGTGGTGGTGCTGGACCCGCGCCGCACGGAAACTGCCAAGGTGGCCGACGAACATCACTTCGTCCGCCCGGGCACGGACGTCTACCTGCTGCTGGCCCTGTTGCAGGTCATGTTCGAGGAACTGCTGATCGCCCCCGGCCGGCTGGATGCCATTCTCGATGGCAAGCAGACTCTGGCGAAACTGGTGGCCAACTGGAAGCCGGAAAAGGTGGCCGACACCGTGGGGCTTGATGCCGATGCCATCCGCAAGCTCGCCCGCGACATTGCGGCAGCTCCCCGTGCCGCCATCTATTCCCGGGTGGGGCTAACCACCAGCGCCCACAGCACTCTCAGCGCCTGGTTGGTTTATGTGCTCAACATCGTCACTGGTAACCTGGACCGGGAAGGCGGGGTCATGTTTACCAAACCGGCCTTTGATATCGTCTCGCTGGGCGCGGCCGGCGGGGAAACCGGCAGTTTTGATCGCTACCGCAGCCGGGTACACGGCTACCCGGAATTCGGCGGAGAATTCCCGGTCACCACCCTGGCCGACGAAATGCTCACCCCGGGCAAGGGCCAGGTGAAGGCCTTCATCAGCCATGCCGGCAACCCGGTGCTGTCCTGCCCGGATGGGCGCAAGCTGGACAAGGCCCTGGCGGGCCTGGATTTCATGGTCAGTATTGATTTCTATATCAACGAAACCACCCGCCATGCCGACATCATCCTGCCGCCTACCGGCCAGTTGGAGCACGCCCAGTTCGATCCCATCTTCCAGGCCGTGTCTGTGCGCAATGTGGTGAAGTTCACCGGGCCGCTGGTGGACAAGCCCGAAGGTGCGCTGCACGACTGGGAAATCCTCAATGGCCTGGTAACCCGCCTGAACAGATTGAACGCCCGGGACCGTCGCTCCCGCCTCAAGGTGGCCGCCGCCGATCGGTTTGTGCGCAAGCTTGGCGACCGCGGCCTGGTCGATCTGGGCCTGCGCCTGGGCCCCTATGGCACGGCCGGCAAGGTGCTGGAAGACCTCCGCCGTGATGGGCTGCATACCTTGCCCAAGATTGCCTGGAAGGTGCTGAGAGGGGAGAAGAAAGGCCTGACGCTCAAGAAGTTGCTGGCCAACCCCCACGGCATGGACCTGGGGCCCCTGGTGCCCATGCTCCCCGAGCGGCTCTACACCCGTGACCGGCGCATCAACCTGGTGCCCGCGCTGTATTTTCGGGCCCTGCAGGGCCTGCCTGCCCCCAGGGCCATCAGCCCGGACACCATGCTGATGATTGGTCGCCGCCATATCCGCAGCAATAATTCCTGGATGCATAACAGCCAGCGGCTGGTGAAAGGGAAGGGGCGCTGTAATGCCATGCTCCACCCGGACGATGCGGCGCGGCTGGGCATTGAGGATGGCGAGGCACTTACCGTGAGCAGCAAGGCCGGCACGATCACCCTGCCGGCCTGGGTTTGCGAGGACATCATGCCCGGGGTCATCAGCGTGCCTCACGGCTGGGGGCACGACCGCGAAGGGGTGCTGCTTGGCGTGGCCCGCCGCGTGGCGGGGGAGAGCGTCAACGACGTGATCAGCAGCAGCAACGTGGAGGCCGTCACCGCCATGGCCCAGCTCAATGGCATCCCGGTGAAGGTGGCAGCGGCCGAAAACGCCGTCCCCAAAAAAGCCGTGGGCTCCTGACTCCCGCCCCGGCCTTCACCCCGCCCAAGCTTCCAATGAGAGGGAACAGCTTTCTTCACCCGCTCTTGCTGGGTAATCCGGCAATCTCCTGATCAGACAGGAGACTTTCAATGCGCTGGATACTACTCACCGTGAGCCTGATCATGCTGCAAGCCTGCAAGACCACCCCTGCTGAATCCATTCAGGTGGCAGACAACCTGAACCTGGACCGATTTATGGGCGACTGGTATGTCATCGCCAACATTCCCACCCCGCCGGAAAAGGGCGCCCACAACGCCATTGAAAGCTACCGGCGTGTCGGGCCCTACAAGGTGGCGACCACCTTTACTTTCTACGAGGGCAGCTTCAACGGCGAATTCAAACGCATGACGCCCACCGGCTTTGTCAGCAAGGACAACCCGGCCATCTGGGGGATGCGCTTCATCTGGCCGTTCAAGGCCGACTTCCGCGTGCTTTATGTGGATCCGGATTACCAAACCACCCTCATCGGCCGACAGAAGCGGGACTACCTCTGGATCATGGCCCGCCAGCCGCACATCAGCGACAGCACCTTCGCACAGCTCAAGGCCATTGCCAGGGACCGGGGATACGATCTGGCGAACCTCCAGACAGTCCCCCAGCAGTGGGATTAGTCCTTCTTTCCCGCCCTTGCCCGTTGGAGCTTTGCTTGCAAAGCGAAGAGTGGATGAATCACCGGTGCTTTATAAACCTTCGCTTTGCGAGCAAAGCTCCAACGGGTTGGGAGGCAGAGAGGGCTTGAATTTTCCTCCTTCATAACCATGGTGATTAACAAACCAAGGAGGAAACCATGAACGTTCTTATCGCTGGCGCCAACGGAAAAATCGGCCGCCGCCTCATCCCTCATCTGGCCGCCGACAACCTCCAGGTTCGCGCCATGGTCCGTGATGCCTCCCAGGCAGAATCCCTGCGCCAGCTTGGCGCCCACGAGGTGGTGGAGGCCGACCTGGAACAGGACTGTCGCCATGCCCTGGAAGGGCAGGATATCGTCATTTTCACCGCCGGCTCCGGCCCGCACACCGGCCCGGAAAAGACCATCGACGTGGACCAAAACGGCGCCATCTCCCTGATTGACCAGGCAAAAGAGACGGGGGTAGGCCGCTTCATCATGGTCAGCTCCATGCGCGCCGACAACCCGGAATCCGGCCCGGAAAAGCTCCGCCACTACTTCGTCGCCAAGGGCAAGGCCGACGAGCACCTGCGCACCAGTGGCCTCAACTACACCATCGTCCGCCCGGGACGGCTGACCGAAGAACCGCCCACGGAAACCGTCACCCTGGCCCCGCGCCTGGACAACTTTGGCGACATCTCCCGGGAAGATGTGGCCTTGGTGCTGGCGGAAACCGCCCGCCGCGATCTGCCGGACAGCGAATTCGACGTCATTACTGGCAACACGCCCGTCCGGGACGCCCTGGATAGCCTCTGATCTGAAGAATCACGCAACCGCATACACCCCCCGGCCGTCGCCGTTGGAGCTTTGCTCGCAAAGCGAAGGGTGGAGTCACTCAAGCACCTCTGAAACCTTCGCTTTGCGAGCAAAGCTCCAACGGTTTTTCTCGCGCCGGGGCGAAGGGGCTCGCGAAAAGCACAGAACTGTCCAACAATTCAAGAATGACCAAAACCCCTAAACATCAGTATTAGCTGTATCCCTGAACCGCTTTCATGAATTCCTTTCAAAACCTGCCGTAAATCGTTCGCATTACAGTAAACAAACTGTAAAATGCCCCCGCTTGTCATATAGATGACAAGATAAAGCACGCATAATGCGCCTCTTAGTTTGACGAGCAGGATAGGACGTCCTAGTGCGGTTATTTACCCACCTCATTTTTTGGCTTGGAGCCTTTGGCCTGTCTATGGCCTCCACCTCGCAAGCCGCCACTCCATGGGTGCGCACCGGCGATCTCACCGCCCGCCATCATATCGAAGCCCTGCAGACACAAGGCTGCCTGGAGGGGGTGACCCTGACCTGGCCCATTAGCTGGGCAGCCCTGATGAAGGGCTACCGTCTCGCCCAGGCGCACCTGCCGGATGCGCAGGCCACAGCCTGCCAGAACCGGCACGCTGACTATCTGCAAGCGGCCCTGGCCGAGACCCGACAAGCCACCCGGGGGGTATCCCTTACGCTGGGCGGGGCCAATCAGGAGCCGTTGTACACCTCTTTCTCCTCCCAGCCAGAAGATGAAATGACTTCCCAGGTCGCTCTCTATGGCATGGGGGATCGCTGGGCCGCCAATCTGGCGTTTACCTATGCCGATGGTGAGCGAGACACCGAGCATCTGCGCTTCGATGATTCCTACCTGGCGGGTGTCGTCGGCAACTGGCAATTGGGTGTCGGCGCCATTGATCGCTGGTGGGGGCCGGGCTGGCAAAGCTCCCTGGCCCTGTCCAACAATGCCCGTCCGGTACCGGGTATCTGGCTGTCTCGCCATATGCCCCTGGCCCCGGAAAGCCCCTGGTTAAGCTGGATCGGCCCCTGGGATCTGCAACTGATCGCCGGGCAACTGGAGCAGGACCGAGCGGTGCCCGATGCCCGCCTGCTGGGGGCGCGGTTCGTGTTCCGGCCTCTGGATTCCCTGCAAATCGGCCTGACCCGGCTGGCCCAGTGGGGCGGGGAAGGGCGGCCCGAAGGGCTGGATGCCCTGTGGGATGCGATTATTGGCAAGGACAACGGCCAGACCTCCGGTTTTGAAGAAGGGGAAGACCCGGCTAACCAGATTGCTGGCCTGGATTTTCGCCTGTCGTTCAGCCCCGGTGATATCCCCATGGGGTTTTACGGCCAGTTCATGGGCGAGGATGAAGCTGGCGGCATGCCGTCCAAATTCGCCTCCCTGGCCGGGCTGGACATGGTGACCCAGCTGGGCAAGGGCTCCCAACGCTTTTTTGTGGAAGCCACGGATACCGTGGCGGGTAGCTGGTTCAGCGAAAGGCGCTATAACGTCATGTATGAACACGGTACCTACCAGACCGGCTTCCGCTATCAGGGCCGCAATCTGGCTTCCACCTGGGAGGGGGACGCCAACGCCGTTACCCTGGGTCTACAGCAATATTTCCGCAACGGGTTTACCGTTGGCCTGAACCTGTCCCGGGCCACCTTGAACAAAGAAGGCGTGACCCGTGCCGTAGTTCCGGAAGATGGCGCGCCAATCCTGCAAGCTGTGGATGAACAGGATGTCACCCTCGCAGAGCTCCGCATGGACCACCCCTTCCTGGGGGGACGGCTCTCCTGGCTGTTGTCAGCCACGGACGACCCCGTCGTCACCGTATTCGAAGAACGTGAACGATTCACCGCCGGCCTCCAGTGGAAACGGGATATCGGCTGGTAAAGAGCTAACTGGTAACGGATAAAATGCAGGCAATGACACATTCTTTGGGGAAGCTTCTGATTTCGGCCATGCTCGCTACCCTGGCGGGCTGCACCATTGTGCCGGGCTCCCATATTTCCAGCACACCGGGCTGGTTCCTGGGGGAAGACGATGGCAGCGACGACGCCGAACCACTGCCCAATACCGTTAAAACCCACGCCATCACCACCCGGGTGCTGGAGGAAGCGGGGCAAGAAAAGGCGGAGCCGGCGGAAAGCCTGCTGGAAGAGCCGGTGAACTACGACTATACCGTGGGCGTTGGCGATGTCCTGCAGATCACTGTCTGGGATCACCCGGAGCTTACCATCCCGGCCGGCTCCATGCGCAGCCCATCGGAATCCGGTAACTGGGTCCATAATGACGGCAGCATCTTTTATCCCTATGTGGGCAAGATCAAGGTCGCTGGCCTGCGCGTCACCGAAATCCGTGACCTGATTGCCCAGCGCATTGCCGAATACATTGAAAATCCCCAAGTGGATGTCACCGTGGCCGCCTTCCGTAGCCAGAAGGTCTATGTGACCGGGGCGGTCAAGCAGCCCGGTGCCTACCCGGTTACCAATGTGCCACTACGCCTGCTGGATGCCATCAATGCCTCCGGCGGCCTGACCGAGTTTTCCGACTGGACTGATGTCTCCCTGACCCGCGACGGCCAGGAATACCGCTTGTCCCTGCGAGCCGTCTATCAGGATGGCAATCCTGCCCATAATGTACTGCTGAAAGAAGGCGATGTGGTCCATGTCGCCCGCAATGACGATAACAAGGTCTACGTCATGGGCGAAGTTCAGCAGGCCCAGCCCGTGCCCATGACACGCAACGGCCTGAGCCTGATCGAGGCCTTGTCCGCCAGTGGCGGCTATAATCAGGATGTCGCCGACGCTTCGGGTATTTTTGTCCTGCGCCGCGCGCCAGCGGGTAGTGACCACCTGGTGGACCTCTATCAGCTCAATGCCAAGGACGCCACGGCCCTGATTCTGGCAGACAGCTTCCAGCTACAAAGTCGGGATATCGTTTACGTTACCGCAGCACCGATTGCCCGCTGGAACCGTGTCGTGAAGCAAATACTGCCCACCTTCCAGACGATTTACTACGGTGCGCTGGCGGCAGATCGGGTAAGGGACCTGGACGAATAATGTTTGAGCGAATCCTTGTTGTTTGTGATGGCAATATCTGCCGCAGCCCCACGGTGGCGGCCATGCTGCGTGAGCTGAAACCGGGGAAAACCGTGGCTTCAGCGGGTCTGGTCGGCCTCACCGGCCACGATATGGAGCCCACCGCCCGGGCCGTGGCCGAAGAAAACGGCCTGGACTGCGGCCCCCATACGGCCCGCAAGCTGGACAGCGAAATCTGCCGCGACAGCGACCTGATCCTGGTCATGGAAAGCCGGCAGAAGGAACGGCTCAGCCAGACCTTCCCGGAAGCCAGCGGCAAGACCTTCCTGCTCAGCCACTGGAACGGCGGCCACGACATCCCGGACCCCTACAAACGAGGCCGGGATGCCTTTGAAAGGATCTACCCGATGATGCAAGACGCCAGCAAGGCCTGGGCCGAAAAACTCTAAAACCATGGGAATCCCCCCTGTGGGAGCGGTCGTTCGACCGCGAAAAGCCCACCGCCCCAAACGGTAAACGGACAAAAACGCACATGGCAGAAAACAAAACAAGCAACACCCGCCAGCCGCAAGCCTCCACCATGGCGGACGAGATCGACCTGCAACGCCTGTGGGGCCTGCTGGTGGACCACCGCTGGCTGATCATCGGCACCACCCTGATCGCGCTGGCTCTGGGGGTGGCCTATGGCCTGCTGGCAACGCCGATCTACAAGGCTGATGCGCTACTCCAGGTGGAAGACAAGCAGGGCGGCCTGCCCGGTTTCTCCGAACTCAACGAACTCTTCACCGAAGAGTCCTCTGCCGATGCGGAAATCCAGATCATCCGCTCCCGCATGGTACTGGGCCAGGTCATTGCCCAGTTACAGATGGATATTGTCGTCGAGCCCGACCGTCTTCCCTTCATCGGCGGCTTCGGTGCCCCTGATCCCGTCGCGGAATTTGTCCCGAAACCCCTGTTTGCCGGCTACCGAGATTCGGAAACCTTCGTCACCGTCAAGGATTTCGTGGTCCCCGAAAACCTGCGGGGCATGGAATTCACCTTGCAGGAGGAAGAGGGCCAACCGGCACTTTACTATGAAGGCCAGAAAGTTGGCAGCGCCCCCCTGGGCACCCCCATCAAAAGCGAAGACGGCCGTATTATCCTCGAACTGGGTGAATGGCAGTTTGGCAACGAGCCGCTAACGCTCGTGCGCCAACCCATGGCTGATGCGGTCAACAAGCTACGGGGCCGCTTGTCAGTTAGCGAACAAGGCAAGGCCACCGGTATTATTGCCATGGCCATCACGGGCCCCAATAAAGCCCGTATCCAAAAAATCCTGGATGCCATTGCCGATACCTACCTGCTACAGAACATCAAGCGCCTGTCTGCCGAAGCAGAAAACAGCCTGCAATTTCTGGACGAGCAGCTTCCGGAGATCAAGGAAAAGCTCACTGGTGCAGAAGAAAAGCTCAATGCCTACCGCCTGAAAAGCGAATCCGTCGACCTCTCCCTGGAAACCCAGTCCGTCCTGGAGCGTCTGGTCGCCATTGAAGCCAAGCTCAACGAACTGAAAATCAAGGAAAGCGAAATCGCCGCCCGTTTCACCCGGGAGCATCCGGCCTACCGTACCCTGATTCGCCAGCGCAGCTCCCTCCAGCAGGAAAGGGATGAGCTGAATAGCCAGATCAAACAACTGCCGGAAACCCAGCAGGAAGTCCTGCGCCTGATGCGCGATGTGGAAGTGAATCAAGAAATCTACGTGGGGCTACTCAACAAGGTGCAGGAACTGCGCATCATGAAAGCCGGTACCGTGGGCAGCGTGCGTATCATTGACCAGGCTCTGGTCCAGCCGGAACCGGTCAAGCCCAAGAAGCCACTGATTGCCGTTCTGGCCGCCATGCTGGGGGCCATGGGCTCCA
Source organism: Pseudomonadales bacterium (assembly GCA_022360555.1). Lineage (GTDB taxonomy): Bacteria > Pseudomonadota > Gammaproteobacteria > Pseudomonadales > Alcanivoracaceae > Alcanivorax. The sequence continues at coordinate 9,838 of JAKSCQ010000137.1, forward strand.
TCGGTGTGGTGTTACTCAAGGCCGCCTTTAATCGCGGCATTGAAAGCCCGGAACAACTGGAAGAGCAGGGCATCTCTGTCTATGCCTCCATCCCCCTGTCCGAGCACCAGCAGAAAGTGGACAGGCTGGAAGCTCTCAAGCGCCGTCGGCGCAAAAAGAAGGATAAAGACCCGATTCCTCTGTTGGCGGTGACAGACCCGAATGACCTGGCGGTAGAAGCCCTGCGCAGCCTGCGTACCAGCCTGCACTTCGCCATGATGGAAGCCAGCAACAAGGTACTCATGGTATCCGGCCCCAGCCCGGGGGTGGGTAAGTCCTTTGTCACATCCAACCTGGCTGCGGTGCTAGCCCAAACCGGCCGTACAGTGGTAGTGGTAGATGCGGATATGCGCAAAGGGCATATGCACCGCTATTTTGATAATCAGAATGATGCCGGCCTTTCTGATTATCTGGTGGGCAAACAGGACGAAGCGTCAATCATCAAGCCCACCAAGCTGGACAATCTGAGTTTTATTCCCCGAGGCCAGATACCGCCGAATCCGTCAGAATTGCTCATGCATAGCCGTTTCGAAGCGTTAATGGAATCCCTGAGTAATCAATATGACATTGTTCTGGTGGACACTCCGCCCATCTTGGCGGTAACAGATGCCGCTATCGTTGGCCAACTGGCCGGAAGCAGCCTGATCGTCACCCGTTTCGGCGTCAATTCCGTCAAGGAAGTGGATATCACCCTGACACGGTTTGCGCAAAATAATGTGGAAATCAAAGGCGCCATTCTGAATTGCATGGAACGCCGGGCTTCCAATGAATATGGCTATTACGCCTACGAATATGGAAGCAGCAAAGAATCTTAAACTCATCTCCATAGGAGCTATGCTTGCATGGCGACCAATGGGCAACGAACAGAAGCAAGAGAAAGATCAATGGAACTGAAAGACATCAAACTCGCAGTGATTGGCCTGGGCTATGTGGGTCTGCCGTTGGCTGTGGAATTCGGTAAACACAGAAACGTGATCGGTTTTGACATCAATGCACAGCGCATTGACGCTTTGAAAAACGGCCATGATACGACTCTGGAAGTCAGCGACAAAGAACTTGCCGAGTCAGAGAAGCTGGTATTCAGTGCTGATGCCGCCAATTTAGTGGACTGCAATGTCTATATCGTCACAGTTCCAACCCCTATTGATGAGCACAAACGCCCAGATCTCACCCCTCTAATTAAGGCATCTGAGACCATCGGTAAAACACTGAAAAAAGGGGATATCGTAATTTATGAGTCTACGGTTTACCCCGGTGCCACCGAAGAAGATTGTGTTCCGGTACTGGAGGCTACTTCCGGGCTGAAGTTCAACGAAGACTTTTTTGCTGGCTACAGTCCAGAGCGAATTAACCCTGGTGATAAAGAGCACCGTGTAACCACAATCACGAAGGTAACCTCTGGATCTACCCCGAAAGTGGCTGAACTGGTTGATAAGCTCTATGGCTCAATCATCATAGCAGGGACTCACAAGGCCTCCTGTATTAAGGTGGCGGAAGCAGCCAAGGTAATTGAGAACACTCAGCGTGATTTGAATATTGCACTGATTAACGAATTGTCCATGATCTTCACCCGCATAGGTATTGATACTGAAGAGGTGTTGCAGGCGGCTGGGACCAAATGGAACTTCCTGCCGTTCCGTCCCGGTCTGGTGGGTGGTCATTGCATTGGCGTCGATCCGTATTACCTGACGCATAAGGCGCAAGCCATCGGCTACCACCCCGAAATTATACTCTCAGGTCGTCGTATCAACGACGGCATGGGGCGTCATGTGGCCAGCGAACTGGTTAAAGCCATGTTGCATCGCTGCATTCAGGTTAATGGTGCCCGTGTGCTCGTTATGGGCCTCACCTTTAAAGAGAACTGCCCCGATCTGAGAAATACCCGCGTGGTTGATGTGGTGAAAGAGCTGCAAGACTACAACATCACCGTCGATGTTTATGACCCCTGGATTGATGCCGGTGAGTCAGAACACGAATATGGCATAACCCCGGTGACACAACCTGAAGCCGCTGGTTATGACGGCATTATTCTGGCTGTTGGCCATCGCCAGTTTAAGGATATGGGTGTAGAAGATATCCGTGGTTTCGGTAAACCCGAGCATGTCCTTTACGACTTGAAGTATATCCTGTCGAAAGACAGCGTGGATCTGCGCCTATAACGTTCGAAACTGAACTTTCCAATCTGTTGGAGCCATGCTCGCATGGCGAAATTCTATAAAACAGGAACATCCATGACCTCTCGCTACGAACAAGTTAAAGCCGATCTGAAAGCCAGCCCTAAAACCTGGTTAATAACGGGTGTCGCCGGTTTTATCGGTTCAAACCTGCTGGAAATCCTGCTGAAGCTTGATCAAACGGTGGTCGGGCTGGATAACTTTGCCACTGGTCACCAGCACAATCTGGATGAGGTCCAAGGGTTGGTCACAGAGCAGCAATGGCAGCGCTTCAAGTTTATTGAAGGTGATATTCGCAATCTGGACGATTGCAGAAAGGCGGTTAGCGGTGTGGATTATGTACTACATCAAGCGGCACTGGGCTCTGTCCCACGTTCTATAAACGACCCCATCACCACGAACCAGGCCAACATCGATGGTTTTCTGAATATGTTGGTGGCCAGCAAGGATGAAGAGGTCAAGAGCTTCACCTACGCTGCAAGCAGCTCGACCTACGGTGATCACCCAGCTTTACCGAAACAGGAAGATGTTATCGGCAACCCCCTCTCACCCTATGCCGTGACAAAATATGTCAATGAGCTGTATGCATCGGTTTTTTCACGTACTTATGGCTTCCATAGTACCGGGCTCCGTTACTTCAATGTATTTGGTCCACGCCAAGACCCGAATGGGGCCTACGCAGCTGTAATCCCAAAGTGGACTGCTGCTATGATTCAGAATGAAACGTTGTATATCAATGGCGATGGTGAAACCAGCCGGGATTTCTGCTTTGTCGAGAATGCGGTGCAAGCAAATATTCTTTCAGCCGTTAATAGTGAATTAAGAGGCAATGAGGTTATTAACGTAGCGTGTAATGACAGAACTACATTGAATCAGCTTTTTGAGCTCATTCGACAGGCCTTGAATAACCAATCGATTCATTACAAGAAAAACCCTGAATATAGAGATTTCCGAGCTGGTGACGTGCGTCATTCTCAGGCAGATATTGGCAAGGCTGGTCAGTTGGTTGGTTATGAAGTGCTCTACCATGTCAGAGATGGTATAGAAAGATCAATGAATTGGTATGTTGCAACACTTTCTAAAAATATTTGAGTTGATTTCCTGTTATGAAAAAAAAAGTGGACTTTTTTATTGTAGGAGCACCTAAGTGTGGCACGACTGCACTAGCAGAATACCTAAATGCAACTCAGCAAGTATTTATCCCTCCGATCAAGGAGCCTCATTTTTTTTGCGATGAATGGAAAGAGTTTCAGCGCGTTAAAAGTATTGATGATTACCATTCTCTGTACGAAAAAAGCAATGGAAGACTTTGTGGAGACGCCTCTGTGTGGTATTTGTACTCCAAAAAGTCTGCTGGGAATATTAGAAGTTATAACCAAGATGCAAAAATAATAATAATGCTTCGGGAGCCAGTTTCTGCGATGCAGTCATTGCACTCTCAGCTTTTATATTCTGGAAGAGAGGACGTTTCAGATTTTATTAAGGCGCTTGAGTTAGCGCCCGAAAGAGAGAGAGGTCGAAATCTACCTAAAAACTGTATAATTAGTGAGCATCTTTTCTATAAAGATGTTTATTCCTATGAAAAACAGGTTTTGCGGTATATAGACACTTTCGGGGTGGAGAATTGCAAAATAATTGTTTATGAGGATTTTTTTAAAAATGTTGAGGGTGGTGTCGCTGATGTGGCGCAGTTTTTAGGTTTAGACCTTGAGGCGATAAACGGGATTAGCTTCGAAAAGGTTAATTCTAATAGAGTGCACAGATTTCCATGGCTGGCACATTTTGTAATGCGCCCTCCAGGGATTGTGGGCGAGATTAAAGAGTGGGTGAAGAATCTTCCTTTTTTGCGTGGTCGCCCGATATTACGGCCGGTTTATAAAATGTTTTCAAAAAAACAAAAAAGGCCCCCTGTTAGTGAGCCTGACATAATTTCTCTTAAGGCGGAATTTAAAGAAGTAAATTTAAAATTAAATCGCGCTACTGGTGTGGATATTTCTAAATGGTGAGCTATCGCCAGGGTGAAGTTAACGCGAAGTTGGTCGGGGTTGCGATCTCGATTTCATTGTTAATGACAACTTTCGTCTCAAGTATATTTTTAAAACTGTCGCTTTTGTGTTTCCTGCCATGGTTATTCTTTATATGGTTCGATTTGTCCCGTCCTGAAGGCGTTGCAACTTTTTTTTTCTACCTGTATAGCTTTTCTTATCCAGTGTTTCTTTTTCTGGTTGATGAAAGCTATTATTTAAGCGAACTTATTGAAACAAGCGCTATTGGCTTATCTGGCTTCATTTTAGGTTTTAGTTTGTTGCCTGTTGATCCAAATAAGTCCTGGGTGTTTGACAAAAAAGAAGATGGCAACTTTTATGATTTTTGGGGGAGGATTTCATTCTGGGTTACGCCAGTGCTCCTTGCTTTTTGTTGTATTGCAGTGTTCAGGTTTGGCTTGACCTCCAAAAGGGAGATTAATGATCTTGGGGGCGGGATAGCCATTGCGAAAGAGTTGCTTTACGTTTTTTTTATGTTTGCTACCTTTTTTATATGCAGGCAGATTAAAGATGGGGGTAGTGTTAAAACATATTTTTTATATTTTTTGGGTTTGTCTATTCTGGCTTTGCTCGTGTTGGGTGAAAGAGATATTTTCTTTAGGATTTTGTTTGTGGTTTCTCTTTTTTATTTTTCTTCTGTTGGGAGGTTTAAGAAAAGATATTATTTTTTTGCGTTTGTAGGTCTTTTGGTCGCTCTTTCTTTTAGTCAGCAAATAAAAAGTTTTTTTGTTACCGGTTCAATTTATTCGGCGACGTACTCTGGCTGGGAGTGGATGTTTTATAACGAATTTTCCTCAGGATCAAGAAATTTAAGGCAATTAATGGTTAGTGGTGACCACTATGATGCCCCTAATTTGATTGCTATGGACTTAATAAGGTTTCTTGACGTTTATGGGATTGCAGACGGTGTTCAAAGCTCGACTGCATGGTTTAATTCCGTCTATAGAGACTATGCTGGAGTCTCAGGTAGCTCGGGCTGGGGTTTTGGAATTATGGCTGAGTTATATGCGGTTTCAGGGGATTATGGGGTTTTCTTGGGGTCGATGGTGCTTTCACTTATAACTCTGTTGCTGTATAAGCTTTTTTCTAAATCCTTGTCTGGAAGGGTTTTGTTTTATTTCTTTATA
>JAKSCQ010000073.1 GCA_022360555.1 Pseudomonadales bacterium
ATCGGACGCCATCACGGAGCCTTCCACCTGCAGACCGGCGTGTTCGGCCTTGATGGCGGCGATGCGTGCAGAGTTCACCCGGCTCATCTGGCCGGCACCCACGCCCACGGTCTGGCGGTTCTTGGCGTAGACGATGGCGTTGGATTTCACGAACTTGGCCACTTTCCAGGCGAAGATCAGGTCGTGCATCTCGGCTTCGGTGGGGGCGCGCTTGGTGACCACTTTCAGGTCGCCTTCGGTGATCATGCCGATGTCACGATCCTGCACCAGCAGGCCGCCGTTGACGCGCTTGTAGTCCAGGCCGCCCTCGGTGGGCCCGGTGATTTCGCCACACACCAGCACGCGCACGTTCTTCTTGGCGGCGGTGATGGCCAGGGCCTCGTCGGTGGCGCTGGGGGCGATGATCACTTCCACGAACTGGCGATCGACGATGGCCTTGGCGGTGTCGGCATCCAGTTCACGGTTGAAGGCAATGATGCCGCCAAAGGCGGATTCGGTATCGGTTTCGAAGGCCAGATCGTAGGCCTTGCCGATGCCGTCCAGACTCACCGCCACACCACAGGGGTTGGCGTGCTTGACGATCACACAGGCGGGCTTGGTGAAGCCTTTTACGCACTCCAGTGCGGCGTCGGTGTCGGCGATGTTGTTATAGCTCAGTTCCTTGCCCTGCAACTGCTTCGCGGTGGCGATAGAGGCGGGGGCCGGGTTGCGCTCGGTGTAGAAGGCCGCTTTCTGGTGCGGGTTCTCGCCGTAGCGCATGTTCTGGGTTTTTTCGAAGTTCAGGTTGATGGTGCGCGGGAAATCGTCATTGTTCTCGCCCACCTTCTTGCCAAAGTAGTTGGCAATGGCACTGTCGTAAGCGGCGGTGTGCTCGAAGGCCTTGATAGCCAGGTCGAAGCGCAGGGTGTCGGACAGGGCGCCGCCGTTGGCGTCCATATCATCCAGTACGCGCTGGTAATCGCCTGCAGCGGTGACGATGCCCACATGGGCATTGTTCTTGGCGGCAGAGCGCACCATGGTCGGGCCGCCGATATCGATGTTCTCGATGGCGTCTTCCAGGGAGCAATCCGGGTTGGCCACGGTGGCCTCGAACGGGTACAGGTTGACCACCACCAGATCGATGGGCTCGATGGCGTTGGCCTGCATCTGGGCGATGTGGTCGTCGGTGTCGCGACCGAGCAGCCCGCCGTGAATCCTGGGGTGCAGTGTTTTGACCCTGCCTCCCATCATCTCGGGGAACCCCGTGTAGTCAGCCACTTCCATCACCTGGTGGCCCGCTTCGGCAATTGCCTGACAGGTTCCGCCAGTCGATATCATATTGATACCCAATTTTGCCAGCGAGTCTGTCAGCTCACGCAGCCCTGACTTGTCAGATACGGAAAGAAGTGCAGTCTTCACTGCAACATTGCTCATAACATCTCCTGATGCTGGTTTAGGGAACCTAGATCAGCCTGTACCGACGGAGCTTTCTGCGCAGCGTTCCCCGGTTCAGTCCAAGAATTTCTGCGGTTCTGCTCTGGTTGTAATTCGTATGTTTCATCACTGTTCTGAGCAGCGGCGCTTCCACCTCAGCCAGGACCAGGGCGTACAGGTCAGTCACCGTTTCATCCGCCATCAGTCGAAGATACTCGTCCACAGCGGCCTGGACAGATCGGTTGATCGTCGGATCCTTCAAGCAGCTATTTCCGTTTCTTCCGTTTCTCGCAGTTGATCAATCAGCTGAAACTGTTCAGCGGGCAACTCCGCCCGGTTGAACAGCGACTTCAACGCCTGTAGATCATAGTGATCCAGGGTCCAGCCGACATGCTTTCGCGCCACCCGGACACCTGTGTAAGCACCGTACAGATCATGCAGCCTGCTGATGTGAGTTGACAGCAGGTCAGCAAGCTGCTCTTGAGAAGGCTCTGTCAGTGCCTGCCTCCCATTCAGGACCCGGTCAATGGACGCGGGCAACCAGGGTCTGCCCCGGGCCGCACGTCCAATCATGACGCCGTCACAACCAGTTAATGCCAGCACTTCCCTGGCTTTTTCCGGTGTATCAATATCGCCATTGGCAATGACCGGAATGGACACGGCGTTTTTGACCTGCCCTATTGCGTTGTAATCCACTGCTTCCTTAAAACGGCAGGCCCTGGTGCGACCATGCATTGTGATGAGGGAAATCCCGATGGCTTCCGCTAGCTGCGCAATTCTGATCCCATTCATTTCATCCCGGGACCAGCCCAGCCTGGTCTTCAAGGTGACAGGAACATCAACTGCGGCGACAACTGCTTCAAGTATTTCTGCAACCAGTGCTTCGTCCCGAAGCAATGCGGAACCTGCTGCCCTGTTGCAGACTTTTTTTGCGGGACAACCCATGTTGATATCGATGATGTCCGCCCCCAGTTCCACGTTTCGCCGGGCGGCATCCGCCAGACGTGCCGGTTCTGCACCGGCCAGCTGAATCCACCTGGGGCCGGGTTCATCCGCGGAGGGAAGTCTCGATCTTGATTTGGCCGTGTGCCAGAGGCTCTGATCACTGGTTACCATCTCCGAGATGGCCCAGGTAGCACCAAAACTTCGACACAGATCACGAAAGGGTCTGTCCGTTACGCCTGCCATGGGAGCAACAATCACCCGGCTTTTATGAAGGTACCGTTCAGACGACTGGGGTTCGATGGTATTTTCTTGAGCGACAACGGCCTGCTGCTTTCCGGCACGCTCAAGGCTG
>JAKSCQ010000004.1 GCA_022360555.1 Pseudomonadales bacterium
GGGCATGCGCGGCTCCAACACCTGCGAGCTGGTGTTCGAGGACTGCCAGGTGCCCGCCGAGAACATCCTCGGCAAGGAAAACGAAGGCGTGAAAGTGCTGATGAGCGGGCTGGACTACGAACGCACCGTCCTCTCCGGCGGCGCCACCGGCATCATGCAGGCCTGCATGGACGTGGTGGTGCCCTATGTGCACGAGCGCAAGCAGTTCGGCCAGGCCATCGGCGAGTTCCAGCTCATGCAGGGCAAGCTGGCCGACATGTACGTGACCCTCAACGCCAGCCGCAGCTACCTCTACAACGTGGCCAAGGCCTGTGACCGAGGCGAGACCAACCGCAAGGATGCCGCCGGCGTGATCCTCTACTGTGCCGAGAATGCCACCCAGATGGCCCTGGAAGCCATCCAGGCACTGGGCGGCAATGGTTACATCAATGAGTACCCCACTGGCCGCCTGCTGCGTGACGCCAAGCTCTACGAAATCGGCGCCGGCACCAGCGAAATCCGCCGCATGCTGATTGGCCGAGAGCTATTTAACGAGACACGCTAACACGCAGCACGCACCACGCTTGCACGCGCCCTCCAGCGTGGTGCGTGCAGCGTGTAAGCGAGGAATCTATGCCCAAAATTAACAGTCAGATCAATCCGGCCAGTCCCGAGTTTCAGGCAAACCGGGAGCACAACCTGTCCCTGCGTCAGCAGCTTCAGGACAAGCTCGACCACATTGCCCATGGCGGCGGTGAAGCGGCGGAGCAGCGCCTGCGTGAGCGTGGCAAGCTGCCGGTACGCGAGCGCATCAACCTGCTGCTGGATCCCGGCTCGCCCTTTCTGGAAATTTCCGCCCTGGCCGCCGACGGCGTCTATGGTGAAGACGTTCCGGCGGCGGGTTGTGTTGGCGGTATCGGCCAGATTCACGGTGTGGAATGCATGATCGTCGCCAACGATCCCAGCGTAAAAGGCGGCAGTTACTATCCGCTCACCGTAAAGAAACATCTGCGTGCCCAGGCCATTGCCGCCGAGAACCGGCTGCCCTGCGTGTACCTGGTGGATTCCGGTGGCGCCAACCTGCCCCGCCAGGACGAGGTGTTCCCGGACCGGGAACACTTCGGCCGTATCTTTTTCAACATGGCCAACATGTCCGCCCGCGGCATTCCCCAGATCAGTGTGGTGCTGGGGTCCTGTACCGCCGGCGGCGCCTATGTGCCCGCCATGGCCGACGAAGTGATCATGGTGAAAGAACAGGCCACCATCTTTCTGGCCGGCCCGCCACTGGTGAAGGCCGCCACCGGTGAAGTGGTCAGTGCCGAGGAGCTGGGCGGTGCCAATCTCCATTGCGAACAATCCGGTGTGGCCGACCATCTGGCCGAAGACGAGCCCCATGCCCTGGAGCTGGCGCGCCGCTCCATCGCTCACCTGAACTGGCACAAACCGGACCAGCTAAAGCGCCAACCGGTGCGGGCACCCGCTTATGACCCGCAGGAACTCTACGGTGTCATCCCCACCACTACCCGCCAGCCCATGCCGGCACGGGAACTCATTGCCCGCATCGTCGATGGCTCCGAACTGGATGAATTCAAGGCTCGCTATGGCACCACCCTGGTGTGCGGCTTTGCCCATATCCACGGCTATCCGGTGGGCATTCTCGCCAACGATGGTGTGCTCTACTCCGAGTCCGCCCAGAAAGGCGCGCATTTTATCGAGCTGTGCAACCAGAGAAAGATCCCGCTGCTGTTCCTGCAGAACATCACCGGCTTCATGGTCGGCAAGAAATACGAGCAAGAGGGCATCATCAAGAACGGCGCCAAGCTGATCAACGCGGTCTCGAACAGCACCGTTCCCGCGATCACGATCATGACCGGCTCGAGCTTCGGTGCCGGCAACTACGCCATGTGTGGCCGAGCATATGCGCCCCGCTTTCTCTTCACCTGGCCCAACCAC
>JAKSCQ010000003.1 GCA_022360555.1 Pseudomonadales bacterium
CAAATCAACCCCGGTGCCCTCTGAGGTCTTCGCTTTGCGAGCAAAGCTCCAACGGTGAGGAGGAGGGTTGGAGCGGACATAAAAAAAGCCCGCCATAAAGGCGGGCAGCTGTCACTTGCGTCGAGGAAATTATTGGCCGGGGGAGAGCCTCCGGCCTTATGGTTATTCTGGATTTAGAACTTGTGTTCCATGCCTACACCGATGGTCTGCTCTTCAGAGTCAGCGATATCGGCTTCCAGGTTGCTGAAGTAAACGTACGCCTTGCTGGCCTTGGCCAGTTTGTAGTCGGCGCCCAGGCTGTACTGGGTCAGTTCTTCGTCGTTGGTGTCAGCTTCGGTCATGCCGTACTGCGCTTTCAGCTTGACGCGGTCGATCTTGAACGCGGCGCTGAGGACGTAGGAAGAATCTTCACCGTCACCTTCGGACTCTTCGGCGATCTGGTACAGGGCGCCCAGTTCCAGGTTGCCCGGGGCAACGCCGGCGGCGACACGGGTGATGTCCAGGGTACCGAAGCCGGTCTGGGCATCAGCAGCCAGGTCGTCTTCGATGTCCATGTCGCGAGAGATCGCGCCGAAGAACATGTCTTTTTCCAGCACCAGGGAGATGGAGGTGGAATCCGCCAGGCCATTCTCGTTTTCACCATCACCGTCGAAGTCATCGCTGTCTTCGTTGGGGATGAAAGCGGCGTTCAGGGTGATCATGTCAGCCAGCTTGGGAGTGCTGTACTGGATGATGTTGGAAGCACGGTTTTCACCCGCCAGGATGTTCTTGATATCGCCGTCCAGATCGTTGAACTGGTCAACGTCGCCCTGGGCTTTCTTGGTCGGGGTGTCGAACTTACCGGCCATCAGGGTACCGAAACCGCCTTGCAGGCCACCGTAGATGTTACGCTGGGAGAAAGTCTGGCCACCTTTGTCACCGTCATCGACGCTGATTTCGAATTCAGCCTTGTAGATGGCTTTCAGGTTGCCAACGTCCAGATCGAAGTCACCCTTCACGCCCAGACGGGAAGCGTTGCTCTGCAGTTCCCACTCGTCATCGTTGTTCGGGGCAGCCGGGGACGGATCGTAGCTCATCTGTTCCAGAGAAACGTTCACTTTACCGTAGACTTTCGGACCGTCAGCCAGGGCCAGACCAGGCATAGCAACGGCAGCCCCCACAGCGATCGCAAGCAAATTCTTCTTCATTCCAACACTCCTTCAATCAGGCAATATTTGTATGCAAAGCAACAGCGTGACTGAGACCTCTTGGATGCGAGGTATCGTTTACTGCTTGGGGGCGCAGTATGGGGAGAGTGAATGACGGAAAAGTTTCTCTTATATGAACTTTTTATTTCAGCGGGAACTTTCTTCAGTGGACAGTTGATAGTGGACCGTTGACAGCGCCGCGGAATGGCTGGTCAGGTTTTGAAACGCAAAAGGCCGCGCCCATCACTTGGGCGCGACCTCTTGCGTTTCAGATAAGCACTCAGGGTTTACGTGTAGCTGTCCACTATCAACTGTCAACTAATTTCGCTTTCTGCCAGGCGGCCTCCAGCGCCTCAGAAGTCAGTGACTCCAGGGGCTCCGGCTGATCAGCCTCCATGGAGCGGAAGCGTTTTTCGAATTTGGCGGTGGCCTTGCGCAGGGCCTGCTCCGGGTCGATTTTCAGATGCCGGGACAGGTTGACCAGGGTAAAGATGACATCGCCCAGTTCATCTTCGATGGCATCTTGGTGACCGCTAGCCAGCGCGGCGTCCAGCTCGGCCAGTTCGTGATCCACCTGCTGGCGGACCGGTTCGGCTTCCGGCCAGTCAAAGCCAACCCTGGCGGCCTTTTTCTGAACCTTGGCGGCCCGCTGCAGGGCCGGCAGGCCGGCGGGCACGCCATCCAGGGCGCTGTCGTGCGCCCTGCCCTTGCTGGCCCGCTCCTGCTGCTTGATCTGTTCCCAGTTGGCTTTCACCGCCTGCTCGTCATCAGCCTGGCTGTCGCCGAAGACATGGGGATGACGGCGGACCATTTTTTCGTTGAGGGTGTGGACCACATCATCAAACCGGAACAGTCCCTGCTCGCTGGCCATCTGCGAATGAAACACCACCTGGAGCAACAGATCCCCCAGCTCTTCCTTCAACTCGGGGTAATCCTGCCGGGCAATGGCCTCGGCCACCTCGAAGGCCTCTTCCACGGTGTAGGGGGCAATGGAGTCGAAATCCTGCTTGATGTCCCAGGGGCAGCCGGACTCGGGATCGCGCAGGCGAGCCATGATGGAGAGCAGTGTTTCAATGTTAGGCATGCTTTCCCCTGATTAGTAGCGGCCATGCTTGCAATCAACGTGAGGGATTAAGTTGACAGTTGATAGTGGACAGTTGACAGCGAAACCCTATCTCGTGGCCACTGGTTTTAGCTGTCAACTTTCAACTGTCCACTGTCAACTGCTTGATCATTTCTTATACCGCCTCACCTCCAACACCCCCTTGAGCTGGTCCATCTTGGCCAGCACCTTGCCCAGGTTGCCGAGGGTGGCGATTTCCAGGGTGAGGAGCATGGTGGCGGTGTTGTCGTCCTGGTGGGACTGGGTGTGCACGGCGGTGACGTTGACCTTTTCGTTGGCCAGTACGGCAATCACGTCGCGCAGCAGGCCCTGGCGGTCCCAGGCGCGCAAGAAGATGTCCAC
>JAKSCQ010000002.1 GCA_022360555.1 Pseudomonadales bacterium
GGTACTGAAGTTCGACCGCGAGAAGATGCGTGTTTCCCTGGGTCTGAAGCAGCTGGGCGAAGATCCGTGGCACGACATCGTGGGCAAGTACCCGGAAGGCACCAAGGTCAAGGCCAAGGTGACCAACCTGACCGACTACGGCTGCTTTGCCGAGATCGAGGAAGGTGTGGAAGGCCTGGTTCACGTTTCCGAAATGGACTGGACCAACAAGAACATCCACCCGTCCAAGGTTGTAGAGATCGGCGACGAAGTGGAAGTGATGATCCTGGATATCGACGAAGACCGTCGTCGTATCTCCCTGGGTATCAAGCAGTGTCAGGCCAACCCGTGGGATGCCTTCGAGCAGAAGTACCAGAAAGGCGACCGTATTTCCGGCAAGATCAAGTCCATCACCGACTTCGGTATCTTCATCGGCCTGGAAGGTGGTATCGACGGTCTGGTGCACCTGTCCGACATTTCCTGGGAAGAGCAGGGCGAAGATGCGGTACGCAACTTCAACAAGGGTGACGAGCTGGAAACCGTGGTTCTCTCCATCGATGCAGAGCGCGAGAGAATTTCCTTGGGTATCAAGCAGTTGACAGACGATCCGTTTGCTCAGTATGTTGCTGCTAATGACAAGGGCTCTATCGTTAAGGGTGTGGTGAAGGCAGTTGACGCCAAAGCCGCTACCGTTGAGCTGGCCGAGAACGTGGAAGGCACCCTGCGTGCCAGCGAAATCAGCCGCGATCGCGTTAACGATGCGTCCGAAGTGCTCAACGTGGGTGACGAAGTGGAAGCGAAAATCACCAACGTTGATCGCAAGAACCGTGTTCTGAGCTTGTCCATCAAGGCGAAGGACCAGGCTGATGAGCGTGAGGCCATGGACAACCTGTCTGAACAGCAGGATGCCAATGCGCCGAAGACCATCGGTGACCTGATCAAGAAGCAGATGGAAAGCAGCAACGAGTCTTAAAACGGCTCCTCCCGGGGGCCGGCATCGTGCCGGCCCCACTGGGCTGGGAGCCCAGGGAGCAAGCTGTAATGGCGTTAACCAAGTCAGAACTGATAGACCGAATTGCTGATCGGCAAACGCAACTGTCACCCAAGGATGTGGAGCTGGCGGTCAAGACACTGATCGAGCAGATGGCCGATTCCCTGTCCGGGGGCGGTCGCATCGAAATCCGCGGCTTCGGCAGTTTTTCCCTCCATTTCCGCGCCCCGCGCGTGGGCCGCAACCCCAAGACCGGTGCCAGCGTCGAGCTGCACGGCAAATATGTTCCCCACTTCAAACCCGGTAAAGAGCTGCGCGAACGCGTTAATGATTCTCTGCATGCAGAGAAAGACAAAGACGCGGATAATGAAGCAGAAAACGGTGGTCAGGTGGCTGCCAGCTAGCTCCTGAGTTGTAGATGCCCGGCGTATTGCCCGGCTGGAAAGAGGGAACAGTCACATGCGAAACCTTTACCGGATTCTGGTTATTCTGGCCGTCGTTGCCGTTTTCTTTCTTGCCTTCCTGTTTGTCACCAGCAACCGTGACCTGGTGGTGCTGGACATGCTGGTCGACCAGTGGCAGTGGGAAGTCTCCCTGGGCGTGCTGGTGATTGGCGTCCTGGCCATCGGCCTGCTGCTGGGTCTGCTGGCAGGCATTGGCCTGCGTGGCCTGAAGAGCATGTTTTCATGAGTGAATCGTTGTGGTTGATCCCGCTGTTCTTTGTTGCCATTGCCGCGGGGTTCTTTCTCGGGCGACGCGAAAGCAAGCGTCGCCAGCGCCGCCGCATGGCGTCTCTTTCCAAGGACTATGTGGCCGGCATCAACTTCTTTCTCAATGAAGAGCCGGACAAGGGCATTGAAGCCCTGCTCAAAGGCCTGAATGTGGGCGAGGAAGCACTGGATACCCACCTGTCCCTGGGCAAGCTGTTCCGCAAGCGCGGCGAATTTGATCGCGCCGCCCAGTTACACACCCACCTGCTTGAACACGGCAACTTCCCGCGCCCGGTGCAGGAAGAAATCCAGTTGGAACTGGCCGAGGACTATCTGGCCAGCGGCATCTTTGACCTGGCCGAACAGGTGCTGCTGGAAATGCTGGACCAGGACTGCCACTCGAAAGAAGAGGTCTGCACACGGCTGGTGAACCTGTACGAACAGGAGCGCGACTGGGTTAATGCCATCAGCATGGGCGAAAAGCTGCTCAAGAGCCGCCCGGAACTGGCGCCGGTGCTGGCCCAATACTGCTGCGAGCAGGCGGAATCGCTGAGCCGGGACGGTGACATCAACCCGGCCCGGCGCATGCTGCGGCGGGCCCTGTCCTTCGATGACCAGTGCGTGCGCGCCAGTGTGGCCGAAGGCGAGCTGGAAATGGCCGAGCAGAATTGGGATGCCGCCATCCAGGCCTTCCAGCGTATCTGGGTCCAGGACATCGAGTTCTTCGATGAAATCCTCGACAAGCTGCGCACCTGCTTTCAGGAGCAGGGCAAGGACGAAGAATTCATCCAGATGCTGGCCGACTACAGCGCCGAGCACCCCAGCACCAGCCGCATCCTGCTGCTCTCCGAGGCCCTCAAGGCCCGCTACGGGGAGAAGGAAGCGGCGGACTTCATTACCCAGTACATGAAAGCCAACCCGTCCGTGCGTGGCCTCAACCGCATTATCGACATGAGCCTGGCCGGCATCGCCGAAGGGGAAACCCGCGAGCATCTGGGCATGCTCAAACAGCTCTCCGAGCAACTGGTCAGCGACAAGAGCCTCTACAAATGCCGCCGCTGTGGCTTCGAAACCCCCCTGATGCAATGGCGCTGCCCAAGCTGCAAACGCTGGGGCACCATCAAGCCGGTGGTAAAGGAAGTCTAGCTACAAGCCTCAAGCTACAACGCGAGACAGGTCTGGTCTGGCTTGGCGGTTTTGGCCGCGAATGCACTGCTTACCTTTGTGCGCGGCCAACAAGCCACCAGTTTCCGATACATTTTTCCGTGTTGAAGCTTGCAGCTTGGAGCTCCGAATTGTTGAACCGCCTTCCCGCAACTCATACCATACCCGCCACCCAAACCCGAGGACGCCGCCATGCCCATCTCCAGCCCCGTTATCGTCGCCCTGGATTACCCTGATGCGGCCCAGGCGCTGGCCATGGCCGATCAACTGGACCCGGCCAA
>JAKSCQ010000031.1 GCA_022360555.1 Pseudomonadales bacterium
GCCGCAAACCTTGAGAAACTGGAAGTGCAATCGGAGAATTTTTTCCAGCCGCTGCTGCATGCCTGGTTGAGCAACGGCTTCATGTTTCTGGTGTTCGCCCTGACCGCCGGCATGGCGATGCTGGGCAAGTCTGGCCGGCTGAGCCGGGAAGAACAGCAGTGGCGGCAAGGCCAGCCCTGGGAGATACCCGGCCTGCTGATTGATCACAGCGCCCGTCGCTCACAAATCGCGCCACTGGGATCGGCCAGCAACTTCATCACCGGCCGCATCAAACCGGGCAAAACCGATCAACTGACGGTGACCCGCAGCCGCACCCTCACCGCCATGGGACTGGCCTTTCTGCTCGCGCCACAGGGCGGGCTGCTGTTCGATCTCTATGTGCTGGCGCAGGCATGGGTGGCCAATACCCCTTTTACCTCACTGCCCTGGGATCGTCTCGGCAACAGCCTGATGGTCTCCCTCCCCTTTGCCATCGTGGGGCTGTACCTGCTACTCTATACCGGCCACGGCGTCAGGATCGACCGCCGCGACCAGCAGATCCATCTGGCTGACCGCACCCTCCCGTTTCGGGACGTGGCGTCCCTGCAGCTCAATCAGGTACTGACCACCGGGCAGCGCACCTTCCACAACAGCCAGATCCAGCTGAATCTTCACAACGGCGAGACCCTGTCCCTGCTTAACCATGCCGGTCATGACGCCATGTACGTGGACCTGATCCGCCTGGCCCGTTTCATGGACAAGCCAGTGGCGCTGGAGGGCAACGCCACGGCCTAGGGCTGTTTTTGGCCGCCGCCTGGCCGCAGGGGCATTCCGGTTATCCCGTGTTACCGGGATCGTCGGTCACCGCCCCTTCACTGGCAGACCCCACCAGCCGGGCGTACTTGGCCAGCACTCCGCGGGTATAGCGCGGCGGCGGTTGTTGCCAGTGGGCACGGCGGGTGGCCAGGGCTTCCTCGGACAGGGCCACGGAAATGGTGTTGGCTTCGGCATCGATGGTGATGCGGTCGCCGTCTTCCAGCAGGGCCAGCGGGCCACCGTCAAAGGCTTCCGGGGTCACATGGCCGACCACGAAACCATGACTGCCGCCGGAAAAGCGGCCATCGGTAATCAACGCCACATCATTGCCCAGGCCCCGCCCCATGATGGCCGAGGTGGGGGTGAGCATTTCCCGCATACCGGGGCCGCCGCGCGGGCCTTCGTAGCGAATCACCACCACATCGCCGGCCACCACGGTGCCATCATTGATACGGGCCTGGGCTTCCTCTTCCGAACCGAACACCTTGGCCGGGCCGGAAAAGTGGGTGCCTTCCTTGCCGGTGATCTTGGCCACGGCGCCGCCCGGGGCCAGGTTGCCGTAGAGAATGCGCAGGTGGCTGTCCGCCTTCAGCGGTTGGTCGAGCGGAGCGATGATGTCCTGTCCGGTGGGGTACGGCGCCACACTGGCCAGGTTTTCCGCCAGGGTCCGGCCGGTGACGGTGAGGCAGTCGCCATGGAGCAGGCCGGCATCCAGCAGGCTCTTCATTAGCGGCTGGATGCCACCGATGGCCACCAGTTCGCTCATCATGTACCGGCCGCTGGGGCGCAGGTCCGCCAGCACCGGCACCCGCTTGCCGATCTCGGTAAAGTCCTGCAGGGAGAGGGGCACATCCACGGTGCGGGCCATGGCCAGCAGGTGCAGCACCGCATTGGTGGAGCCACCCAGAGCGATCACCACAGTGATAGCGTTCTCGAAAGCCTGGCGGGTCATGATGTCGGACGGCTTGATGTCCTGCTCCAGCAAGTCCAGCACGGCGGCGCCGGCGCGCACGCAATCGTCGCGCTTGTCCTGGGACACGGCATTCTGCGCCGAGCTGCCCGGCAGACTCATGCCCAGGGCTTCGATGGCGGACGCCATGGTGTTGGCGGTGTACATGCCGCCGCAGGAGCCGGGGCCGGGGATGGCGGTTTCCTCAATCTGCTTGAGTTCAATCAGATCCATATCGCCCCGCGAATGGGCGCCCATGGCCTCGAACACGGAGACGATATCGGTGTGCCCCTTGCCGGGCAGGATGGTGCCGCCATAGACAAACACGCTGGGGCGATTAAGCCGCGCCAGGCCGATCAGGCAGCCGGGCATGTTCTTGTCGCAGCCGCCAATGGCCACCAGGCCGTCAAAGCCCTCGCAACCGGCCACCGTCTCGATGGAATCGGCGATCACCTCCCGGGACACCAGCGAATATTTCATGCCCTCGGTGCCGTTGGCGATGCCATCGGAGATGGTAATGGTATTGAACACCACGCCCTTGCCGCCGGCGCCATCGGCACCTTCGCAGGCACGCTGCGCCAATTCGCCGATATGACTGTTGCAGGGCGTCACCTGGCTCCAGGTAGAGGCAATGCCCACCTGGGGTTTTTGAAAATCTGCATCGGTGAAACCCACCGCCCGCAGCATGGCCCGGCTGGCGGATTTGCCCGGCCCGTCCACCACTTTGGATGAATAGCGGCGGCGTGGATCGTCCTGGGTGTCGCTCATGATGCCTCCTGTACCAACGGGGGGCGCATATGACGCCCCACCTTCTTTACGCCTATAATGCGCGCTTTACCGGGATCGCAAACAGGACCTTCTTCACTATGGCCGATAAAGGCACGCTGTACATCATTTCCGCCCCGTCCGGCGCCGGCAAGACCAGCCTGGTGGCCGCCCTGGTCGACAAGCTGGAACGGGTGCGTATCTCCGTGTCCCACACTACCCGTGCCATGCGTCCCGGCGAAGAGGACGGCGTGAACTACCACTTTACCGACCGCGACAGTTTTGTGCGCCAGGTGGAGCAGGGGCGTTTTCTGGAGCATGCCGAGGTGTTCGGCAACCTCTACGGCACCAGTGCCGACTGGGTGGCGCAGACCCTGCGCGGCGGTGACGATGTGATCCTGGAAATCGACTGGCAGGGGGCGGCGCAGATCCGCAAGCAGCTGCCCGACGCGGTGAGCATCTTCATCCTGCCGCCTTCGCTGGAAACCCTGGCCGAGCGCCTGCGCGGCCGGGAGACCGACGATGAGGCGGTGATCCAGCAGCGCCTGGACGGCGCCCAGGAAGAAATGAGCCACTACAGCGAGTTCGACTATCTGGTGGTCAACGACGATTTCCAGCGCGCCCTGTATGAGCTGGAGGCCATCGTGGAAGCCCGCCGGCTGACCACCCGGCGCCAGTCAGCGCGGCTGGCCGGTGTGCTGGCGAACCTGCTGGCCCGGCGTTAACCGCAAACGGGCGGCAGTCCATCTGCGCCAAACCCGGGACCGGGCTGGCAGAGATTTCCGCCCTGCGGCGGGCGCCGCCGCTGGACTGGTCAGCGATTCACCAGTAAAATCGCTCCCCTTGCGAATTTCAGGCGCTGCCCGTTGCGGCAACGCCACCCTGTAGGAGAACAGCATGGCCCGTGTAACCGTAGAAGATTGCCTGGAACAACTGGACAACCGCTTTGAGCTGGTGCTGGTGGCCGGCAAGCGTGCCCGTCAACTGCAGACCGGTGGCAAGGAACCCCGCGTGGCCTGGGAAAACGACAAGCCCACCGTGGTCGCCCTGCGCGAGATCGCCGAAGGTCACGTGACCTCCGAATCCGTGGACAGCCCGGTGGCCGATCGCAGTGCCGATGTGGACGAGCTGGCCCTGCTGACCCAGTCTTTCGGCGAGTAAGCCGTTTCGCGGATGCCCGTCCGGGCATCTGCGCCCCTCCCCCCTGTCGATAGCAACTGCCTGATAGTCCATCGGCAGTATCTATCATCCTTGTCATAGACAAATTCTCTCGCCAATTCTAAGCTTGGAGTTACCACTTCAACCGACTTCGCCACCGGCGTGACGAGGACTTTTGCCCACCATTCATAACCTGGAAAAGCGGCTACGCAGTTATCTGGACGATGATCAGATCGCCCAGGTCGTTCGCGCCTACCACTTTGCCGAGAAAGCCCACGAGGGGCAGTATCGCCGCACCGGGGACCCGTACATTACCCATCCGCTGGCGGTGGCCAATATTCTCACCGACATGCACATGGACCATGCCTCGCTCATGGCCGCCATGCTGCATGACGTGATCGAGGACACCGGCATTTCCAAGGAGCAACTGGCCGGGGAATTCAGCGAGGAAGTGGCAGAGCTGGTGGACGGGGTCTCCAAGATCGCCCAGATCAAGTTCGAGTCCAAGGCCGAGCAGCAGGCGGAAAACCTGCGCAAGATGATGCTGGCCATGACCCGGGACATCCGCGTCATCCTTATCAAGCTGGCCGACCGCCTGCACAACATGCGCACCCTGCACGTGATGCGCGCGGAAAAACGCCGCCGCATCGCCACCGAAACCCTGGAACTGTATGCGCCCATCGCCTGCCGGCTGGGCATGTACAACATGCGGGTGGAGTACGAGGACCTGGCTTTCCACGCCATCTACCCCATGCGTGCCCGCCTGATCGGCCAGGCGGTGAAAAAGGCCCGTGGCAACCGCAAGGAAATCCTCACCACCATCAAGGCCAGCCTGGAACACTGTCTCGAAGAAGAAGGCATCGAAGCGCGGGTACTGGGTCGCGAGAAGCACCTGTTCAGCATCTATACCAAGATGAAGGAACAGCACAAACCCTTCGCCGACATCATGGATGTGTTCGGTTTCCGCATCATCGTGGACCGGGTGGATACCTGTTACCGGGTGCTGGGCGCCGTGCATAACTACTTCACCCCGATCCCCGGCCGCTTCAAGGACTATATCGCCATTCCCAAGGCCAACGGCTACCAGTCCCTGCACACCACCCTCAAGGCGCGCTCCGGCATTCCCC
>JAKSCQ010000001.1 GCA_022360555.1 Pseudomonadales bacterium
AAGCTACAAGCTACAAGCTACAAGCTACAAGCTACAAGCTACAAGCTACAAGCTACAAGCTACAAGCTACAAGCTACAAGCTACGTTCGGTTGGATTGGAAAGGCTGAAAAGTTCCCCAACCTCGGTGTGGGAGCGGTCGTTCGACCGCGAACCGCGCTTGCGTGAAAATCGCCTGCCGGGCGATCAGAAATCTCAAAGCTTGACAGGTCCAGGGAAGAACGACGGATAGACTTTGCTCTCTGTTGCTTCGCTATGCTCGGTTCGTCCCTCAAGAGGAACTCCTGCAGGCAGGCTTATAGCCTGACAGCGCGGAGTCGTGTGGGAATTCATGAGGCGCAGGGTATTCTTCGCGTTGTAGCTTGTAGCTTGCTGCTACCTTACCGTTCCATGCTGCGCGGCAGTGGCTGGCCGGCAAGGCGCAGGGCCACGGCGGTGAGGTATTGCCACGGATCGCCCTTGGCCATGCCCTTGACGCACTGGTCGGCGCGGATGGCGCCGGCCTGGGCGGCGCGTAGCTGTTGCGGGTTGAGGCGCCGGGCCTGGGCCTGCATGGCGCGCACCCGCTGGGGGGGCAGGCGGGGAGGCTGGCCTCCACCGATGAGGCTGTCGAGGATACGGATATCCCGGCTCAGGGCCCATAGCAGCACCGGCGGCTCCACCCCTTCGGCTTTCAGTGTCTGGATGATATGCAGCACGCGCTGGGGGTCGCCCTGGGCACAGGCTTCGGTCAGGTCGAAGGGGGAGTAGCGGCTGGAGTCGCCCACGGCCTGTTGCACGTCTTCCGGGCCTACCTGGCCGTCTTCCACCAGCAGGGCCAGTTTGTCCACTTCCTGGGCGGCGGCCAGCAGGTTGCCTTCGCTGCGTTCGATCAGCAGGGCCAGGGCGTCTTCGCTGGCACGCAGCCCCCGGCTGGCGAGCCGGTCCTGCAGCCAGTTGCGCAGGCCGTTGCCTTCCACCGGCCAGACTTCGATGATCGCACCCACCTGGTCCAGGGCGGTGACCCAGGCGCTTTTCAGGTCCTTGCGGCGATCCAGTTTGGAGCAGCGGATCAGCAGCAGGGTGTCGTCACCCGGATGCGCCAGCATGTCCTGGAGAATCTGGCTGCCGGCCTTGTCCGGGCGCTTTTCACCCAGTACCAGTTCCAGAATCCGGCGGCCGCCGAACAGGCTCATGCTCTGGGACTCATTGAGCAGGGCATTCCAGTCGATACCCGTGTCGGAGGAAAACCGATGGCGTTCGTCGAAGCCCTGGTCGCGGGCGGCCCGGCGCAGGTCGTCCAGCAACTCGCCCTGTTGCAGCGGCTCGTCGCCGGCCACCAGGTAGGCGGGCAACAGGCGGTCCGACAGGTGCTTGCCGAGCTGCTCCGGACGCAGGCGCATCAGTAGGTCTCCCAGCCCTCGGAAGCCACGGCGATCTGGTTGATCAGCCGGTAGCTCATGTCTTCGTAGAGATCGTCGCGAACCAGTTGCTCTTCGTCAGAGGAGGCGGTGGCATCTTCCGGGTACCAGGGCAGGGTGCGCAGGGTCATCATGCGGTTGGGGGTGGTGAGCAGGGCACCGGTTTTGCGGTCCTTGATGTGCCACAGCAGGGTGTAGCGCAGTTCGATTTCCGCCTGACGGCCTTGGGCATCCACGGCGGAGGTGCGGCGCATCCAGTCTTCGTCATCGATGACCAGAATGTAGGGGGATTCCCCGTGCACCAGCACGCCCTGGTTTTCCAGTTCGTCTTCCAGGGTGTAACGCAGCTCGGTGCTGGCGCCGGCAATGGTGAGCGTTTCCATGGACGGGACACTGGTGGTGCCGCGCAACTGCCAGCCGCAGGCGGTGAGCAGCAGGGCCAGAAGCAGAGGAAGAATACGGGCAACAGCCTTCATGGAAATCTCCATCAACACAGGTGGCGGAGATCGGCTAACGCCGATTTCCGCCCTACGTTAATTGGCAACGATATTGACCAGTTTGCCGGGGACCACGATGACCTTGCGAATGGTTTTGCCGTCAGTGAACTTCTGCACGTTGGGCTCGGCCTTGGCAAGGCTTTCCACTTCGTCCTTGTCGGCACTGGCGGGGACATCCAGTTTGGCGCGTACCTTGCCGTTCACCTGCACCACCAGCTCAATGCTGTCTCTGACCAGTGCGCTTTCGTCCACCTGGGGCCAGGCAGCGTCCAGTACCGCTTCATCATGACCCAGGGCCTGCCACAGGCTATGGGAGGCGTGGGGAATGATCGGTGACAGTACCAGCACGGCCGCTTCCAGGGCTTCGTGGCGGACGGCGGCATCACCGTTAAATTTGCTCACCTCATTGATCAGTTCCATGACGGCGGCAATGGCGGTGTTGAAGGTGTGGCGGCGACCGAAGTCGTCGCTGACCTTCTGGATGGTCTCGTGGGTCTTGCGGCGCAGGGCCTTGCCGGCATCGTCCAGAGTGTTCACGTCCAGGCTGCCGGGCAGGCCGCCTTCCACATGCTCGGCCACCAGCCGCCACAGGCGCTTGAGGAAACGGAAGGCGCCTTCCACGCCGGCATCATTCCACTCCAGGGATTGCTCCGGCGGTGCCGCGAACATCATGAACAGGCGCACGGTGTCAGCGCCGTATTCCTCGATCATTTCCTGCGGGTCCACGGTGTTGCCCTTGGACTTGGACATCTTGGCGCCGTCTTTCAGCACCATGCCCTGACAGAGCAGTTGCTTGAACGGCTCGTCGGATTCCACCAGGCCGGTGTCGCGCAGCAGCTTGTGGAAGAAGCGCGAGTAGAGCAGATGCAGGATGGCGTGTTCGATGCCACCGACATACTGATCCACCGGCAGCCAGTAGTTGGCGGCGGCCGGGTCCAGCATGGCCTGGTCGTTCTGCGGGCAGCAGTAACGGGCGTAGTACCAGCTCGATTCCATGAAGGTGTCGAAGGTGTCGGTTTCGCGCAGGGCCGGCTGGCCGTTCCAGGTGGTTTTCGCCCACTCCGGGTCCGACTTGATGGGGCTGTTCACGCCGTCCATTTCCACGTCGGTGGGCAGCACCACCGGCAACTGCTCTTCCGGGGTGGGGTGCAGTTTGCCGTCTTCGGTTTCCACCATGGGAATGGGGGCGCCCCAGTAGCGCTGACGGGACACGCCCCAGTCGCGCAGGCGGTAGTTCACTTTCTTCTCGCCCAGGCTTCGCTCGCTGAGCCAGGTGGCAATGGCGTCGAAGGCCTCAGCGGAGGTCATGCCGGAAAATTCCCCGGAATTCACCAGTTTGCCTTTTGCGGTGAAGGCTTCGCTGTCCAGATCAATAGCTTCGCCGGTGGCCGGTTCGATCACCTGTTTGATGGCCAGGCCGTACTTTTGCGCAAACTCGAAATCGCGCTGGTCGTGGGCGGGCACGGCCATGACGGCGCCGGTGCCGTAGCTCATCAGCACAAAGTTGGCGACCCACACCGGCACCTGCTCGCCACTGATGGGGTGGGTGGCATACAGGCCGGTGAAGATGCCTTTCTTTTCCATGGTGGCCATGTCCGCTTCGGCCACCTTGTTGTGCAGGCATTCTTCCACGAAGTCGGCCACTTCGTGGTTGGCGGCGGCGGCCTTCTTGGCCAGCGGATGGGCGGCGGCCACGGCCACATAGCTGACCCCCATCAGGGTGTCCGGGCGGGTGGTGTAGATGCGCAGCGGCTCTTCCCCGTCGATGGCGAAGGCCATTTCCACCCCTTCGGAGCGACCAATCCAGTTGCGCTGCATGGTTTTGACCTGCTCCGGCCAGCCATCCAGCTGGTCCAGATCATTGAGCAGCTCTTCGGCATAATCGGTGATCTTGATGAACCACTGGGGGATGTCTTTCTGTTCCACCGGGGTGTCGCAGCGCCAGCAGCAGCCTTCGATGACCTGCTCGTTGGCCAGCACGGTCATGTCGTGGGGGCACCAGTTGACGGTGGACTGCTTGCGGTACACCAGGCCTTTTTCATACAACTGGGTGAAGAACCACTGCTCCCAGCGATAGTATTCCGGGGTGCAGGTGGCCAGCTCCCGGTCCCAGTCGTAACCGAAGCCCAGGCGCTTGAGCTGGCCTTTCATGTAATCGATGTTCTCGAAGGTCCACTTGGCCGGGGCCACCTTGGTCCAGATGGCGGCGTTCTCGGCGGGCAGGCC
>JAKSCQ010000234.1 GCA_022360555.1 Pseudomonadales bacterium
AAACACGAATGAACCGCTGAAAGACGTTTGTTGTTATTTTGTCTTTCTTTCCCCGCGCTGCCCTGTATGGGCAGCCGCTTTTTTATGGTGCTTCGTCAATCCGGGTGGAGGGAGGTTTTGTCTATTACGCTGACACGCAACACGCATCACGCTTGCACGCAAAAGGGCTCATCACGAATGAGAGGAACGGCACCTTTCTCAGCGTGCTGGCGGTGTTGCAGGAGCTTGATTGCAAGCGAACATCGGCCTTGATGTGCCAAGCCGGTTCGCCTGCAAATCGCCTTCTACAATGAATCAGCATACAAGGAGCGTAGCGGAGTAACGCACGCAGTTACGTGCGACCCAAGAAGACTTGAGAGAAACAGGCAGGGCGAGCAGTGCACCCAGTTAATGAGCGACCCAGCAACACGACAAAAACACCGCCGGCGTGCAGGCGTGGAGCGTGCCTGCGTGCAAGCCTGTTTTTCGCCCGCAATATCACGCCTCGCAATCCCCCGTTTCCCTACAATTCTGCGAAGTGCCTTTTCTATAATCGGCCAGCAAAAGTACACACCATCCCACAGCCATGCTTTAATCGGTGCCATGACAACAATTCTAATTGCCGATGATCACCCGCTTTTTCGCGCTGCCCTGAAACAGGCGGTGGAGGCCAGCTTTGCCGAAGCGGATATCCATGAAGCCGATTCCCTGGCCACACTGGAAACCGTGGGCCAGCAGGGCATCCCCTTCGATGTGATTCTGCTGGATCTGCACATGCCCGGCACTCACGGTTTTTCCGGCCTCATCTACCTCCGCGATCAATACAGGAAAGTCCCGCTGGTGGTGATTTCCGCCACCGAAGACGTAGACGTGATTCAGCGCGCCATTCATTTCGGCGCCGATGGTTTCATCCCCAAATCCGCCTCGGTGGACACCATGACCGACGCCATGCGCAAGATCATGGATGGCGAACGCTGGCTACCCGAATACGCCCGCCGCGCCATGCCCCCCACCCTGCCCGACCATTCTGCCATGACCGAACGCATCACCAGCCTGACCCCGCAACAGTTCCGGGTTATGGGCATGCTGATGGAAGGCATGCAAAACAAGGTCATCGCCTACGAACTGGATGTCTCCGAAGCCACCGTCAAAGCCCACATGACCGCCATCTTCCGCAAACTGGGCGTACGTAATCGTACCCAGGCGGTGCTGGCGCTGAAGGATCTGGCGATTGAGGCGCCGGGGGTGGAAGGCAATTAATAGTTAATAATGAATAATTAATAGTTGCGCGGGAAAGGCATTCGTAACTGAAACCCATGAGGCCGCGCTCACTGGCTGGGCGCGGCCTCATGGGTTTTGGAACACGAGATCTTTGATCGCGCGTTATTAATTATTCATTATTAACTATTAATTTGCTCAAGCTCCCGCCGCAACATCCCCTCACTCAACGGTTTCTGCAAAAACCCCACCCCCTGTTCTTCGGCGCGTTGGCGGACTTCGGGGCGGCGGTCGGCGGTCATGAGGACGGCGGGGACTACGTCGTCCCAGCAACTGTCCAGGGCTTCGATCACGGCGAAGCCGTCTTCTTCATCCAGTTGATAATCCACCAGCAACAGGTCCGGCGCTGCCGTCGTGGCGGCTTTGGCTACCGCCTGTTCCCGTCCATTGGCGGCAATCACCTGGCAGCCCAGGGTTTCCAGCGCCGCCACCAGGCTGGCCAGCAGGGCGCTGTCGTTGTCCACGCAGAATACCCGCATGCCCTGGATATCCTTGCTGCCCGCTTCCGGTTCCGTGCTCAATACCGGTGGCAGGTCGGCGTCGGCGAGCGGCACGGTGACGCAGAACACCGTGCCCTTGCCCGGCCAGGATTGCACCGTCAGGCGGTGACCCAGTAACCGGCAGATACGATCGGCGATGGCCAGCCCCAGGCCCAGTCCTTTCACCTGGCGACGCCCCTGCTGGGGCAGGCGCTGGAATTCCTGGAAAATCTGTTCGTGCTGGTCATCCGGAATCCCCGGACCGGTATCCCAGACCTGGATGCGCAGGGCACCGGGCAGGCGACGGCAACCAAACAGGATGCGCCCCTGCTCGGTGTAACGAATGGCATTGGACAACAGGTTCTGCAGCACCCGCCGTAACAGGGCCTCATCGCTTTCCACCACCGCATCGCTGGGCACCATTTTCAGGTCCAGCCCCTGGGCCCGGGCCAGGGCCGAAAACTCCTGCCCCAGTGGCGCCATCAGGCTGGACAGGCGTAGCGGATGGACATGGGACGGCATGGCGCCGGTATCCAGCTTGCTGATTTCCAGCAGGGCGGAAATGATCTGCTCCGCTGCTTGCAGGGAACTGTCGATGTGACCGAGCACATCCACTTCGTGGGCGAATTCCGTTTCATCCTTGTTGCGCAATTTCTGCCGCAGGGACGAGGCAAACAATTGAGCCGCATTGAGCGGTTGCATCAGGTCGTGGCCGGCGGCGGCCAGAAAGCGGGTCTTGCCTTCATTGGCCTGGGCCAGACGCGCATTCAGCTCCGTCAGCTTGCGGGTGCGCTCGGCCACCATGTTTTCCAGGTTTTCATTGATCTGCCGTAGCGCCTGTTCGTCACGTTTGCGCTCGGTAATATCCATGTAGGTACTGACAAACCCACCTCCCACCATGGGGGTGCCGCGCACTTCCACCACGATGCCGTTGGGCAGCTCCCGTTCGAACTTGTGGGCATGCCCTTCGCGTAACAACTGCACCCGTTTTTGTACGTCCTGGTCGATATCTTCCCCGTCATAGAAACCGCGTTCGGCATTGAAACGGTAGACATCCTCGATGGAGCGGCCCAGACGTATCAGCCCGTCCGGGTAGTCGAACAGCTTCACATAGGCCTGGTTCCAGGCCACCACCTGCATGTTGCGATCCACCACACAGATGCCCTGGCTGATGGTTTCGATGGTGGTGCGCAGCAACTGGTGGTTGAACTGGATCAGCTCGGAGGCCTCGTCCATCATCCGCACCACGTCGTCATGGCGGCTGTTCTGCTTGCGCAGCAGCGAACTCATCACGATGCGCGCGGTGGACGCCCCCATGGTCCCCGCCAACAGGCGCTCCACATAGCGCACCAGATGCAACGGTGCCGGCAGATCCAGATCCTCGGATACCGTGCGCCGGCGCATGTAATCAAAAAACAACGGCTCCGCCCGGGGATTCCCCAGCCCGCGCTTGCATACCTCCAGCAATTCGGCGGTGGTAATGGAAGGATGGCCCATGCCTTCGCGCCACCAGTCCGTGGGCATATCCACGAAGCGGGCCGCCTGGGCCTCGTCCAGGGCATCATGGGTGGCGCGCCGGGAGAAGTAGATAAAGGCGGCCAGGTTCACCGACAAGGACCAGAACACCCCATGGGTCAGCGGCTCCAGGCCCTCGATCCCGAACAGGGCGTTGGGACGTAGCAGCCCCAGCCCCAACAGGCCGTGCTGATTGAGCAGCACCACCCAGGATTCCGGCAGGATGACCGGCACCAGCAGGCAATAGAACCACAGCACGAACCCCAGGATCAGCCCGGCAAAGGCACCCTGCTTGTGACCATTACGCCAGTACAGCGCCCCGATCAGGGACGGCGCAAACTGGGCCACCGCCGCAAAGGAAAGCAGCCCGATACTGGCCAGCCCGTCGAACCGGTCGATCAGGGTGTGAAAGGCAAAGGCCAGCCCCAGCAGCACCAGGATGCTGGCCCGGCGCAGAAAGCGTAGCTGGCCGGTCAGATCGGACAACTGCTCTTTTTCGTGCAGGCGGGACTGCAACCACATGGGCAGCAGCACCTCATTGGTGAGCATGATGGCCAACGCCATGGTGGACACGATGACCATGCCGGTGGCGGCGGCAATCCCGCCAATAAACGACACCAGCAACATGAAGGAGCTGTCCTGGGCCATGGGCAACGACAGCATGTAGGTATCCGCCTGGCCGATCAGGTAGGGCTGGGTCACCACCCCGGTGATCACGATCGGCAAGACAAAAACGGCGAACAGCATCAGATAAGCAGGGAACAGCCAGCGCGTGGTACGCAAGTGGCGCAGGTCATTGTTTTCCACGATGCCGGCATGGAACTGTCGGGGCAGGCAGAGGATGGCCACCATGGACAGCAGCAAGGCGGTGACAAAACTCTGCGAGAACAGGGTGGGTTCGAAGGTTTCCATCACATCCCGGCGTGCCGCCAGTTGCTGCCACAGATCCATGGGTCCGTCGAAAATGCTGTACAGGCAGTACAGGCCCAGCAGGACAAAGGCCACCACCTTGATAAAGGATTCAAAACTGACCGCCAGCATCAGCCCCGACTGGTGCTCGGTGGTATCAATATGGCGGGTGCCGAACAGCAGGGTGAACAACGCCATCAGTGCCGCCACCACCAGGGCCGTGTCCACCTGCCCCGGGGTACCGTCCTTGAGCACATAGTCGAACGACAGGGTCACGGCCTTCAGTTGCAGGGCGATATAGGGCAACACCCCGATAATGGCCACCAGGGTGACCAGCACCGCCAGCCGCCGGGACTTGCCGTAGCGGGCGGCAAGAAAGTCCGCAATGGAAGTAATGTGATGCTGCTGGGCCACGGACACCATCTTGTAGATCAGGGCGCCACCGAGCAGCACGGTGATGATGGGGCCCAGGTAGATGGGCAGGTAGTTCCAGCCGTTCTGGGCCGCCTCGCCCACCGCCCCGTAAAAAGTCCAGGAGGTGCAGTACACGCCGAGACCCAGACTGTAGACCCAGGCGTTCTGGAAGGTCTTTCTGCCCTGGCGGGCGGCCCTGTCGCCCCACCAGGCGATCACGAAAAGCACCAGCACATAGGCCAGTGCCAGGCCACTCAATTCCCAGAGAGAAAACACGTCAGCCCCCGACTATCAACGATCCCTCGAGCTTATATCAGGGCCTGGACAAAGCGTAGTGCCACGGCCACCAGCAACAGGGTGATACCGGCTCGCTGCCACTTGAACTCGGACACGGACAGGGCCATTTCCCGGCGCCAGAACACCAGCAGCCCGCGGGTATCGCCAGTGCGTTGCCAGTAGCGGGCATAGGTGATCAACACCACCATCAGCCCGGAGATCAGGGCAATCTTTTCTGCATAGAACATCATTGTCTCCACTCTCTCTTCCCCAACCCTTCGCCTTGCTCGCAAGGCGAAGGGTTGTCGTTTATACCCGGGCCGAAAGCTTTCGCTTTGCGAGCAAAGCTCCAACGGGTTAATTCAGCACCGGCTTTTGCAGTTGCAGGTACATGAGTGCGGTGGTGATGGCATCACCACGGGCCGTATGGCGGCCCATGACCGGTACCTGCAAGGCCTCGGCCATGGCATCGAAATGCAGGTCAGGGGTCAGGTCCGGTTGCTGGTGGCGCATTCTTTTCTGGTAGAGCGTGGACAGTTCGATGGTGCGATTGGGTAAATCGAAACCCAGCAGGGGACGCAGATAACGGTTAATCATGGCCACGTCAAAATCCACGCACCAGCCCACCAGCGGGCGGTTATCAATAAACTCCAGTAGCCGGATCAAGGCGTCCGCCACGTTTTCGCCCTCTTCCAGGTCCACCGGGCGCAGCCGGTGAATACGAATGGAATCGGCCTGCAGGCTGGCCGGCGCCACCATCTGGATGGCCAGGGTCTCACTGCTGACCACGCGCCCCTGCCGAACGGGCACGGCGGCAACGGACACCAGCTCCGAGTGCCGGCGATCCAGCCCGGTGGTTTCGCAATCGATGGCCATCACTTCGTCCCCCTCGCTGGGCAGGAAAAGGTGCGCAAAGGGGCCATGGCCGTGGCGTTGTCTGTCGGTAAAACGTCGCCATTGTTTCAGCATGGTTTTCCAGCTCCAGCCTGTCATGGTGTCAATATTCCAGATGGAAACGTCGGGACAGGCGCTGTTTGAAATCACTGACCAGGTGCAGGGCATCGCGCAACAGGTCACGCTCCAGTGAGGACAGAGCCTGCACCACGATATGATTGTCGGGGACATTCATGGCATCCCCGTGCAAGCGCTCCAGTTGGTGGTTCAACCGCAACTCGCTGAACAATTCCATGGCTTCGCCCAGGTCCTCGGCGAAGGGTGGCTCCATGGCCCCCACCGTCACCAGCTTCTGTAAACGCGACAGCGTAGAGGTTTCACGAATCCGGCATTGCAGTGCCATGGCGCGGACACCGTGTACCAGCGGAAACAGGGCGCCCTTCTTGATATCGATTCCGTGTTGCGGTTTTTTCAGCGAACCGAACAGGTTCAGGGGGGTGGCGAATTGCAGTACGGGCCGGGCGAAATGGGCCAGAAGCAGGTCATCGCCACTGCAACGATCGAACAGTTCGTCGCGCAGTTTTTCCAGCAGGCGGCTGTCGCCAGCCACACAGTGGGCATCCACCAGGGTAGTCAGGTGAATCAGCCCTTCCCCTCCCACATCGCCAGCCCAGTCATGAATGCGCTGGCGCCATTCACTGCTGGTACCCACCCATTGCGGATTGGAGACCATGATCTTGCCCGGACAGGGTGGGTATCCCAGGGTCAGCAGGGTTTCGGTAAGGCGGCGGGCATCGGTATGGCAACGGGGCCAGTCCTGGCCGTCCTCCAGAATCAGGCCGTTGTCCTGGTCGGTCTTGAGAATCTGCTCACCACGGCCTTCGCTGCCCAGCACCATCAGGCAGGCCTGCTGTTGCTCGGCGGGCATGACCATTTCATAGGCCTTGGCCATGATGCGTCCATTGAGTGCTGCCAGCAGGTCCATGGCAAAACGCATCTTGACCCCCTGGGCCATCAGCGCTTCCACCAGTTCCGGCAGACGTTCACTGGCCAGGCGCAGGGCATCCAGATCGTCGGCCTTTTCGATTTCCAGGCCAACCACATAGGAACGACTGGAAAAGAAACTCAGCACGTCGGTGAGTTCCACCACCCCCACCACCTGCTCCCCGGCTATCACCACCACCCGCGCCACCTTGTGGCGGGTCATCCGGGTCAGGGCGGTAAACAGGTAATCGTCCGGGCGGGCGGTGACCAAATGGGGTTCCGCCGCCGCGGACAGGGCACTGTCCGCGCCCTGGCCCTGGATGACCAGCGCGGTCAGCAGGTCGGTCTTGGTGACAATGGCATAGTGGCCATCCTGTTCAATCAGGACACTGTCCACCCCATGCTGTTTCAGGGCCTGCACCGCATCACGCAGGCTGGCGCTGGCCGGCATCACCAAGGGCTCACGCATGCACTGATCCACCCGGGCGAGCATGAACCCGGCCAGGGTCACGCCGCCTTCCCGCCGTTCCGCCAGACGTTGCGTCTTTTCCGCCAGGGTCTGGCGGAAATAGCGGCCGAATTCCTCCTCCTGTTCACACAGGGACAGAAACAGCGCGGCGGGAATCAGGTAACACAGGGTCTGCTGTTCGGCCCGAAACCGGTAACGGCTTTTGCCGTTGAGCACGCTGATGGCACCGAACAGATCCCCGGCGGCATAGACACCCACTTGGCTGCGCCCATCCGGCGCATTCACATCCAGCTCTGCGACACTGCCCTTATGCACCACGAAAACATATTCACTGGTACTGGCCGCATCCAGAATAATGTCATCAGGCTCGAAGTACGCCAGATCCGTGCCCTGATGAAGCCGCTGTTGCCCGGCCTCACTGAGCAGGCTGAACGGATACTGATGCAGTTCCTGTTCGATCATGACAACGGCCTTCAGGAGCAAGTGGCAAGTTTCAAGTTACAACGCGGGTCACTGACATTGCCAGCCGCAAGGCAACGGCTACGCGCAGTATTCAGGGTGGTTACGGCGGGTATACTCGCGGCCACCTGCGTCAAAGCCGTCTTCAAACTCTCTCGCGTTGCAACTTGAAACTTGTCGCTTGTCACTCAGCGAAGAAAGCCGGCATGGATCCATCAACCCATGCCGACCCATCCTCAGCTTGCTTCAGTGTGCTACGGCTCCAGCAGCACCACGGGGAACCCGGATATCCTCCACAATGTGCTGGATGTGATCCGGCGGCGGTGCGGTTACCCGGGAGACCGCAAAGGCCACCGCGAAGTTGAGCACCATGCCCAGGGTACCGATCCCCTCCGGCGACACACCCAGCAGCCAGTGCTCGGCGTTGTTCAGCTCCGGCGACACAAACTTGAAGAAGACGATGTAGCAGAAGGTGAAGGTCAGCCCCACCAACATGCCGGCAATCGCACCCTCCTTGTTCATGCGCTTGTAGAAGATGCCCATGAGAATCACCGGGAAGAAGCTGGCCGCAGCAAGCCCGAAGGCAAATGCCACCACCTGGGCCACAAAGCCGGGTGGATTGATCCCGAAGTAACCGGCGATGCAGATCGCCACCACTGCCGCGCCACGTGCCGCCAGCAGTTCCTGCTTCTCGGTAATATCCGGCTTGATGGTTTTCTTCAGCAAGTCATGGGAGATGGCACTGGAAATCACCAGCAACAGCCCCGCTGCCGTGGACAGGGCCGCTGCCACACCGCCCGCCGCCACCAGGGCGATCACCCAGGCCGGCAGGTTGCCGATTTCCGGGTTGGCCAGCACGATGATGTCGCGGTCGATATACACTTCGGACGCATTGTCGGTGGGCGCATTGGTCACCACACGCTCGCCCTGGGTACCCTTCGCCTCGTCGCGGCTGCCGGCAAAGGTGGGCTTGCCCTCGAACGGCGCCCCCGCACGCATCTGGACTGCACCATCGCCATTCTTGTCCACCCAGCCAATCAAACCGGAATTCTCCCAGTTGTAGAACCACTCGGGCAGTTCGGTGTACTGGGTTTCATTGACGGTATCGATCAAGTTGAGGCGGGCAAAGGCACCCACCGCCGGGGCAGAGGTGTACAGCAGGGCAATGAAGAACAGGGCCCAGCCGGCACTGATTCGGGCATCGCGCACCCGCGGCACGGTAAAGAAGCGTACGATGACGTGAGGCAGGCCAGCGGTACCGCACATCAGGGCCGCGGCAATAAAGAACACGTCGATGGTGGACTTGGAACCTTCGGTGTATTCGGTGAAGCCCAGGTCCGTCACCACCTGGTCCAGCTTGTGCAGCAGGTAGACGCCGGAATCATTGCCGGCGGCATCCAGCACCGTGCCCCCGAAACCGGTCTGCGGCAGGACGTGGCCGGTCATCATGATGGACAGGAATACCGCAGGTACCAGGAAGGCGAAGATCAGTACGCAGTACTGGGCCACCTGGGTATAGGTAATGCCTTTCATGCCACCCAGTACGGCATAGAAGAACACAATGGCCATGCCAATGATCACGCCCACATTCACATCCACTTCCAGGAAGCGGGCAAACACGATACCGGTACCGCGCATCTGGCCGGCTACATAGGTGAACGACACAAAGATCACGCAGATCACCGCCACCGTTCTTGCCACATTGGAGTAGTAACGGTCACCGATGAAATCCGGCACGGTGAACTTGCCGAACTTGCGCAGGTAAGGCGCCAGCAGCATGGCCAGCAACACATACCCCCCGGTCCACCCCATCAGGTATACCGAGGCGTCATAACCGGCGTAGGCAATGATCCCGGCCATGGAAATAAAAGAGGCCGCGGACATCCAGTCCGCCGCCGTAGCCGCGCCGTTGGCGACGGGAGACACGCCACCACCAGCCACGTAAAAGTCCTTGGTCGAGCCAGCGCGCGACCAGATCGCTATCCCGATGTAGAGCGCAAAGGAGCCGCCCACAAAGAGATAGGTCAGAGTTTGAATATCCATGATGCTTCCCTCTCTTTATTCTTCGTGGACGTCGAATTTGCGATCCAGCTTGTTCATGGAATGCGCATACATGACGATCAACACCAGGAACACATAGATGGCTCCCTGCTGCGCAAACCAGAAACCCAGCTTGAATCCGAACAGTTGAATCTGATTGAGCTCATCCACCAGCAAAATGCCGCAGCCGTAGGAGACGGCGAACCAGATTGCCAGGTAGGTAAGAATCAATCGCAGGTTGGCGGCCCAGTAGGCGCGGGCATTTTCTTCTTTCATTACTCGTCCCTCTGCGTCCTCGTGATTACAGGCCATCCTCCCTGTCGGGGATCAGGCTCGATACCAAGACTAGCCAAAGGGGTGGGGGGGCACAGTATGACTTTAGTCGAACCTGCCACGGCAGGCGGCGTCAGAATCTCACGCCAAAAACGGACAGATGCCCTGTCGCCATCCGTGTTTTCCGCTAGAATGCGGCGCTTGACCTGGCTGTTTTACCAAATGGTGTGCAGTAGGCGAGTGGGAAGCCCTTCCAGTGTGTTCAGGCTGCGCCGTGTCAGGCCGGGCGCCTTTTCAAGCAGCATGGGCGTACTGGAAAGGCTTCCCGCTCGCATAATGCATAGCAAGCGTAACCCCCGACAGAATGCTTCTTGCCTGAATAGTCGTATTCGTCCCTGGCAGTACCAACGGCGGCTTCAGGAGCGCTTTGGTGAAACAGCCAGGTCCGGCCTGGGGGAGGCCTACACCACAACGACAACGGACGATCTATGAAATTCGCACGATGGATACTGTGCGCCCTGTTGATTCTTATCCTGGCCGCGTCACTGTCACTGCAATTTGCACCCACCCTGGGAGACTGGCCACGCGCCGCCAAACAGCCGCCACCCGAACCCGGCCAGGTATCCCTGACCTTCCTGGGCACCAGCACCGTCCTGATCTCTGATGGCACCACGCATCTGCTCACCGACGGCTATTTCTCCCGGGTCAGCATTCCCGAGCTGTTTACCCGTATCGCCCCGAACCGGGAGCGCATCCAGCAGGCTCTGGACCAGGCCGGGATCGACACCCTGGATGCCATTGCTGTGCTGCATTCGCATTTCGACCATGTGATGGATTCCGGCATTGTCGCCGAGATGACCGGGGCGCAGATGCTCGGCTCGTCGTCTTCGGCCATGGTGGGGCGAGGCAGTGGCCTGGCCGAGGAAAGAATCACCACCGTGCAGACGCACCACCCTTATCGCTTCGGGGATTTCACCCTGTACTTTGTGCCGGCAGGCCATGTCCCGCTGCCAGACATCATCGAAAACTGGACCGGCAAAGGGGAAATCACCGAGCCGGTGACGCCCCCTGCGCCACTGGGCGCCTGGGAAGAAGGGCAAAGCTACGGGCTGGTCATTACCCACCCCGCCGGCAACTTGCTGATTCAGGGGAGTGCCGGCATGCAACCGGGAGAGCTTGACCGCTACCAGGCGGACTATGCCCTGCTGGCCAGTGCCAGCCTGGGCAAGCAGAGTGAGGCCTATCAACAGGGGTTCATGGAGGAAACCGCCGGGGCGGTGGGAGCACACACCGTCATTCCGGTGCACTGGGATAATTTCTTTGTCGAGCTGACGGCAGAGGTGCCCCCCCTGCCCTGGGTGCTGGATAACCTGGACGCCTCTTTCCACGCCATGGCCGATCGGCATGATGGAGACTTTCTGGTCTTGCCCCCCTTCCAGCGTTTTACGCTGGAACCTCCGACTGCTGCGACAGATACGGCACCATAGCCGCCGGCGACTGGATACGCTTGACCTGCTCCAGCAGAACACCGGCCTCCGGCCAGCGCCGACGCAGGTAGCTGAGCCATTGCTTGACGCGACCGGCCACCTGGGCATCCGTCCCGGTGCCGGTGACATCCGCCAGAAACGCCTGCAATACCGGCAGGATTTCCTGCCAGTGGGTGGGCCTGCCGGTACGCAGGGCTCGGACCAGCCAGGGGTTGGCCACGGCCCCCCGCCCCAACATCAGGTCCTGGCAACCGCTTTCGGCCTGACAGCGGCGAGCATCTTCCGGTGTCCAGATTTCGCCGTTGGCGATCACCGGAATCGACACCGCCTCGCGCAACTGGCCGATACGGTCCCACCAGGCCGGAGGGCGATACCCCTGGCGCTTGGTGCGGCCATGCACGGTCAGCCAGGCGGCACCGGCGGATTCCACTGCCCTGGCGTTCTCAATAGCCAGGTGATCTTCTTCATTGCCCAGACGCATCTTCACCGACACGGTGATGGCCGCCGGCACAGCTCGACGGACGGCAGCCGTCACCGCGTGCACCAGCTCCGGCTCATCCAGAAGCACCGCCCCGCCACGGTGACGATTCACCGTTTTGGCCGGGCAACCGAAATTCAGATCGATAGCCGGCGCTCCCAGTTCCACCGCACGCACGGCGTTTTCCGCCATGCACACCGGATCAGACCCCAGCAGTTGTAGGTGCACGGGAATACCCGCCCGGGTGCGCGCGCCATGCTTCAGCTCGGGGCACCAGCGATAGAACACCCTGGGCGGCAGCAACTGCCCACTAACGCGGACAAACTCACTGACACACCAATCGTAATCCCCCACATCGGTCAGCGCCTGCCGGACCCAGAAGTCCGCCAGGCCTTCCATCGGGGCCAAAATCAGTTTCATGGCGCGCATTCTAGCAGAAACGGACTTCTCGCGACCTTGCGCGCAGTCAGAATCCAATGGTGGCCAAGCCGACAAGAACGGTCTCTTCCATTTTCCGCACATACATTTTGCGCACAATAAGCGCATGGGATGCGGTGAAAAATCACCGCCGCTATTCTCTGTTTTCCACGGGTTTTCGCCGTCGTTCCCAATGTTTACAAGAATTGGGAATAGTTCCAAAATTTCTGATGTTTCCTTGCAATCATCTCTGCCATTTGCCAACGTGAACAACAATGCCCATGAATAATGGAAGCATGATGGGCGCGGAATTGACGTCAACCAGGCAATGTGAGGATAGACAATGACCATTCGATCATTCCCAGGCGCCATCGTCGCCGCTGTAATGATGGCCGCTCTGGCAGCATGCAGCGACAACGGCGGAGACAACGGCAGCAAGCAGGCCAGCGCCGAGGCAGAAGGACAGAACTGGCGCTACGCCCACGAGGAATACGAAGGTGATGTGCAGGACGTCTTTGCCTACAAATTCAAGGAATATGTAGAAGACAATTCACCGCACACCGTACAGATCCACCGTTTTGGCGAGCTGGGCGAATCCGATGACATCATGGAACTCACCCAGGCCGGCGTGCTGCAGTTCGTCAACCAGTCCCCGGGCTTTACCGGCTCGTTGATTCCCGAAGCCCAGATTTTCTTCATCCCCTATCTGCTTCCCGTTGAAGACAAAAAGATTGTCCAGTTCTTCAAGGAAAGTACAGCCATTAACGAGATGTTCCCGAAACTGTACGAAGAACAGGGGCTGGAACTGCTGGCCATGTACCCGGAAGGGGAAGTAGTCGTAACCGCCGACGAGAAGGTCACCTCGCCGGAAGATTTCCACGGCAAGAACATCCGGGTAATGACCAACCCGCTGCTGTCCGAAACCTACGAGGCCTTCGGTGCCACCCCCACTCCCCTGCCCTGGGGCGAAGTGTATGGCGCCCTGCAGACCAACATCATCCAGGGGCAGGAAAACCCCATCTTCTGGATTCAGTCCGGTGGTCTGTACGAAGTCTCGCCCAATCTGATCTTTACCGGCCATAGCCAGTTCGTCACCGCCATGATGGCCAACCAGGAGTTCTATAACGGCCTGTCCGAGGAGGACAAGAAGCTGGTGCAAGAGGCCACCGACTACGCCAGAAAGCATATCTTCGACTACGTCCCCGGACTCGGCGAGGAAATGCTGGAAAAAATCCTGGCAGACAGTGACGAGGTTACCGTGACCCGCCTCACCGAAGAACAGCGCCAGGCCTTCCGGGACAAGGCGCCACAGGTAGAGGAAAAGTTCGTTGAAATGACCGGCGATCGTGGCGAAAAACTGCTCAAGCAGTTCAAGGCCGACCTCGAGCAGGTCACCGCTGAATAAATCGTTTCGATGAACCCCGGGGGCAGAACCCTGCCCCCGCATGTTCAGAAGAATGAGTCGCAGCCAGGCAGTCGCGAATCAGGCACTGCCTTTTTTTATTCCTGGCAGCGCACAAGGCGATCCGGCCCGAAGGATCCGTTCCGGCACAATGAAAGAAGGGAACACGTATGAGTGATGACGATACATCACACCACGACTCCAGCCTCCCCGGTTTTCTCGGCACCATCGATAACGGCATCGCCCGAATCGAGGCCATCATACTGGCTCTCGGCGTTCTGCTGATGGCCGTCAATACCGTGGCCAACGTGGTAGGCCGCTTTATCTTCGGTGAAAGCCTGCATTTTTCTGAAGAGGTCAACCGCATCCTGATTGTCCTGATCACCTTTGCCGGGCTTGGCTACGCCGCCCGCCATGGCCGACATATCCGTATGTCCGCCCTTTATGACGTCTTTCCCGCCCAGGTGCGGCGGGTGATGATGATTCTGATCAGTTTCGTCACCGCAATCGTCATGTTTTTCCTGTGTTGGTACTCGGTCAGTTATATCCACTCGGTCTACGAGACCGGACGCGTACTGCCCACACTCGGCTTTCCCATTTACATCATTTATCTCTGGGTACCTGTGGGCCTGGCTATCACCGGTATTCAATACACCATGACCGGCATCAAGAATATCGTTTCCCGGGATGTCTACCTGTCCACCTCGGTGCTAGACGGTTATGACGAGAAAGAGACGGAGGTCTGAATAATGGCTTGGATCATGTTTCTCGTCATGCTGGCGCTGTTGTTGTTCGGGTTTCCCATGAAGATTCCGTTGATCATCGGTGCCGTTGTCGGCTTCGTGATGATGTTCGACGGTTTCGACCGCATGGATTTCTTTATCCAGCAGATGCTGGCCGGCATCCGCCCCACCGCCCTGATCGCGGTGCCCATGTTTATTCTAGCCGCCGATATCATGACGCGCGGGCAATCCGCCGACCGGTTAGTGAAGATGGTGATGGCCTTTATCGGCCATATCAAAGGCGGGCTGGCAGTGAGTACCGCCACCTCCTGCACCTTGTTTGGTGCCGTCTCCGGCTCCACCCAGGCCACCGTGGTGGCCGTGGGCTCACCACTGCGCCCGAAGATGCTGGAATCCGGCTATAAGGACTCCTTTACCCTGGCGCTGATCCTCAACGCCAGTGACATCGCCCTCCTGATCCCGCCCAGCATCGGCATGATCATCTACGGCGTCATCTCCGGCACCTCCATCGCCGAGCTTTTTATTGCCGGGATCGGGCCCGGACTGCTGATCCTGGCCATGTTTTCCGCCTATTGCGTGTTTTATGCCTGGCGCATGGATGTACCCACCGAGGAAAAGGCGAGCTGGCGCGAACGGTTTATCTCCGTGCGCGAAGCCCTGTGGCCGCTGGGCTTCCCCGTCATCATCGTCGGCGGTATCTACGGAGGCATTTTCAGCCCCACCGAAGCGGCCGCCGCCTGCGTGCTTTATGCCGTGATCCTGGAGTTCGGTATCTTCCGGTCCCTGAAAGCCATGGATATCTATGCCATCGCCAAGTCCACCGGCCTGATCACCGCCGTGGTCTTTATTCTGGTGGCGGTGGGCAATGGCTTTTCCTGGATCATCTCCTTCGCCCAGATTCCACAAAGCGTGCTGGGTGCCGTCGGCATCAGCGAAGCCGGGCCCACCGGCGTGCTTGTCGCCATCGCCGTGGCTTTCTTTATTGCCTGCATGTTCGTCGACCCGATTGTGGTCATTCTGGTGCTGACACCGATCTTCGCCCCGGCCGTGGCCGCCACCGGACTGGACCCGGTGCATGTGGGCATCCTGATTACCATGATGGTGGCGGTCGGTTCGGCCACGCCCCCGTTTGGCTGCGATATTTTCACAGCCATCGCCATCTTCAAACGCCCCTACTGGGAAGTCATCCGGGGGACACCACCTTTTGTGTTGATGCTGTTGCTGGCCACGCTGCTGGTCATCCTGTTCCCACAAATCGCCCTGTGCCTGCGGGACCTGTTCTTTCAATAATGGATTGAGCAGACCTCAAGGCCCGATACAGCAAGGAGGCAGGTATGTACAAAAAGATTCTGGTTCCCGTGGATGGCTCCCAGCAGGCCCTGATTGCTCTGGACCATGCGGCCCATCTTCAACAGGACAATGACGCCGAGCTGTATCTGCTGTGCATTTTCAAGCACCACAGCCTGTTCGAAGCCTCTTTGTCCATGGTGCGCCCCAATGAGGTACAGATCCCCGACGATGCCCTGCGGGAGTACGCCACCAGCGTGGCAGACCATGCCAAGCAGAAGGCCATGGAAGCTGGCGCCAAACAGGTGCGGGCTTTTGTCAAAGGAGGGCGGCCTTCACGGGCCATTGTTCGTTTTGCCAAGGATAACGGCGTCGACCTGATCGTTATGGGCGCCCGGGGCACCAGCAGTGATGTGGACGGTTACTTTCTTGGCAGCGTATCCCAACGCGTGGCCAGTCTCGCGCCATGCCCGGTACTCATTGTCTGATTACACTTGCAGAGGGAGAAAACCATGAACTATCAACGCACTCTTGGGCTGTCGTCGGCATTACTGGCCGGCCTTGCCACCCTGCCCGCGCACGCGGATCTGGAGGTAACCCCTTACGGGTCCCTGCGCATCCAGACGGAAGCGGTTTCCGTCGATGAAGCCCAGCCAGGGGAGGATGATTCCTATACCGCACTGCGCGATGCCTATTCTCGGTTGGGCGTCACCGCCGTCTATAACGATTTTGATGCGGTAGACATTACCGCCACGGTGGAATTCCCCATCAACTCGGCGCTGCTGCGCGCGGAAGACCCGACCTTCTTCCAGGCCAGCTACAAGGGCAACAACAAGCCCCGCGTGGCGGATATCAACATTGCCCATGACAGCTTCGGCAGCTTGCGGGTGGGCACCCAGTGGCTTGCCTACTACAACACCGTGGCCTATCCGGTGGATTTCTTCAGCACCTTCTACTCCGGCTACGCCACCCAGGCCACCTTCCGCCGGGATGCCGCCACCTACACTACCCCATCGCTGGGCGGCCTGACCGCCACGGTATCCGCCGTGGACCAGACCGATGAGGCCGGCACCAGTTACCTGGACACCATGCAGTACGCCCTGAGCTACGGCATCAACGACCTGACGCTGGGTCTGGCCTACCAGGATACCGAGGACGATACCGGTGATAATGCG
The DNA here is from genome assembly GCA_022360555.1 of Pseudomonadales bacterium. GTDB lineage: Bacteria > Pseudomonadota > Gammaproteobacteria > Pseudomonadales > Alcanivoracaceae > Alcanivorax. The sequence goes on from JAKSCQ010000234.1 coordinate 16,959, forward strand.
GACCAGGCCGGGGTGTCACTGGTTTATGTCCTGGGTGGCTGGCGATTTGCCGCCAAGGCGGAACAACTGCTGACCAACAGTGATGCGGTGCAGGACGACGACCCGGTCACCTACAACCTTTACGGTTCCTACAGCTGGAACAAGTACACCGTGAAAGCCATGTTCGCCAACGGCGAAGAGACTGACGAACCCGCAGCCTTCTTCCAGGGCGACTCCTATCAGGTCGGGCTGGACTATCAGTACAGCGAAGCCCTGAAGCTGTTTGCGGAGTACTTCTATGAAGAGAAGAGCTATGCCATCTACACTCCCAACTCCCGCAGCTTCAACCCGCTGGCGCCGTATCACACGGACAGTGACGGCCAGGTGTTTGCCGTTGGTCTGCGCTACGACTTTTAAAGGTCGCTGACACCCATCACGCATTCTGGCGTGGTGCAGAAAAAACAGGCCGCACCCGGCATCCGGGTGCGGCCTGTTGCGTGTTACTCAGTATAGAACCCCGCCGGCGCCGCAGACGAAACGCCATAGATTAGGAGATCAGAGGAAGAAGCAGCCTGCGATGTCCGGCGGGCCTTTCACTATAAGCAGGCGAAGCCGCGATGCGGAAGCCCCTGGTTAGAACCATTTGGAATCAATCTCTCGCCACGGCCAAAAAGGACTTATAAAAACATTAAAATCAACAAGTTATGATACCTCAAGCCTTTCCCTGCCGTTCCTGCCAAGCCGCCTGAAAGCCACAGACACGGATTGATTCACCCGCCCCCGTGCATTACTGTTGCCGCCGGAGACGCCGGCCCGGAGCGGGAGACCGCCCCCACGGCATAAAGACGGAGATGTTTCATGGCCAAAAAGGCAGCCCCTGCACTGGAAACCGCCCTGGACAACCTGGAATCCCTGGTGGAACGCATGGAATCCGGCGAGTTGACCCTGGAGGAATCCCTCAAGGCCTTTGAAGAAGGGGTGCGCCTGTCCCGCGAGTGCCAACAGGCCCTTGTACAGGCAGAACAGAAGGTCCGCATCCTGCTGGAACAGAATACGGATGCCGAGCCGGCGCCCTTTGCCGGTGACAGCGATGACCAGTAACTTCCCCGCCCTGGACACCCTGGGCCAGACCACGCGCACCCGGCTGGAGCAGGCCCTGGACCAGTTCCTGCCTACCGATACCGCCGCTACCCGGCTCAGTCAGGCCATGCGCTATGCAGCGCTGGGCGGTGGCAAGCGAATTCGCCCCATGCTGGTCTATGGGGCTACCCAGTTGGCCGGTGGAGACCCCGCGCAGGCGGATGTACCGGCCACGGCGGTGGAACTGATCCATGCCTATTCACTGGTCCACGACGATCTGCCGGCCATGGATGACGATGACCTTCGCCGGGGCCAGCCCACTTGCCACAAGGCCTTTGACGAAGCCACCGCCATCCTCGCCGGCGACACCCTGCATACCCGTGCCTTTGAGCTGTTGGCCACCCGGGGCAACTACCGCAGCGACACCCGAATCGCCATGATCCGCCACCTTTGCCAGGCTGCCGGCGTGGATGGCATGGCTGCCGGGCAGATGCAGGACATGCTGGCCCAGGGCCAGCAGCAGACGGTGGCGGCGCTGGAAGAAATGCACTACCTGAAGACCGGGCGTCTGATTACCGCCAGCCTGCAGCTCGGGTATTTCGCGGCCGAGCAGGATAACCCTGCCCTGCTGTCGGACCTGGCCCGCTTCGGCGATGCCATCGGTCTCGCCTTCCAGATTCAGGACGACATTCTCGATGTGACCGTCGGCACCGAACAGCTGGGTAAGCCCTCCGGGTCCGACGAAAAGCTGCAGAAAAGCACCTTCCCGTCCCTGCTGGGCCTGGAGCAAAGCCGCCAGCGGGCCGAGCAGCTATGCGACCAGGCCCGGCAGTCACTGGCCGGCTACGGCGAGCGCGCCCAACCATTGCAACAATTGGCACAATACATCATCTCCCGCGATCACTGACGAACGTCACCCCGGACAGGTATACTAACCCTCTCAATCGCCTCGCATTCTTCAGGCAGCACAACCCTATGCCCAAGACGTTTACCCAGATTCCGCTGACGCGCCCCGCCACACCGCTGCTGGATACCATCAGCAAGCCTGCCGACCTGCGGCGCCTGCCGGCCAGCCAGCTGGAACGTGTGGTCGACGAGCTGCGGGAATACCTGCTGTACGCCGTGGGCCAGTGCGGCGGCCACTTCGGGGCTGGCCTGGGCGTGGTCGAACTGACCGTGGCCCTGCATTATCTGTACAACACCCCCTACGACCGGCTGGTCTGGGATGTGGGCCACCAGTGCTACCCCCACAAGATTCTCACCGGCCGTCGCGAGGCGCTCACCTCCATCCGCCAGCAACATGGCCTGTCGGGGTTCCCCAAGCGCAGCGAGTCCGAATACGACACCTTTGGCGTGGGCCACTCTTCCACCTCCATCAGTGCGGCCCTGGGGATGGCCCTGGGGGCCGAGATGGCCGGCAGCGACCGCCGTGCGGTAGCCATTATCGGTGATGGAGCCATGACCGCCGGCCAGGCCTTCGAGGCCATGAGCCACGCGGCCCATACCCGCTCCAACCTGCTGGTGATTCTCAACGACAACAATATGTCGATCTCCCACAACGTGGGCGGGCTGTCCAATTACTTTGCCCGCATCTGGGCCAGCAAGAGTTACATCGCCCTGCGCGAGGGCGGCAAGAAAGTGCTGTCCACCATGCCGGCGGCCTGGGACTTTATCCGCCGCACCGAAGAGAGCATGAAGAACATGGTGAGCCCGGACATGCTGTTCGAGGCCATCGGCTTCAACTACATCGGCCCCATCGACGGCCACAACGTGGATGAACTGGTGCGCACCCTGGGCAACATGCGTGAGCTGGAAGGCCCCCAATTGCTGCATGTCTACACCACCAAGGGCAAGGGTTTCGCCCCGGCGGAAGCCGACCCGGTGGGCTATCACGCTATCAACAAGATCGAACCCAAACCCAAGGTCCAGGTGGCCGTGCCCAGCCAGCCGAAGAAACCCAAGTATCAGGAAGTGTTTGGCCAGTGGCTGTGTGACATGGCCGAGCAAGACCCGCGCCTGGTGGGCATTACCCCCGCCATGTGCGAAGGCTCCGGCATGGTGGAATTCAGTAAGCGCTTCCCGGACCGCTACCACGATGTGGCCATCTGCGAGCAACACGCCGTAACCCTGGCTGGCGGCCTGGCCTGTGAAAACCAGAAACCGGTGGTGGCCATCTACTCCACCTTCCTGCAGCGCGGCTACGACCAGTTGATCCATGACGTGGCCCTGCAGGATCTGGACGTGACCTTCGGCCTGGACCGGGCCGGTCTGGTGGGAGAAGACGGCGCCACCCATGGCGGGGTCTTCGACCTGGCCTACCTGCGCACCGTCCCCAACATGATTGTTGCCGCCCCGTCCGACGAGAACGAGTGCCGGCAGCTACTCTACACCGCCTACCAGCACGAAGGCCCGGCGGCGGTCCGTTACCCCCGTGGCACCGGTCCCGGTACGGCCATGGAAACCACCATGGAAGCCCTGCCCATCGGCCAGTCACGGACGCTGCGCGATGGTCAGCAGGTGGCCATTCTTGCCTTCGGTGCGCTCACCCCGGCGGCACTGGAAGCCGGCAAGGCCCTCAACGCCACCGTGCTCGACATGCGCTGGGTGAAGCCACTGGACCGCGATGCCATCCTCAAGGCCGCTGCCAGCCACAGCCTGCTGGTCACCGTGGAAGACCACCAGCGCATGGGCGGTGCCGGTTCCGCCGTGAACGAGCTGCTGCATGAAGAAGCCATCCTGATGGATGTGCTGAACCTGGCCCTGCCGGACCACTTCATCCACCACGGCAAGCGGGATGTGCTACTGGCCGAGGCCGGCCTGGATGCCGAAGGCATCGAACGGCAAATCCGCGAACGCCTCAACGAACAGCAGCGCCTGCGCGAGGCTCGCTGACCGCAGCGTTATTGAAAAGGCCTGATCCAGCTCTTCTTATCATCATTCCGGGGTTATTCGCTGCGCTCCCCCCTGGCGGGGCCAGCCTCCTGCTGTTCTGGGCTTCACTTGTGCCCCGCCCCCCCCAAGGCTGGGAATACTGCTTATTTTAGCTGCCAACCCAGAAAACACTGGATCCCGGATAAGCGCTACGCGCTTTCCGGGATGACGACGGCTTTAGGTGTTTTGTTTAGGGGGCTTCCTCCGCCCCTTTCGTCGTTCCGAAAGGCGCTATGCCCCTGTAAAGCGACACCTCCATTGCTACCCGCCCTTGTCATCCTTGACCAGCCGCACCCTGGGCTGGGGCTTGTACAGCCGCCAGTTGTCTCGCCCGCCCTGTTTGGCCTGATACAGGGCCCGGTCGGCGGCATCCAGCAGTTGTTCGGCGGTGCCCCCCTTGCCCGGTGTCATCACCGCCGCCCCGACACTGACCGTGACCTCCCCGGCCTGCGGGTTCAGGGCATGGGGAATGGCCAGCGAGCGCACCGAACGACACAGGCGTGAGGCCAATTGCTCCGCCTCGCTTTCATCACTGCCCGGGTAGAGCATGACAAACTCCTCGCCCCCGAAGCGAGCCACCAGGTCCCCGCCCCGGCGACTGTAGCGGCGCAGCTCGCCAGCCAGCAATTGCAAGCACTGGTCACCCTTGAGATGGCCATAGTGATCGTTGTAGTCCTTGAAGTAGTCCACATCCACCAACATCACCGTCAACGGCTGGCCATCGCGCTGGCAGCGCCGCCATTCCCGGTCCAGCGCCTCGTCGAAGAAACGGCGATTGGCCAGCGCGGTGAGGCTGTCTTCCCGGCTGAGCCGGTGCAGTCGCTGCGCCAGTGCCTGGGTGCGTTGCTGCTGGCGCAGCAATTGCCGCTGGTTGAAGAACAGCAAGCGCTCACGAACCTCCGAGGTGTAACACAGGAACATACCCAGCAGGCTGACCCCGGTGTAGGTGCGGTGCGCCATCTGCCAGTCCACCCCCTGGCCAACCGCTTCCGCCACCAGCCAGCCCACCAGCCCGCCACCCCAGCAGGCCAGCATTGCGACCGGGAAACGCAGGCCGACCATGGCGTAGACAATCACCAGGGCATAGATCACGGACACATGGGCCAGTTGGATAGCCACCGTCCCGTCGAGAAAACCGGGAATGGCCATGGACAGGGCCACGGCCAGAAAGCTTCCAATACCCGCATACAGAGGGAAATAGCGGTCCAGGGCACGTATCTGGGCCATGCCGCCAGCCGCCAGTACGATCACTCCGACCCAGATATAGGTAGCCAGCCAGCGCCCACGCACCGCTTCCGGAGCCAGCGCATAAATACCGGTAATCAGCAGGATATAGAGGAGGAGAATATAGAAGGCATTGACCCGGAAACCCTCAACAGCTTCCTGGCACTGGAATTCACGGTATTCGGCTTCGAGCCGCCGAGGGAAACGCAGCCACCGCACCCCCGGCACCACCACCCGTCGGGAACGGGGATCAGTATCCGACATGGCCAATCCTTTGCGCCTGTAATTGCCTGTTTTTTCTCTGAAGACGTTGCGACTCCAGCGTATGCAGTCAGGCTAAAAGTTAACCGGCTGATGGCGCCATCCTTTTTGCGCCAGCGGTAGCATCAAAACGACATAAGGGCCGCTACGAGAACAGCCGGGGCAGAAAAATTACCAGTAACTGCATCACAACCGCGGCATACACCCCGGCCAGCAGATCATCCACCATGATGCCCAACCCGCCTTCCACCCGGCGGTCCAGCCAGCCGATGGGCCAGGGCTTGATGATGTCGAATACCCGGAACGCCACAAAACCGGCCAGCGCGCCCCAAGGGGTCACCGGCACGGCGATCATGGTTACCAGCAGGCCGGCAATCTCGTCCCAGACGATACCGGGGTGATCATGCACATTCATGTCATGGGAGGTCTTGCCGCACAGATAGGGGCCGACGGCAATCACCAGCGCGGTTACCAGCAGATACCCCCACATGGGCAACTGGGCACACAGCCACCAGATGGGCATGGCCGCCACCGTGCCGAAGGTCCCCGGTGCGATGGGCGCCAGCCCGGAACCGAAGCCGAAGGCCAGAAAGTGCACCGGGTTTGTCATTTTGGGGCGCTTCAGTTCCATCGACATCTCTCTTGCACGTAATTATGACGCAGGGTGCACTGAGCCTCTGGCGAATTGCACCCTGCGTTAATCAAAAATGCTGCCAACCAGAGGCCTGCAACGTTGTTATTCTTCCGTCCGAATCTGCCAGCCGCAGGCCCGCCTGCTCTTCCACCGTGCCCAGCCGGTAGCATCCCGGCGGCACCGGCAGATGCGCCGATTGCGTGAACAGCAACAGATAATCATCGCCGCCCTGCAATTGCAGCCGTCGCTGCTCGTCCACCGGGCAGCCTGCCAGAGTCTCGCTGCCCAGGGGCAGAGCCGCCTCCTCCAGACGGGCTCCCAGTCCGCCGGAGGCCGCCAGAATATGCCCCAGGTCCGACAATAGCCCATCGGAGATATCGATACAGGCCGTGGCCTGCCCGCGCAGCGCCCTGCCCAGCGCCAATTGCGGTTGCGGGCGGCGAAAATGGTCGATGGCCGGCCCGTTGCGCAGGCCCTGCTGCCACTGCTGCAGCCCCAGCACCCCGGCACCGGTGACGCCACCGACACAGATCGCATCGCCCACACGGGCACCAGAACGGCGCAGGGCCTGCCCCGTCGGTACGCTTGCGGTGGCCTGGATGGAAACGGCCAGGGGCCCGCGGGTGATATCCCCGCCCACCAGGGCAATACTGGCCTCATCGGCCAGTGCAAACAGGCCTTTCGAGAACCCTTCCAGCCAGGCTTCATCCACCGCCGGCAGGGTCAGTGACAGCAGGAACCAGAGAGGCTCGCCGCCCATGGCGGCCAGATCAGACAGGTTAACGGCCAGACAGCGGTAACCCACGTCCGACGCGTCCATGTCTGCGGGGAAATGCCGATCCGCCAGACAGGTATCCTGGGTCATGACCAGTTGCTGCCCGGCAGGCGGTGAAAGGATCGCCGCGTCATCGCCGGGGCCCAGCTCAACGCCCGGTCCGGCAAAGTGTGCGTCACGATGAAAGTAACGCCGGATCAGCGAAAATTCATCCAGCGCCTTGTCTGTATCCGTCATTCGACAAGCATACGCGACCGCTGTCAGTCGCGGGAGGGGCGCTCGGAGGCTTCGGCGTAGCGCAGTTTGCGCGCCAGCTTGTCGAGCACACCGTTGACGTACTTGAAGGAATCTTCGGCACCGAACACCTTGGCCAGTTCGATGCCTTCATTGATGACCACCCGATAGGGTACATCCAGGCGTTCCTTCAACTCGAAGGCGCCCAGCCGCAGGATGGCTTTCTCCACCTGGGACAGCTCTTCTACCCGGCGATCCAGAAACGGCGTCAGCAGCTCATCCAGCTCGCTCACCTGGGCAGGGACGCCGTGGAGCAGGTCATGGAAATACTCGCGATCTGCCTTGGCAAAATCCTGGTTGGCCAGGAACTGGGCTTCGATGTCGGTCACCGAGGCGCCGGCCATCTGCCACTGATACAGGGCCTGCATGGTAAAGCGACGCGCCTTGCGGCGGGCAGCGGGTGTTGCGGAAGGTGTAGTTGCCATAATTCTCTGCCAGACATCACGGGCATGGGGTTAAGGGGTTTCAGCGTCGGACATCTGACGTCGGACGTCCGACGCTTCAATCAAAACCCTAACGCTTGAACGTCTTGATACGTGGCTTACAACGCCTTGAACAGGGAAACCATTTCCAGCGCGCTCATGGCTGCCTCGGCCCCCTTGTTGCCCGCCTTGGTACCGGAACGCTCGATGGCCTGCTCGATGGTATCCACGGTCAGCACACCGAACACCACCGGCACGCCGGTGGCATTCTGCACGGCGGCAATGCCCTTGGCGGCTTCGCCGGCCACATATTCGAAGTGGGCAGTGCCACCACGAATCACGGCACCCAGGGTGATCACCGCGTCATAGTCACGCTTTTCGATGATCTTCTTCACGGCCACCGGCAGTTCCCAGGCCCCCGGCACACGAATGATTTCGATATCATCACGGCTGACACCGTGACGCACCAACGCATCCACCGCGCCTTCCAGCAGGGCTTCCACCACAAAGCTGTTAAACCGCGCCACCACGATGCCGTAGCGACCGCCTACGTTGTTCAGGGTACCTTCAAGGGTCTTGATGTTTTGCATGTTGATTCCTCGCTAACACGCTCCACGCTGGCACGCCACACGCGTGAAAGCGTGCAGCGTGTTGCGTGCAAGCGTTAATTTAACTATCTGCTTCCACGTACTCGGTGATCTCCAGATCGAAGCCACTGAGCGCATTGAATTTCATCGGCGAGCTGAGCAGGCGCATCTTGCGCACGCCCAGAGCCTTGAGAATCTGGGAGCCGGTACCGATGTTGCGATAGGCACGGGATTCCCCTTTCGGCTTGCCGGCGGTGCCGGTAAAGAAGGCATCCAGCCGCTCCACCGTGTCCTGGGACTCGTAATCCTGGCCCAGGATGATGACCACGCCGGCCTCCGCCTGGGAAACGGCATCCAGCACCCGGTGCATGTTCCAGCCGGTACGGCCGTTCATCTTGGCGCTCATCAGGTCGCGCAGCGGGTCCACCTGGTGTACCCGCACGGTCACTTCCTTGTCTTCGGAAATCTCGCCCTTGACCAGGGCCACATGGGTCAGGCCGTCCACGGTGTCGCGGAATGCCACCAGCCGGAAGTCGCCATACCAGGTATCCAGTTCGTTGTCGGACACCTGCTCGATGGTCTGCTCGTTCAGGGCGCGGTACTGGATCAGGTCGGCGATGGTGCCGATCTTCAGGTTGTGTTCCTTGGCGAACACTTCCAGGTCTTCCCGGCGGGCCATGGAGCCATCTTCGTTCATGACTTCGCAGATCACCCCGGCCGGCTCACAACCGGCCAGTGCCGCCAGGTCACAGGAGGCTTCGGTATGACCGGCACGACGCAGCACGCCACCGGGCTCGGCCATCAGCGGAAAGATGTGGCCGGGCTGGACAATATCGTATGCCCGGGCATTGCGGGCCACGGCGGCCTGTACGGTGCGGGCCCGGTCGGCGGCGGAAATCCCGGTGGTCACCCCTTCGCGGGCCTCAATGGACACGGTGAACTTGGTGCCGAACCCGCTGCCGTTGCTCTGCACCATCAAAGGCAGTTCCAGCAGCTCGCAGCGCTCCCGTGACATGGGCATGCAGATCAGGCCACGGCCGTACCGGGCCATGAAATTGATCGCCTCGGCGGTCACATGCTCGGCGGCCATCACCAGATCGCCTTCGTTTTCCCGATCCTCGTCATCCATCAGGATCACCATCTTGCCCTGGCGGATGTCTTCGATCAGTTCTTCAATACTGTTGAGCTGCATAAAAACGCCTTCACGCTAACACGCTGCACGCATACACGCTTCGCACCGACACGCTCCCGGCGTGTTGCGTGCAAGCGTGAAGCGTGCAAGCGTCATTTCAAAAACCCGTTCTCGGCCAGGAACGCCATGGAAATGCCTTCGGAAGTGGGCTCAGCGGCCTTCTCCCCCAGCAGCAGGCGCTCCAGGTAGCGGGCTATGATATCAACTTCCAGGTTCACTGGCGTCCCCACCTTCCACTGGCCGATGGTGGTCACCTCCTGGGTATGGGGGATGATGTTCAGGGAGAACACCGCCCCGGCGACGCTGTTCACCGTCAGGCTGATGCCATCCACGGTGATCGAGCCCTTGTGAGCAATGTACCTGGCCAGTTCCGCCGGCGCTTCGATATCAATGCGCACGGAACGGGCATCCTGTTTCATTTCCACGATCTTGCCCAGGCCATCCACATGGCCGCTGACCAGGTGCCCCCCCAGCCGGGTGGTGGGCGTCAGGGCCTTTTCCAGGTTGACCTGGCTGCCCACGGTGATCTGTTTCAGGGAGGTCAGCGACAGGGTTTCCCCGGAAACATCCGCCTCGAAGCCTCCACCAGGCAGGGCGGTGGCGGTCAGGCAGACCCCATTCACGGCAATGGAATCCCCCAACTGCACATCACTGAAATCCAGCCCGTCGCTCTGGATCAGCAGGGTCACGTCGCCGCCCCTGGGGGTCATGGATGCCACCTTGCCCATGGCTTCGATAATGCCGGTAAACATGGAAAACCTCTTGGAGATGCAAGTTTCAAGTTGCAAATTTCAACGCGGTAAACGCCGTGCAATACGGCCAATGCCAAGCTACGCGCTCTTGCGACTGCAATAATCCGCGGGCACAGACTTTCCGCAACCAACACCCTCTTTCGCGCCTTGCAACTTTCAACTTGAAACTTGCAACTCGTTCGGAACCAGCGTCAGGCGCAGATCATTACCGATTTGCCGCACATCCTGCCATTGCAGCGTCACCTTCTCGCTCATACTGGCCAACTGCGGCAGGCCCAGCAGCGGGCGGGCGGACGACCCCAGCAGGGCCGGTGCCATATAGACGATCAGCTCGTCGAACAGCCCCTCGCGAACAAAGGCCCCGGCCAGCGTGGCGCCACATTCTACCAGCACTTCATTGCATTCGCGCCGGTTCAATTCCTTGAGTAGCTGCTGCAGGTCAATACCGGAGCCAGAGGCCGGCAGGTGCATGACTTCCGCCCCGGCCGACTCCAGCGCATTCTGACGCCCACGATGTTCTTCCCCGGCAATCACCAGGCAGTGCCCCGGAGCACTGACCACCGGCACATCCGGCGGCGTCTTCAGGGTCCGGTCCAGGATCACACGCAAGGGCTGGCGCACCCAGTCACTGCCGTAATCCGCACAGGTCCATTGTTCTGCCCTCACTGTGTAGGAAGGCCGATCCGCCAGCACCGTGCCCACCCCGGTAATGACCGCAGAGCTGCGCGCCCGCAGGCGCTGCACATCTTCACGGGCCGCCGGGCCGGTGATCCACTGGGACTCACCACTGGCCATGGCGGTACGGCCATCCACACTGGCGGCAATCTTGATACGGATAAAGGGGCGCTGGCGGGTCATGCGGGAAATGAACCCCGGGTTCAGGGCCCGTGCCTCGGCTTCCAGCAGGCCGCAGGCGGTGTCGATACCAGCATCGGCCAGCCGTTTCAGGCCCCGCCCCGCCACCTGCGGATTGGGGTCTTCCATGGCGGCAACCACCCTGGCTACCCCGGCCGCCACCAGCGCATCCGCGCAGGGGCCAGTGCGGCCAGTATGGGAACAGGGTTCCAAAGTCACATAGGCGGTCGCCCCCTGCGCCTTTTCTCCGGCAGCAGCCAGGGCATGTCGCTCGGCATGGGGGAGCCCGGCGCGGGCGTGGAAGCCTTCGCCAACGATGTCGCTATCGCGCACCAGCACACACCCCACCCTGGGATTCGGGTCCGTGGTGTATAGCCCCTGCTCCGCCAGTCGCAGGGCGCGAGCCATGTATTGATGATCCAGCGAGGTGAACATGGCGGGCATTCTACTGGATGCCGGGGGCCGGTGTCGCAACAAAGCGACCGGCATCTTCAACAAAATCGGCCAGCACGGCACGCCCTTCATCGTCCATGAACTGCTGGAACGCCCGGGCGACCACTGACAACCGTTTTTTCGACGGGCGCACCAGGTACCACTGGGTAACAATGGGCAACCCCACCACTTTCAACGGCACCAACCCGACCCAGCCACCCAGATTGAGGGTGTGGGCCGAGAGGATGGAAATCCCCAGCCCGGCCATCACCGAGTGCCGGATGGCCTCGTTGCTCTCCACGGTCATCTTCACATTCAGCGTCTGCCCCTGTTGCTGCAGGTACTGCTCAATGGCATGACGGGTACCGGAACCGGACTCGCGCATCAGAAACGGCTCCCGGGCAATGTCCGCCAGTGTCAGCGGCTGGCGGTGGGCCAGAGGATGGTTTTCGGCCGCAATGGCTACCAGCGGGTTATCCAGAAAGGCGCTGGACTCCAGCGGCAACCCACCGGGCACATGGCTGAACACATAAAAATCGTCCAGCCCCTGCTCCAGACGCTCGATGATCTGCTCCCGGTTGCCCACATGAAAGGAGACTTCCACGCCGGGATACAGCTCACAAAAGGGCCCCAGCAGGTGGGGGACAAAATACTTCGCCGTGGTCACCACCGACAGGCGCAGGGTCCCGGCCTTGAGGCCGCGCAGATCGGCCAGGGTCATGTCCAGGTGCTCGAATTCCTCCATGACCCGTCGGGCCGACGCCACCGCCGCCAGCCCCGCATCCGTGAAGCGCAGCTTGCGACCATGCTGCTCGTACAGGGGGATGCCCATGGCCTCAGCCAGCTTGTGCAACTGCATGGAGACCGTGGGCTGTGTCAGGTGCAGGGCCTCCGCCGCCGCCGTGACCGTGCCGGTGTCATGAACGGCAAGCAGTATCTCCAATTGTCTCAGGGTGCCCACCCGGGCATGTAATCGGCTCACAATTAGACCTTTATCTATACTTAATCTAGATAGTATCTATTTTTATCTAATCTTTCCTGTCTGGATAATGCCCCCCGTTTTCAACAACGGAGGCCCCATGTCATTGTTCACGCGTCAACGTCTTTTCATTCTGTTCGTCGCCCTGACCAACCTGACTCTGGCGATTCTATTGACCCTGAACGGGCACCCGGGCATTCCTCTTGGCGTCATTGGTGTCGCACTGCTGCCCCTGGCATGGCTGGCAGGGCGCAATCCGGCCAAAGCCTCCCTGAGCCAGCATGACGGAGACAGCTATGCCGGTTGATGCCGTCGTCCTGTTCTTTGTGCTGGGCCTGGCGGCCGGCATTCTGAAAGTGCGCCTGCCTTTTCCCGGTGGCCTTTATCAGAGCCTGACCCTGTTCCTGCTGCTGGCCATCGGCCTGAAGGGCGGAGCGGCCCTGGCCGAACACGCCAGCCTGCGCATCGTCTGGCAGTCACTGATGGTTGTCGGCTTCGGCATCACTCTCCCCCTGCTGGCGTTTCCCCTGCTGCGCCATGTGGGGGGCCTGGACAGGATCAATGCCGCCGCCATTGCCGCCCACTACGGCAGCGTCAGTGTGGCCACCTATGCCGTGGCCGTGGCGGTACTGGACGCCACGGGCGTGGCCTATGAGCCCTACTTCCCGTTGTTTGTGGTGCTGCTGGAAATCCCCGCCATCATTGTCGGGCTGGCGCTGGCCAAGGGGTTGTCCGCCGGGCTGGCCAGCCGTGAACTGGCCCATGAAACCCTGCTTAGCCCGGGTATCGTGCTAATGGTGGGCGGTCTGCTGATCGGCGCCTTTGCCGGTGACAGCCTGACCAAGATCACCCCTTTCTTCATGGACCTGTTCCAGGGGGTGTTGGCCCTGTTCCTGCTGAAAATGGGGCTGATCACCACTGAACAGCTCAGCGCGCTCAAGCAAGACGGCCCCTTCCTGGCCGCCTTTGGCGTCTTCATGCCGCTGCTGGCCGGCCTGCTGGGGGCACTGCTTGGCGATGGGCTTGGTCTGTCCGTGGGTGGCTGCACCCTGCTGGCCGTGCTGGGCGCCAGTGCCTCCTATATAGCCGTCCCTGCTGCCCTGCGAGTGGCCCTGCCCCAGGCCAACGCGACCCTGTCCATGGCCGCCTCACTGGGCATCACCTTCCCGTTCAATGTGCTGGCAGGCATCCCGGTTTATCTGCTGCTGGCACAGTGGCTGAGTAGCCACTGACCGAGCACGGCACAACCAGGCAACCACAATGAAAAAGCCACCGGTCACGCCGTGACCGGTGGCTTTGCCTGATGGTTCAACCTGTGACAAACGTCAATCGTCTTTCTTGTCACTCCTGCCACGCAGGCGATCCACTTCCGCGGAAAACTCGGAAATATCCTGGAAGCTGCGATAAACGGAGGCGAAGCGCACATAGGCCACATCATCCAGTTGTTGCAGCTCTTCCATAACGAATTCACCCAGCTCCCTGGCCGGCAGCTCCCGCTCGCCGGTAGCCCGCAAGCGGTGACAGACCCGGCTGATCGCTGCCTCCAGATCCTCCATGCTCACCGGCCGCTTCTCCAGCGCCCGCAGCATACCCGCCCGCAGCTTGGCTTCATCAAACGGCTGACGCGTGCCATCGGATTTTACCAGCCGCGGCATCACCAGCTCGGCGGTTTCAAAGGTGGTGAAGCGCTCGTTACAACTCAAACACTCCCGCCGCCGACGCACCTGTCCACCGTCTGCCACCAGGCGGGAGTCGATGACTTTGGTGTCTTGGGCGCTGCAGAAAGGGCAATACATGGGGACCCCAATTGACAGTTGATAGTTGACAATTGACAGCTAAAACCTTCAAACCCGATTATCCGCGAGTTTTGGTGGTTTTGATAATTGCCGTCAATATCTTCAGTAATTCTTTGACGTCAGCCATAACTGACCGGCCCGCCAAAGGCTCCAGATAACCGGATTCTGTCAGCAGTTCCAGCCAATACTCCGTTTCATTGGCCTCTTTCAGAGCAATCGACAACTTATGCACGAAGTCTGCACGGCTTTCAGCCTGCTCAGCCTCTCTGACCAAGGCCCCAATTGCTGTACCGCTTCGCAGCAATTGCTTACTTAATATGTATTCCCGCTTTTGCTCTTGCAGATACTGATAAACCTTTATCATCCGCAAAGCAAAAACGCGGGATTTCTCCCGCGCTGCATACCTTTTCGTCATCCGTGACTCTACGTATTGTTTGGCGTTTAGCTGTCAACTATCCACTGTCAACTGTCAACTCACCTTCTAACGCTCGTAAACGGGAAGGCGTTTACAAATTTCCGCCACCTTCCCTTTCACACTCTCAATCACAGACTCATCGCCCATGTTGTCGAGAATGTCGCAGATCCAGCCGGCCAGGGCCGAAGCGTCGGCTTCATTGAAGCCGCGGCGGGTGATGGAGGGGGAGCCGATGCGCAGACCGGAGGTGACGAACGGGGAACGCGGATCGTTGGGCACGGCGTTCTTGTTCACGGTGATGTTGGCGCGGCCCAGGGCAGCGTCGGCATCCTTACCGGTGATGTCCTGCTTGATCAGGCTGAGCAGGAACAGGTGGTTTTCGGTGCCGTTGGAGACCACGTCGAAACCGCGCTCGATGAACACGCTGGCCATGGCCTGGGCGTTCTTGACCACCTGCTGCTGGTAGTTCTTGAAGTCGGACTGCATGGCTTCCTTGAAGCAGATCGCCTTGGCGGCAATCACGTGCTCCAGCGGGCCACCCTGACCACCAGGGAAAACCGCAGAGTTGATCTTCTTCTGAATCTCTTCGTTGGCCTTGCCCATGATCAGACCACCACGGGGGCCGCCCAGGGTCTTGTGGGTGGTGGAGGTAACCACATCGGCGTAGGGCACCGGGTTGGGGTAGACACCGGCGGCAACCAGACCGGCCACGTGAGCCATATCCACCATCAGGTAGGCGCCCACCTTGTCGGCGATCTCGCGGAAGCGGGCCCAGTCCATAATCTGGGAGTAGGCGGAGAAACCGGCCACGATCATCTTCGGC
>JAKSCQ010000223.1 GCA_022360555.1 Pseudomonadales bacterium
CATATTTTTAAACAGAGGGGCAAGCCACTTCTTGTAACGGCCTTGCTCTGCGGCGATTACTGTAGGTTTTTTACGGATTGCGCCTGCTGTAGTGTATGCGTCAAAGAGCTCGCCAAAGGTTACAGCCTCGCGCTGGCGTTGCTGTTCTTCTGCGATTCTTTCGAGCTCAGCATGTTGTTGCATTTGAGCATTTAATTTTTTGAGCTCTTTGAATGTGCGGGGGCCGGAACCTGTCTTCGTATTTTCTTTGAAGTCAGATAGAATTTGATATGCTTTGGCGGCAGTCATGCCTTCGCTTTCCCACCCACATGACTCTTCAATGATCTTTCCATCAACACGGTGACGGATGAAGAAGCAGGTGTCTGGTCGGATACCATGTTTTCTGGTGCTGTGCGCACGAGAGCGCACGCCGGGAAAGCGGGTAGAAGTTTTCTGTACCATCAGCCAAAACCTCACGTAAGTGGTTTTAAATCTGCCCCACTCCTGCCCCACACTTTCAGTACATGTAGCGTGAAATGACGTGAATGTTTATGAATGTAAAACGGTGAGGATTCGTTGGGATTACAGCTGATTGTATTACGAAAATGAAGGTGTGTGAATGTCCATGAAACAGAAAGTTTGCGTCTTGAAAACCGTTGAAGGTTTGCGCCTTCCGGGGTTCGAATCCCTCCCTCTCCGCCATAAAATTAAGCCCTTACAGTGAAAGCTGTGAGGGCTTTTTTTGTGTCCAAAGTTTAAAAACGGTGTTTCATAATGAGGTGTTTTCGTTAACGCGCTCACTTCCTAAGTGCTCTATCTCTTTCTTATTTAAGTCTATGAACAGTAATGCTACTGGTGGTTCATGATATTAACTGGTATCGTAATCAAAATTAACTGCAAGTCATGAGTTCGGTATGATGGAAAAAGAGACTTTACTGGAGCGAGTTTCTGAAGTGCTTACGGCATATTCTGAAATTCAACTCGGAATTATTTTTGGGTCTGCTGCCTCGGGTACGATGCGTGATGATAGTGATGTAGATATTGCTGTTTTGGCGCAGGAGCCGATGAGTCTTTCCTTGCGTCTGGAACTTATTGCAGAACTCAGTCTTGCTGTTGGTCGAGAAGTTGATGTTGTTGATCTTTATTCAGCACAGGGAACGATTTTGCGGCAGGTGCTTACGAAGGGAGTCGTTGCTTTGGAGCGCACCAAACTTGGTAGGGCTGCGTTAATGAAACGTATGCTTTTTGACCAAAGCGACGTGGAGCTTCCGCCCAACTTTCGGTTCGATCTCGCAGGCCGTGCATCGCACCACCAGCGCTACCGCGACTCTTGGCGCGCGACGCTGAATCTCGACACGGGGGGATGGCG
>JAKSCQ010000119.1 GCA_022360555.1 Pseudomonadales bacterium
GAAGAACTCTTCCATTTGCGGGCGGGAAAGACCGAGCAGATTGACCTTCTGTTGGGTTGTCATAGCATTCTCCAGATAGGAAACCGGGTTTCCTTTAAACGCCAGCCACGGCCCGGGGGCCGTGGCTGGTATGGCACTCGCTACAATTAGCGGGTGCGCGGGCAGATTTCTTCGTCGGAGAAGAAGTAAGCCACTTCGCGGGCAGCGGACTCGGTGGAGTCGGAGCCGTGTACCGCGTTCTCGTCAATGGTCTGAGCGAAATCGGCGCGAATGGTTCCAGCTTCCGCGTCCTGGGGGTTGGTAGCGCCCATCAGGTCACGGTTCTTGGCCACGGCGTCTTCCCCTTCCAGAACCTGGACGATCACCGGACCGCTGGTCATGAAGGACACCAGGTCCTTGAAGAAGGGACGCTCCTTGTGCTCGGCGTAGAAGCCACCGGCCTGCTCGTCGCTCAGATGTACCATTTTCATGGCAATCACTTTCAGGTCGGCCTTCTCGAAACGGGAAACGATGTCGCCGATCACGTTCTTGGCCACGGCATCAGGCTTGATGATAGAGAGGGTGCGCTCAACAGCCATCAGTCAGTTCACTCCAGATTTGCGTTAAATGGTCCTCGGGTGCCGCAAAACCGGCGCCCACGGGCAATGAGGTAGGTGAAAACGCACTTTGCGGACGCAAAGGCACTGCCACCCCCTTGGAACCGGCGGATTATACGCAAGGAGGGTGAATTATGATACCGTTGCCGCCCCGTCGGAGACGCACCGCCCCGCCGTCGAGCCCCTGCCTATTCGACAGCGCCAGCGAATGGCGTATAATACCCGACTAAATTACTCTGGTATTCAACTTCTAGGCCCTGATTCCCTATGAGCCAAGCCGAACTGGACAAGCTGATTCGCTCCAATTACGAGGCCGGTTTCACCACCGAGGTGGACTCCGACACCCTGCCCCCGGGGCTGAGCGAGGACGTCATCCGTTTCCTGTCCGCCAAAAAGGACGAGCCGGAATGGTTGCTGGAGTGGCGCCTGGAAAGCTACCGCAAGTGGCAGGAAATGCCGTCTCCGGGCTGGGCACACCTGCACCACCCGCCCATCGACTTCAATGCGGTCTCCTACTACTCCAAACCCCGCAGCCTGGATGAGGCCCCCAAGAGCCTGGACGAGGTGGACCCGGAGCTGCTGGAAACCTATGAAAAACTTGGCATCCCCCTGCACGAGCAGGAGATGCTGGCCGGGGTGGCCGTGGACGCGGTATTCGACTCCACCTCCGTGTTTACCACCTTCAAGGAAAAGCTGTGGGAAGCCGGGGTGATCTTCTGCTCCATTTCCGAGGCGGTGAAAGAACACCCGGAACTGATCCGCAAGTATCTGGGCTCCGTGGTTCCCCAAGGTGACAACTTCTATGCCGCCCTGAACAGCGCGGTGTTTTCCGACGGTTCCTTTGTTTATATCCCCAAGGGCGTGCGCTGCCCCATGGAGCTGTCCACCTATTTCCGCATCAACCAGGCCAACACCGGTCAGTTCGAACGCACCCTGATCGTGGCCGACGAAGGCAGCTATGTGAGCTACCTGGAAGGCTGCACCGCGCCCCAGCGGGACGAGAACCAGCTTCATGCCGCCGTGGTGGAGCTGGTCGCCCTGCCCGGTGCCGAGATCAAGTACTCCACGGTGCAGAACTGGTACCCCGGTGACGAGAACGGCAAGGGCGGCATCTACAACTTCGTGACCAAGC
>JAKSCQ010000251.1 GCA_022360555.1 Pseudomonadales bacterium
ACCACCCCCTGGCCGGCAAGTCCCTGCGGTTTGTGGTGGATATCACCGACATCCGCGACGCCAGCGACGAAGAAAAAGCCCACAAGCATGCCCATGGGGTGGGCGGGCACCAGCACTAAAAGCAGCGACAAGTTGCAAGCCACAAGCGTCAAGCTGCAACGCGGTTGACGTTCCATGGTTTTGCAAGGCCTTGCCCGCGATTAACGCTAAAGAGGCGCGGGCGTAAGCGTACCAAACCGGGAAATCTTGTCTTCGCGTTGTAGCTTGAAGCTTGCAGCTTGTCGCTGCTTTTAGTGCTGGTGCCCGCCCACCCCATGGGCATGCTTGTGGGCTTTTTCTTCGTCGCTGGCGTCGCGGATGTCGGTGATATCCACCACAAACCGCAGGGACTTGCCGGCCAGGGGGTGGTTGGCGTCCACGTCCACGGTTTTCAGCCCCACCTTGAGCACGGTGAGCATGCGCGGGCCTTCCTCGGTGCTGACGGTGACGACCTTGCCGGGAACCAGCTTGCCAGCGTGTTTCAGGTACTTGCGGGAGATGCGCTGGAACAGGGTGTTGTCGTACTCGCCGTACGCATCCTTGGGCTCGATGGTCACATCCACCTGTTCACCCACGTTCTTGCCTTCCAGGGCGTTTTCCAGGCCTTGGATGATGTTGTTGTAACCATGGAGGTAGGCCATGGGTTCGCCGCTGTCCCGGGAGTTCTCGATCTCGCTGCCGTCATCGGCGTTGAACAGTTGGTAATGCAAGGTAACGACCTTGCCGTTTTCGATAGTCATTGATGATGTCTCCATGGGCGAATCAATGTCGTGGTAAGAGCGGTGCCAATTGTTCTGCGCTTTGCTTGTGCCCCGGGACCTCCCTCCGTCGGCAAAGCCTTTCGGAAAAGCTGCGATGTACTGAAGGAGGTCCCGGGGCAAGCCCGGGATGACAATCCATTTAACCGGGTTAAGTGTGCTTATCCGCCTCCGGGTGCAGGCCCAGTGCCTTGCGGTCTTCGCCCTGTTCGATTTGTGCCAGCAGTGTTTTCGATTGTCGATACCAGTTGCGGCGACCTTCCGGGCTCCATTTGAAACGTTTGTAGGTCCACTGGTACTGGGCCAGGTTGCGGTCGATGCAGCGTTGTAGCCCGGCATTCATGGCGGTGAGAATTTCGGTGCAGTCGCTGCCCTGTTCAATTTCCGGAGCGGGCTCGAAATGGATATGGATATCCTTGACCCCTCCCTCGCTCCGGTGACAGGAAACAATAAAGACATGGGGGCGGTAGCGTTGGACCAGCTTGTCGATCAGGGCCGGGGTGGGCACGTCATAGCCAAAAAAAGGCACGCAGGGGTTACTGCGGTTGCCCGGGTTGTGATCGGACAGGATGCCCAAGG
Source organism: Pseudomonadales bacterium (assembly GCA_022360555.1). Taxonomy (GTDB): domain Bacteria; phylum Pseudomonadota; class Gammaproteobacteria; order Pseudomonadales; family Alcanivoracaceae; genus Alcanivorax. The sequence goes on from JAKSCQ010000251.1 coordinate 1,377, forward strand.
TACCACCGGCCTTCATGGCCGCCAGCGCCTGCTTGACCCCCTGGCTGTTGGTGGGGATCAGTACCGAGCCGGTGCGCTCGCGGGCGGCCTTGACCATGGCATCCATCAGGGTCGCGGGGTGGGGCTGGTACATGATCAGGGTTTTTTCCGGGTCGGTCTTGTCACCCAGATACAGATTGCTGATTTCCCAGCTGCCCTGGTGAAGGGAGAGCAACAGTACCGGGCGTTCGCTGGCGGTGGCATCCAGAAAGGCCTGTTCACCGTGAATCCGGGTAATGCGACCCAGGGTCTGTTCCACGGGCCGATGCCAGACATGACTGAATTCAGTGAGGGTGCGGCCCAACTCGGCCATGCTCTGGCGACCAATGCGTCGGGCCTCGCTCAGGCTCATGTTCGGGTGGGTGGCCAGCAGGTTGATCAGCACCACCCGATAGGCACTGGCATAGCGCAGGGGCACCAGGGTGATCAGGGTGGCCACAAAGGCGCCGAAGGCGGTGACCAGCGGCAGGGGCAGCAGGGCTAGCAGGCGGACCACCATCCACAGACGTCGGCCCTGGTATTGTTTACTACTCATGATGCGTATCAATGATCAGGGTCTCGCCATGCTGCGGGACCCGGAATGCCTCGGGATTGATGTGTTGTTCTGCCAGCGCCTGGGCCAGCGCCTGCGGCGGTGCGTCCATGGGTTCGTCGGTCAGCACGAAGGTGCCCCAGTGCATGGCCACGGACTGGCGGGCGCGAATTTCCTGGTGAATTGTAACCGCTTCCGCGGGGTTGATGTGTACCGGCGACATGAACCAGCGCGGCTCATAGGCCCCGATGGGCAGCAGGGCCAGATCCAGTGGCCCGAAAATGTCGCCAATTTCCTTGAAGAGCGGTGCATAGCCGGTATCGCCGGCGAAATAGAAGGAAAAGTCGGGGAAGTGCAGCCGCCAGCTACACCACAGGCTGCGGTTATGATCGCCAGGCCCGCGACCGCTGAAATGCTGGGTGGGCAGACAGAAAGCCTCCACCTGCCCATGGAATTCGCTCTGCCACCAGCCCAGTTCGATAATGCGCTCCACCCCGAGTTTGCGCAGCCAGTCGCCAACGCCGCGGGGGACGAACCAGAGAATGTCCCGACCGAACCGGGCCTGTAGCTGTTTTACCGAGGCCCGGTCCAGGTGGTCGTAATGATTGTGCGATACCAGCACCGCATTGATGGGCGGCAGCTGGTCGATGGTCAGTGCCGGTGGCACCGCCCGTTTGGGGCCGGCAAACGCCACCGGGGAACAGCGTTCGGAGAAGACCGGATCGGTAAGCAGGTTCCAGCCACGATACTGGAACAGGAAGGTGGAGTGGCCGATCCAGGTCAGTTGCGGCAGCTCGCCGGGGTTGGCCAGTTGTTGCCGGTCGGGCTGACGGACCGGGAAACGTTGGTGGTGGGGAAAGCGCCCACGGCTGTCCCACTGCCAGCGCAGGAAGTCGCGCAGGCCGTGGTGCGGGGTAGCAAAGCGGTTGCGGTAAACCGCAGGGTTTTCCGGTTCTTCCGCTGCCAGGGCGGCGAGCCGCTCGCGGTCGATCATTGCGTGGTCTGCAGGCCTGTCACGGCGCCTTCAATGGCATCCAGGTCCGGGATCACGGCCAGGTCGCCCCCGACCTGGATGTACATGGCCTCGGCGGGGCCGGTCTCCACGGGCTCTTCCACCGGATCATCCTTGCCCACCTTCATCAGGCGGGGAATGCCCTGGACGATCACCGCGTAGAACGGGGTCTTGCCCGCCACGGTATTGAGCACGGCGATGCGGGCATCCTGGCCGATGGTGATCTGGCCGGATTCGTTGAGCTTTTCGAATGACAGCAGCGGGATGTTCTGGTCCCGCCAGCTCAGCCAGCCGAGCAGCCATTCCGGGCCATGGCCGGGACGGTCCGGCTGGCGCAGCGGGATCACCTCGGCCACCACGATATTGGGTATCAGCCAGGGGCGCCCCTGCATGGGGATCAGCAGGCTGGAAATGTCGGAGGGTAAGCTGCTCATATAAACCTCGAATGTATGGCTAGCCTGAATAGTTCACCGGAACCTAAGCGTCCGGCATCAGGCGTCCGGCGTCTTCTTCCGCCCTGAGTTCTTTTCTTACCTGTTCCACCAGTTGCAGCGCAAGCTGCTCCGGCGAGCCGCTGAAGCTGACGCAGCCGGTTTCCCGCACCGAGTCCGGCTGACTGCTCACCGCGCAGGTCTCGGTGCTCTGGGCCCACACCGGGCCGCCACTGGCGGCCAGGCGCGGTGCGGCAATGGCGCCGTCGTTGCCCATTCCGGAAAACAGGATGGCGCCGCAGGCCCCGGCAAACCCGTCGCTGACATGCTGGATGACCTGGTCGATGGAAGGCGCATAGGGGCCTTCCCAGCTCTGGCCGGTGGACTGGATGCGCCCGTCGTGACGGAAGCGCACGGCGTAGTCCACCGGCGCAATGGCCACCTCGCCGTGGCGCAGGGCCGCGCCATCCACGCCCACCCGGCACTGGATGGCGTTGTCCCGGCTGAGCACCCCGCACAGGGTATCCAGAAAGCTGGCGTCAATATGCTGGGCCAGCACAAAGGCCACCGGCAGATTGGCCGGCAGGCAGTCCAGAAAAATCTTCACTGCCGCCGGCCCCCCCAGGCTGGCGCCCAGTACCCAGACCCGCTGGGGACGGTCGCCGGGATGAATGGCGTCGAATTCCCGGGGTGCCGGGATTTTGGTCTGCGGCACCCGCTGGGGGATGACTTCCAGCCGCTCTTCCACCGCCGGCTTGCCGATGAAGTCCACCAGCTTGGTGACCAGGCGCCGCTCCCACTTGGGGTAGCGGGCATCGGTACGCGCCGGGGCCTGGCCATCACAGAACAGGATGGGGGCGGCGGCCTCTTCCAGCAGGTGATCGAGAAAGTCCTGCCAGCGATCCTCGCTGGACAGGTCCACCACCCACAGGTCCAGGGCACCGTCATCCAGCCAGCGTTTCTCCAGGGCCTCCGGGTCGGTGTTGACCACCACCTGGTAGCCCTGTGCCCTGACCGCGGTGGACAGCAGGTGGCCCTGCAATGTGCTGTCGGCAATCACGCCGACGCGGCCTGGCGCGGTCATTCGTCACCGGTTTCCTGCAATTCACCCAGCAATTCGCGGATGGTGGAGAGCAGCTCGTTTTCCTGGAACGGCTTGCCCATGTAGCAATTGACGCCAATGTCGAAAGCCCGCTCGCGGTGCTTCTCACCGGTGCGCGAGGTGATCATGATGATTGGCACCTCCTGCAGGCGGCTGTCGTGGCGCACATGGGTGGCCACTTCGAAGCCGTCCATGCGCGGCATTTCGATATCCAGCAGCATCACATCCGGGCGGATGTCCTCGAGCTTGGCAATGGCATCCATGCCGTCCTTGGCGGTGACCACTTCGTAGCCATTGCGCTCCAGCAGGCGGCTGGTCACCTTGCGTACGGTCACCGAGTCGTCGGTCACCATGACCAGCGGGGTGTCGCGTCTGGACTCGTCCTGCTCTTGCGGTGCCTCCGGTTCGGCCGGGGTGTCGGCCAGCGGCAGGGCCGGGGTGTGGACGTGGGAGGCCCGGATCAGGGAGTGGATATCGAGAATGATCACCACCGAGCCGTCACCGAGGATAGTGGCACCATTGATGCCGGCCACGGTGGCCAATTGCGGGCCCACGGATTTCACCACCACTTCCCGGGAGCCCACCAGGTCGTCCACCACGATGGCCACGGTATGTTCGGTGCTGCGAATCAGCAGCACCGGCATGGGCGTGGTCTGGTTCTCCAGGTGCGGCACGCGGGTGCCGTGGACGAAGTTGCCCAGATACTGCAGTTCGTAGTCCTGGCCCACATAGGTGTAGATCGGCTGGTCTTCCTCGAAATAGTGTTGCAGCTCGAACGGGCTGATACGGACAATACCCTCGATCTGGTTCAGCGGGATGGCGTAGGTGTCCTCGCCGGCCTTCACCATCAGGGCGCGGTTCATGGCCAGGGTGAATGGCAGGCGGATGATGAAGCGGGTGCCCTGCCCCTTGCGCGAGTCGATGGTCACCGAGCCGCCCATCTGCTTGATCTCGCTGGCCACCACGTCCATGCCCACGCCCCGGCCGGAAATCTGTGTCACCGCCGCGGCGGTGGAGAAGCCGGCGTGGAAGATGAACTGCTGGATTTCCTGGTCGGACAGTTGCGCATCCGGGGCGACCAGGCCACGCTCGACGGCCTTCTTGCGCACGGCGTCGGTGTCGATGCCCTTGCCATCGTCGGACAGGGTGATCACCACCTCGCCCCCTTCGCGGCCCAGCTCCAGGTTGATGTGGCCGGTATTGTCCTTGCCGGCGGCCTGGCGGGTGTCGCTGTCCTCGATACCGTGGTCCACGGCGTTACGCAGCATGTGCTCCAGCGGCGCTACCACGCGCTCCATCAGGGAGCGGTCCAGCTCGCCTTCCGGGTTGAGCACGTCGAAGTCCACGCGCTTGCCCACTTCGCCGGAAATCTGCCGGACGATACGGCGCAGACGCGGCACCAGGCGGCTGAAGGGCACCATGCGGGTGCGCATGAGTTTTTCCTGCAGCTCGGTGTTGATCCGCGATTGCTGCAGCAACAGGGTTTCGGTGTCCTTGGTGCGATCCAGCAGGGTGTTCTTCAGATCCAGCAAATCCGAGGCGGATTCCGACAGCTGCTTGGTGATCTGGTGCAGTTCGGAGTACTGGTCCATTTCCAGCGGGTCGAAGTCCTCGTCGAATTCGCCCCGGTCCACGCCTTTCTGGTAGTTGGACAGGATCTGCGCTTCGGTTTCCGCATCCAGCCGGCGTAGCTGTTCGTAGAGACGCTGGACGGTGTTGCCCATCTCCTCCACGTTGAAGGTGAATTCGGTGAGCCCCTGCTCCACCCGGCCCCGGTTGATGGAGGTTTCCCCGGCCAGGTTTACCAGCGCTTCCAGCACGTCCGCGCCCACCCGCACCATTTCCTGGGGCTGGGCCTGGTTCTGGCGTTGGCGGCGGTCGTCCTTCTTGGGTTGTTGTGGTTGCGGCGAGTTGTCGGCAGCCGGGGCCATCTCCGTGCTGCTGGCGGCTTGCGGGCTTTGCGCCGGGCGCTGGGCGGCCTTGGCCACCGATTCCATGCCACGAACAATCTGGTCATACCAGTTGAGCATGGGCTGGAAATCTTCCTGGGTGGGAGCTTCGCGGCGCCGTTCCAGGTCCAGCAGGTAGGTTTCGAAATCGTGGCTCAGGTCACCCAGCGGCTTGAGGCCGGCCAGGCGGGCACCGCCCTTGAGGGTGTGCAGGGCGCGCTTGAGGTCATCCACGAAATCGCGGCTTTCCGGGTGGCCCTTCCAGGAGGTCAGGCCGGCGTCGATGATCTCGGTCAGTTCCTCGGATTCTTCCAGGAAGATTTCCAGGATTTCCGGGTCACTGTCGGAGTGCCATTCTGCATCCTCGTTGCTGTCGTCAGCGGCAGGCGCTGGCGGTTCGGCCACGGGCTCTGGCGCCGAAGCAGGAGCGGCTTTCGGCGCGGTGGCAGGCAGGGTAAAGCCGGTTGGGTTGGCCACATAGTCATGGATAGCGCGGACCAGGGTGTCGCCTTCCGGCAGCGGCTGGCCGGCCTTGAGGGCATCGACCATTTCCGCCAGTTTGTCGTGACAGCGGTGCAGCAAATCGAACAGCACCGGCTCGATGGGCAGGCGGCTCTGCGCCAGACCTTCGTAGAGGGTTTCCAGTTCGTGGCCCAGGTCGCCCAGCTCGTTGACCTCGGCCATGCGGGCGCCGCCCTTGAGGGTGTGCAGGTCGCGCTGCAGGGACTGGACCTCGATCAGGTTGTCCTGCTCGGCCAGCCACAGCTCCAGGCTGTTGCCGGCGGATTCCAGAATTTCGTCTGCTTCTTCCAGGAAGATGGCCACCAGTTCCGGGTCCCGCTCCGGTTGAGGGGGCGCCTCGGTGGCGGGCGCGTCCTCAACCGCAACGGACGCGGGGGCTGCCGGTTCCGGCTCGGCGATGCTCTGCCGGGGTTCGGCAACGGGAGCCGCTTCTTCGCCGCGGATGCTGGCCTGGATGGCGCTGACCAGTTCCGGGGCGGGGGCCGGGGCGTCGCCGGCCTTGAGGGCATCGACCATGTCGGCCAGCCGGTCATGGCAGCGGTGCAGCAGGTCGAACAGGCTGTGGCCGGCCTGCAACTGGCCGGCGTTGTAGCCCTCGTAGAGGTTTTCCAGCTCGTGGGCCAGGTCGCCCACCGGGGCCACGCCGGCCATGCGGGCACCGCCCTTGAGGGTGTGCAGGTCGCGCTGCAGGCCGTCCACATTGCTGCTGTCACCCTGCTCCCACTGGTCCAGGGTGTGGCTGGCGGATTCCAGAATCTCTTCCGCTTCTTCCAGGAACAGGGCCACCAGTTCCGGGTCCAGGTGGGCCTGGTATTCCGCGCGCGGAGCCGCTTGCGGGGCCGGCTCGTGGGTTTCCGGGCTGGTGGTGTCCGGCTGCGGGCGATCCAGGGGGGCGTTGCCGCCGCCGGGGCCGTCGTCATCCGGGCCACTGCTTTCCGCCAGCTCGCGCAGGGCGTCCACCAGCCCCAGTTCCGGGCGGACGGTCTGGCCGGCGGCCAGGCAGTCCATCATGTTCATCAGTGCGTCCTGCCCTTCCCCGGCCAGGGTCAGCAGCCGCTCATTGTCGGCCAGCTGACCGGTTTCCACGGCGCTGTAGCAGTCCGCCAGGGCGGCAGCCAGGTCATGAATCTCGGTGAGGCCGGCGGTGGTGGCGCTGTTGGAGAGCAGTTGCAGCTCGTTGCGCAGGCGCACCAGTTCATCGGTGTGGTCCGGGTGTTCGGCCCACTGGCCGAGGAGCTGTTCGGCGTCCACGATCAGGTCCATGCCCTCGGACAGGAACACCGACAGGATATGCGGGTCGGTGCCCTCGCTGCTGTCTTCGGTGAGCGCATCGCGCTGTTGCTGCAGGGACTGGATCAGGGCGGCGGCCCCGGGCAGGTGGGCCTGGTCGAGCTGTTCCAGGTTGTCCAGTACCAGGGTGTGGGCCTGACGGATCAGGTCCACCTGGTGATTGCTGGCCCGGCGGTTGCTGCTGATCAGGTCGCGGATCAGCTTTTCGGCGGGCTCGGCCATTTCCGCCACGGCCTCGATTTCCGCCATGCGGGCACTGCCCTTGAGGGTGTGCAGGGCGCGGTGGACATCGTCGTCGACGCTGTGTTCGGACAGGTCCGGGTCGATCTGCTCCAGCCAGCCGGCCACCAGGGCCAGGTTGCGGCGGGCTTCGCTGGCAAAAATTTCCAGCAGGACCGGGTCGGTGCCCTCGACCTCGTCGTCGTTGGCGGGACCGTCTTGTGCCGCCATGTCGGGGATGTCGGCCAGGCTGTCGGTGTCGCCATCGTCGCTGTCGTCAGCCGGCGTCGGGACATCCGCTTCCTGCTCCGGCAGTTCCAGAGTGATGTTGTCGTCGAAGGGGGCGCTGTCGTGGTCGTCAGTGCCGCCCAGGTCGATATCCAGCGTCTCGTTCAGTTCTCCGTCGCTGTCGTCCTCGCCGGTTTCCCAGGGGATCTCATTACCTTCCTCGTTGGTGGCGTCATGGAAGGCAACCAGGTCGTCTTCCGACAGGTCGGTAGCCGTGGAGTCGCTGTTGTCTTCGTCGAAGCTCGGCAGGCCGATTTCCAGGGTCTCGTCGTCGGCATCGTCGCTGTCGTCCGCCGCCGGGGGTTGGGCGGGCGCCGCTTCGCTGCTGCCGTCGATGGTCGGCACTTGCTCTATCTGGCCGCCGGCGGCCAGGGTGTCGGCGGCGTCGGCCAGGGGCTGGACATCATAGGGATTGGGCTGGCGTTGGGTGAACGCTTCCACCAGGGCGGGAATGCGGTCGCGCACCTGCTGGACCAGTGCAATCAGCACTGCAGTGGGCTCGATGGTACGGTCGATGACCCGGTTCAGCATGTTTTCCACCGACCAGGCCAGCTCGCCCACGGTGCTGGCGCCCACCATGCGACCGGACCCTTTCAGGGTGTGGAAGGCGCGGCGGAATTCCACCAGGGATTCCTCGTCGCTGGTGTTGGCGGCCCAGCGCGGGAAGTATTCGTCCAGGGCATCGAGCACTTCACCGGCTTCTTCCTGGAAGATTTCGATGATCTCGTCGTCGATCAGGTCGTCGTCGCCGTCCGCTTCGTCGGCGTTGTCCGCCGCTGCTTCGTGGGTCGCTTGCGGAGCGGGGGGTTCCGGGGTGGCAGCTTCCTCAACCGGCGGCGGCTCGGCGGGGGCGGTCAGTTCGATGGTCGGGTCGGTGTCCCAGTCCGGTTCACTGTCGCTGTCGTCTTCGAAGTCGACCCCGGGGGTGTCGTCTTCGGGGGGCTCGGCGGCCTGCGGTTCGGCGACGGTGGTGTCCGCGTCGCTGGTTTCCAGGTCGATGCGTTCCACGGATACATGGTCATCGGCAAAGTCGTGCTCGCCGTCCAGTGGATAGCCCAGGGCCTCCACGCTGGCCCGGGCCAGTTGCAGGATGTCGTCGGTGGTGGCCGGGTCGTCGCTGAGACGCTCCAGATAGTACTCCACCGAGGTGATGGCATCGGCCAGGGTGTCCATGCTGCGCCAGTCGGGGCGCGGCTGGTCTTCGGCCAGCAGTTTCTCTTCGATGAACTGCACGCACTGGCGCAGGATCACCGCCGGCTTGCCGAGCTGGATCACTTCCAGCCCGCCACGCACGGCATTGAGCCGTTCGGGAACCGGGGCCAGGTGCTCGCTGTTCCACTGCGAGGCGATGAATTCGACAATGCCGTCCTTGGCCTCTTCCAGCCCGGCGCGGCATTCGCGCAGTACCGCGTCCATGGCCTGGCCCACGTGGCCGGGCATGTCTTCCTGGTGGCTGCCGTAGCTGGGACCATGCCGTTCGCCGCCGGAAATGCCGGCCAGGGTAGCTTCCACGTAGAGCAGGGCACCGGCGATATCCATCAGGGTTTCGCGCTCGGCGGGCTGCTTGCCGGCGACGATGTCTTCCATGGCACGTAGCTGTTCTTCCACCAGGGTGCGGGGCTGGCCCAGCCCCAGCACGGCCACGGTGTCGGCTACCTGCTTGAGGGTGACGGTCTGCGGCTGAAGCTTGTCGGCGTCGCTGTCGCCGTTATGGACAAAGGCTTCCAGGGCGTCCTTGACGGTGTTGATCTCTTCGGACAGGGCCTGCACCACCGAGCCCATGGCTTCGGCGTCGGGGCCGGTCATGCGGGCCCGTTCGGCATCCACCAGGTCGTCGGAGGGCAGCGCCTCGTCCAGGCGGAAGCGGGCCTTGATGTCGCGGATGCGCGGGCTGTCGGCCTCGGCCTTGGCCACGTAGTAGAGCAGGTTCTTGATCAGCTCGGTGGGGGCCGGCTGGTTGAGGCTGTCGGCGCCGGCGGTGACCAGTTCACGCAGGTTGCGGTCCACATGGCCGAGCATCAGCTTCACCGAGGTGCCGAGTACGATGGCGTCCTCGGACAGGCCTTCCACCAGGGCATGGCTGATCTGCCACAGGGGGGCGCGCGGCGCGGTGCCGGTGACCTGTTCCAGCTTGGTGAAGACCCTGGCCATGTAGCCCAGGCTTTCGCCCAGGTTCTCGTTGCGCAGTACGCCGAGCAGGGCGATCTGGAACATCTGACGGATTTTCTTGGCCAGTGCCGGGAAGCGCGGGTCGTTGAGCAGGGCGTCGGGAATCCGGCCGCGACCGGTGGCATCGCTCAGGTCCGGTTTGAACAGGGCGGTTTCTGACAGCAGCGGTTCGCCGCGGGCGGCGCGCAGGTCGTTGAGCAGGGGCAGCAGGACGACCGGCAGGTCGCGGCGGTTGCTGGCCACCCGGTCCAAATAAGGGGGCAACTGCAGAATGGCCCGCATCAGGGTTTCCTGACCGTCGGCCACATTGCTGACGCGCCCTTCCAGCAGGGCCTGGGCCAGCTTTTCCATTTCTTCGGCCAGCAGGGCTGCGCCGTAGAATTCCACCATCTGCAGGGTGCCGTACACCTGGTGCAGATGGGTCTGGCAAAAACGCATGCGGGTGGCGTCGTCCGGGGTTTCCACGAACGCTTCCAGTGCCTGCTGCGCCTGGTTCAGGGTTTCCTGGATCTCCCCGCGAACCCAGTCCAGAGCCAGATAGTCGTGACGGTCACTCATGACGTCTCCTGTCATACCCAAACCCGCCATCTCTCGGGGGCGGGTTTCTTATTATCTACAGCGCCGGAAGGCCAGCGTGTCAGCGAAGTGTATTCGCTCCAGATCCGGATGTTGCCAGTCGGTGATCTCCCCCGGGCCCAGCACCAGGATGCCACCCGGTGCCAGCCGCTCTGCCAGGCGGTTGACGATCTCCCGTTTCCGCCAGCGGCGGAAGTAGATCAGCATGTTCTGGCAGAAAATCAGATCCATGTCGTTCATGGGGGCGGTCCCCAGGTCCAGTACATTGAGCCGGGCGAAGCAGATGCGTTCCTTCAGCCCGGGGGCCACGGAAACCGTCTGCCCGTTGCTGCCGGGCTGGAAATACTTTTCCCGCAGTACCGGGTCGATCTGCAGTATCCGTCGCGCCGCGTATTCCCCTTTGCGCGCCTTGGCCAGCGTGGGCAGGCTGATGTCCGTGGCGGTAATGCCGTAGAACATGCGCCGCTCGCTGGCGGAAAACTGCTCGTTGATCATCATGGCGAGGGAATAGGCTTCCTCGCCGGTGGAGCACCCCACGCTCCACACATCCAGATTGGCGCCGTCCGGCTGTTCGGCCATGAAGCGCTGTACAAATTCCTCCACCAGGGCGTAGGAGCTCGGGTGGCGGAAAAAACTGGTTTCCTGAACGGTGAGGCGGTCCACCAGCACCGACCATTCCATGGCCCGCGATTCGGTGGTGCCCACCATCAGGTGTTCGTAATAGGTGTCGTAGTCGTCGATCCCCAGCTCGCGCATGCGAATGCTCAAGCTGGTTTCCAGAAACGTCTTGCGCTCGTTAGAGAGCGTCATGCCGGTGCGCTCTTCCAGCAGGGCCTGCCAAAGCTGGAACTGCTCCGCGTCCATGGCGGGCGTGCTTTTGATCGACCAGCGATCTGTCACTGCAGCACCCATAGCATGACTCCTCTAGCCAGCGCGAGCCGGATCAGGAGTGCTCCGGCAGACGGAAACCGGCAACGGAATTACGCATCTCCTGCGCCATCTCGGCCAGGTTACCAATGGACCGCGCGGTGGCGGTGGTACCGGCGGAGGTCTGCGAGGTAATTTCCTGGATCACGTTCATGGTGTTGGAAATGTGACCCGCGGACGCTGCCTGCTGGCGCGCCGCGTTGGAAATGTTCTGGATCAGGTCCGCCAGGGTTTTCGATACGTTCTCAATTTCTTCCAGTGCCACACCAGCGTCCTGCGCCAGGCGGGCCCCTTTCACCACCTCGGCGGTGGTGGCTTCCATGGAGATAACCGCTTCGTTGGTATCGGTCTGAATCGTCTTAACCAGGGTCTCGATCTGCTTGGTCGCGGCGGCGGAACGTTCCGCCAGGCGCTGTACCTCATCCGCTACCACCGCGAAGCCCCGGCCGGCTTCACCGGCCATGGACGCCTGGATCGCGGCGTTCAAGGCGAGGATGTTGGTCTGGTCGGCAATGTCGTTAATCAACGATACGATGTCGCCAATTTCCTGGGAGGACTCACCCAGACGCTTGATCCGCTTGGAGGTTTCCT
>JAKSCQ010000172.1 GCA_022360555.1 Pseudomonadales bacterium
CAGCGGGTTGATGGCGAGGAAGGCAATGATGGTGTACTTGTACCAGGCGGGAGCCTGACCGAGGAAATTGTGCAAAAAGGCGCGGCCCAGGGTCGCGGACATGGCGGATTCCTGCTGAATTCGTGGGGTGGAGGCGCGGCAATAATAAGGAGTTGCCATGCCCCAGTACAGTGCAAATCCAAGTAAATTGATTTAGATCAAGGCAGGGATTGACCGCCGCCAGGGTTGGCGGGTAGCGGCGGCGCTGGCTTTATGGCCTAATAGAGATGTGGGCAGGTTAACAAAACACCAATAAATCAGTTGCTTACAATTGAAAGTTGACGCATTGTTTAATCGCGTGCAAAAGTTGGTGCGCTCTGTTTTACAATCTTGTGTGGGCAGAAAAGTTCCGGGCGTCCCCGGGGGTTGCACGTCTTATCGGGACAGACCTGACGATAATAACAGTTTGGTGCTTGCGGAGAGTCCATGGTCGCCATAACAAACACCACCTCCCTGACCTTTCTCAAGGAAGCGATTGATACCACTCTGACCGAAGCAGAAACCAAGCTTGAGGCGTTTTCGGACGATCCCGGCCGCCTGGAAGAACTGGCCCAGTGTGCCGAATCCTTTCAACAGCTTCGTGGTATCTGCCAGGTGGTGGAATTGCCGGCAGCGGCATTGATGAGCGAGGAAATGGCACTGGCGGCCCGTGAAATCCGCGAGAAACCGACCGATGCCCGGGTGCAGGCCCTGAGCAACGCCATTGTGTTGCTTACCCGCTACTTCGATTATGTGCAGCTCAAGAACCGCACCCTGCCTGCGCTGCTCATCGGCGGCATCAACGAATTGCGCCGTGCCGGTGGCAAGGCGTTGATCCAGGAAAGCCATTTCTTCAGCGCCGACCTGTCCCGGCCCCGTTCCCCGGAGGCCCGTGCCAGCGATCTGCCCCGTGATGAATTCCCGACCCTGGCGCGCCGCCTGCGTCATATGTACCAGGTGGGGTTACTGGGCATCCTGCGTGGCCACAATGCATCAACCCATCTCAAGCTGATGGGGCGAGCCCTGGTGCGGCTGGACAAGGCCGCCGGGCCCTGCGGCATGAGCCGCTTTCTGTGGGTGGCCCAGGGGGCAGTGACCGCCATGGTGGCCGATGATATGGCGGTCACCGCCGCGCGCAAGGCGCTGCTGTCCCAGTACGACCGGCAGTTGAAGAAGCTGGTGTATGACGGTGAACAGGCGCTCAGTCAGGAAGCCCCATTGCTGCTTATCAAGGAGAGCCTGTACATCATTTCCCTGTCCCGGGTCGAAGGGGGCATTATTGGTGAGGTGAAGGAGGGCTTCGGCCTCAAAAGCGATGTCAGTGATACCGTACTGCAGCGGGAACTGGCGCTGATGACCGGTGCCAGCGGTTCGGTGATCCGCTCCGTTGCCAGTGCCATGCGCGATGAAATTGGCGACCTCAAGGAAAGCCTGGATATGGCTTCCCAGGGGGTGGCGGACACCAATTACCATTCCGTGGCCGAAAGCCTGAGCCGCCTGGGCAGCACCCTGGCGATGATCGGCAAGGACGACGAGGCCAAGGTGGTCAAGCAACGGGCCGCCCAGGTCAGCAAGTGGGCTCCGGATCAGGACGTGGAAAGCGCCGATTTCCAGTCACTGGTGGATGACCTGCTGATGGTGGAAAACGTGGCCGCCAATCTGGAGCGCAGCCTGGCCCCGGAAGACGATGTGCACCGGGCAAGCAACAACACCAGCATTTCCCTGTACCAGCTGGATGACGCACGCATGACCGTGGTGGGGGAATGCCGTGCCGGTCTGGCCCTGGCCAAGCGTTCTATCAGCTCCTTCATGGACAACAACTGGGACTCCATGCACCTGACAAACCTGCCGGGCACCTTCGCCTCCATCGCCGGCGGGCTGATGTTCCTGGAACTCGAGCGCGCCAAGGCTGTTACTGAAGCCTGCCACAAGTATATTGCCCAGCGACTGATCGAAGGGGATGACACCCCGACTCGTGAACACATGGAAACCCTGGCGGATGCCCTCACTGGCGTGGACTATTACCTGGAAAGCATGGAAGAGCAGAAACCCATTGGTGATGGTGTGCTGGAAGTGGCAGAGGAAAGCATGAAGGCGCTGGGATACCCTGTGGCCAAAGTGGCCTGAGAGAGACCATGATCGACCTTTCCAGCCCGGAACCGGGAAATGCTGAATCCGCTCGCTGCTATGTAATCCATGAGCAGAATATCCTGATCGCATCCAATCCTGACGGCTGGCAGCTACCCCGATTTCCGGGGTTCGTGCTGCGCCAGCATCCTGCGTACCACTTTCTCGGCCTGATGCATGACGAACCCTGCTATGTCTGTGCCTTGCCCGACCATGAGCTGGATGATGGCAGCCTGCAGCCTATGCCACTGCGCCACCTGATTGGTGGTGGTCTGGATGAAACCGAATTTTCCATGATCAGCCGCGCCATGCAGTTTCTGAGCTGGCAGCGCAACCACCGTTTTTGCAGCCGCTGTGGCCACCCCACGGAGCCCCACCACCGCGATCTGGCCATGACCTGTAGCAGTTGTGGCTACTTCCAGTACCCCCGAATCACCCCCTGTATCATTACTCTGGTTACCGATGGCGAGCATGCACTGCTGGGCCGTTCGACCCGTTTCCCGGAGGGCATGTATTCCTGTCTGGCGGGTTTCATGGAGGCCGGCGAAAGTGCCGAGCAGGCCCTGGCCAGAGAAGTGCGCGAAGAAGTGGGGGTGGCGGTGAAAAACCTGAACTATCTCGCCAGCCAGTCCTGGCCCTTCCCGCATTCACTGATGCTGGGCTTTCACGCCGAGTATGCCGGCGGCGATATTGTCATTGATGACGATGAAATCGTTGCGGCAGACTGGTTCCACTATGACGATCTGCCCATGACCCCGCCACCGGGCAGCATTGCCAGGAACCTGATCGACCACTGGATTGCGCGTTTTAAATAAAGGATAAAACGATGAATTACACATTCGCGCCCCTGGTGCTTTTCGCCTTCAGCCTGTTGTTCGTGCTACTGGGTGCCTGGGTGTTGCTGCGCCAGCAGTGGCTGCTGCAATGGCTCAAGGGAACCGCTGGCCTGTTGCTGGTGGGCCTGGCTGTCTACATGAGCCTGTTTGCGCTCAATATCTACGGCTACCGGGAATATGCCCAGGAAGTGCCGGTGGCGACGGTGAGCTTCCGACAGTCCGGTGAGCAGTCGTTTATCGCCACGGTGACACGGACCGATGGGGCCGCGGAGGATTTTCGCCTGCGGGGGGATCAGTGGCAGCTTGATGCCCGCGTGATTAAGTGGAAGATGCCGTTCAGTCTGCTGGGCCTGAAGCCCGGTTATCAACTGGATCGCATTTCCGGCCGTTACTACACGCTGGAAGACGAACGTTCCCGTGACCGCACCGTCTACAGCCTGCACCGGGATCCGGTGGGTATTGATGTCTGGCGGATGGCAAAGGAGGGCTGGAGCCTGCTGGTGGATGCCAGTTATGGCAGTGCCGCTTACCTGCCCATGGCTGACGGCGCCCTGTTCGAAGTGACCGCCGGCGCCACTGGCCTGGTGGCCCGCCCCATGAATGGCAGTGCCCAGCAGGCCATCTCCGGCTGGGATTGACTCCCCGGGCCGCCCCTGTGGGGTGGCCCGTCCCGACATATCCCATCCCCGCTGGCTTCTGTAGAATCAGCGGGGTTTCGTTTCGCCTGCGCCGCAGGCAGTTATTCCATACACCGCAAGTAGGTAGACAGTGATCGAATTTCTTTCCGAATATGGCATGTTCCTCGCCAAAGTGGTCACCCTGGTGGTGGCGATTCTTTTTGTGGTGGGCGGTATCGCCGCCACCGCATCGCGCAGCCGCCACAAGGCTGATCAGGAAGGCTCGTTGAGGGTGCGCCACCTCAACGAAGATTTCGAAGACCTCAAGGACAGCCTTGAACATGAGATTCTGCCGGAGGCCCAGCGCAAAAAGGCCGCCAAGGCCAAGCGCAAACAGGAAAAACTGGAAGCCAAACAGAAGAAGAAGGCCGGCACTGAAGGCAAGGAACAGCCACGACTGTTCGTGCTGGATTTTGATGGCGACGTGCAGGCCAGTGGCGTTGAACACCTGCGCCGGGAAATCAGTGCGGTACTGCAGGTAGCCACCCCTGATGACGAAGTGCTGGTGCGTCTGGAAAGCCCGGGTGGACTGGTGCACAGCTATGGCCTGGCGGCCTCCCAGTTGCGTCGTATCCGTAACAAGGGCATCAAGCTCACCGTTGCGGTGGACCGTGTAGCTGCCAGTGGTGGTTATATGATGGCCTGCATCGCGGACAAGATCGTGGCGGCTCCCTTTGCGGTGATTGGGTCCATCGGCGTGGTGGCGCAAATCCCCAACTTCCATCGTCTGCTCAAGAAGAACGACATCGATGTGGAGCTGATGACTGCCGGTGAATACAAGCGAACCATGACCATGCTCGGCGAAAATACCGAGAAAGGACGGGCAAAATTCCAGGAAGAGCTGGAAGAGACCCATCAGTTGTTCAAGAGCTTTGTTCGTGACAACCGCCGCGGACTGGATCTGGACAAGGTCGCCACCGGCGAGCACTGGTTCGGCAGCAAGGCCAAGGAACTGGGACTGGTGGACGACATCATGACCAGTGACGAACTGTTACAGCTGCGCCAGGATTCCCAGACCCTGTATCAGGTACAGTGGGAAGCCAAACGCAAGCTCGGCGAGCGTTTGGGGCTGTCACTGGAAAGCGCCATGCAGCGAGTGGCGGAAAAGCTCTGGCACCGTGGCAGTCAGCGCCAGATTCATTAATGAACAGTTGAAAGTTCAAACGCGAGGCTGTTTTTGGCTGATCGGATAGCTGTGAGCCCCGCGCGACAAGTTCGAAAAGTGGCTGGCGTGGGCAAGGCCATTCAATTTGGATTCGTGCCTGCCCGCGCTTTGCAACTTTAAACTTTCAACTTGTAGCTCAAAGGAGTCGACCATGAGTTTTCAGGCCCTGCTGACCCGTGAAACCGATGACGGATACAAGACCGCTCTGGAAGAGCGCGAACTGACCGAGCTGGGGGAAGAGGGCGTGCTGGTTCGCGTCCAGTGGTCTTCTCTGAACTACAAGGACGCCCTGTCCGCCACCGGCAACAAGGGGGTAACGCGCGATTATCCGCATACCCCGGGCATTGACGCCGTGGGTATTGTCGAAGAGAGCGGTGATGGCCCGTTCAGTCAGGGCGATGCGGTGATCTGCACGGGTTACGACCTGGGCATGAATACCGATGGCGGCTACGGCCAGTACATTCGCGTACCTGCCGAGTGGCTGGTGCCGTTGCCGGAAGGTTTGGCGCCCCGTGATGCCATGCTACTGGGTACTGCCGGCCTGACGGCGGCGCTGTGCGTGGAGTCTCTGCTGGATACCGGGTTGAATCCGGACCAGGGGCCGGTACTGGTGACCGGCGCCACCGGCGGAGTGGGCAGTATCAGTGTGGCAATTCTGTCCAGGCTGGGCTTCGATGTGGTGGCCGTCAGTGGCAAGGCCGACGCTGCGGACTGGCTGGCAACGCTGGGGGCATCCAGAGTGCTCGACCGGGATGCATTTCTGGAGAAGGCGGGCAAGCCAATGCTCAAGGAGCAATGGGCCGGTGTGGTGGATTGCGTGGGCGGAGACATGCTGACTGCGGGCATCAAAGGCCTGAAATACGGCGGCAGTGCCACCTGTTGTGGGCTGGCGGGCTCGCCCAAGCTGGAAATGACCGTGTTCCCGTTCATTCTCCGCGGCGTGAACCTGTTGGGTGTGGACAGCGTGGAGCTACCCTGCGAAATCAAACAGCAAATGTGGCAGCTACTGGCTGATGAATGGATGCCGGCGGACCTGTCACAGCTTGAGGCGGCAGAATGCGGGCTCGAAGACGTGCCAACCTGGGTGGAAAAGATTCTCCAGGGCGGTGTACGCGGTCGAGTGGTGGTTAAGCTCCCTTGAATCCTGATCCGGTTTTGCAGGCTCCCTGGAAAGTGAAAAGCGCGGTAAATGCCGCGCTTTTTTGTTTCTTGCTATGCCTGAGCCGTGATTTTCTTTGTACTATTGCCAAAAGCTCTTCGCACATCAGGATGGTGGGAGTACTGATCGTTTTCGCTGACACGCATCACGCGTAAACGCCAAGCCTGCAAACGGCAGTTTTATGGTGACGCCCTGAATAGTTTGCTGATTCTAT
Organism: Pseudomonadales bacterium; assembly: GCA_022360555.1. Taxonomy (GTDB): domain Bacteria; phylum Pseudomonadota; class Gammaproteobacteria; order Pseudomonadales; family Alcanivoracaceae; genus Alcanivorax. Next base: position 6,197 of record JAKSCQ010000172.1, read on the forward strand.
GCTCTGTCAGCCGCCTGTTTTTTGCGTGTAAGCGTGATGCGTGCCTGCGTGTAAGCATGTAAGCGTATTTCCCGTCCGCAGTAGCACACTTCGCGCTCTCCCGTTTTCATGCAATGCTGCGAAGACTCCAGGCGCTTAACAGGGAAGGGTATCCATGGATCAGACACATTGGCTGAAGATCGGGCTGGAGCTGGATGGTAAGGGGGGCGCCTCTGCCTTTCGGGACGGGGAGGCGCTCCAGGGCCATGTCCCTTACTGGGCTCATCTGGATTATACCCGCCCGGAAACCGAAGCCTGGATGGAGCGGCAGGCCATTCCCGCCCCGGTGATTTCCGCCCTGGTTGCCGCCGAGACCCGTCCCCGGGCATCCGAAGTTGCCGGCGGCACCCTGGTGTACCTGCGCGGGGTGAATCTCAATCCCGGTGCGCGTCCCGAGGACATGATTGCACTGAGAATGTGGGTCGGCCCCCAGGGGCTGATCAGCACCCAAAAGCGTACCCTGCTGAGCGTGGAGTCCGTACAGACGTTGCTGGAGGAAGGGCAAGGGCCCACCACAACCGGGGCGCTGGTGGCCGAGCTGGTGGACCAGCTAATCTGGCGTATGGAAGACGTGATCGAAAACCTGGAATCGGAAGTGGAAGACTGTGCTGTCATGCTGGATGAATCGCCTTCCACCGGGCTGACGCCGCAGTTGAGCCAGTTGCGCCGGCGCGCCATTACCCTGCGCCGTTATCTCGCGCCGCAGCGTGAAGCACTGATCAAACTGCAGAGTGAACCCCTGTTTGCCGCCACAGAGGTGCTGTTGATCCGTGAAGCCTCGGATCGCCTGCAGCGCCTGCTGGAAGACCTGGATGCGGCACGTGAGCATGCCACCTTGCTACAGGAAGAGGTGTTTTCCGTGCAAAATGAGGCCATCAATGACCGGATGTATCTGCTGGCAATGATTTCCGCCCTGTTTCTGCCATTGGGGTTTCTGACCGGTTTGTTTGGCATCAACGTGGGAGGGCTGCCGGGAGTGGAAAACCCGATGGCATTCTGGTGGTTCTGCGGAGGGCTGGCGCTGGTCAGCATCGGCGTGCTGATCTGGATGGTGACACGCCGCTGGTTATAGGCGTAGAGAATGCGGGTGACAAGCGGAGCTGAAAGAGTGCGCCCACCTTAGGCGAGGGCGCACCCAACGGCGAGCGATCAGGCGCGGCGGTAGAGCGGGCGGGGCTCGTTCACGTCGCCCTGATAGGTGACGGAAAAGTCCTGCAAGCCTTTCAGGGCGTCCTCGATGTCGCGATCCTCGCGTACCTCGAAGGCATTGAAACCACAGCGGTTCATGTAGAAAAGCTGGTCACGGAGCACATCACCGGTAGCACGTACCTCGCCCTTGAAGTCATAACGGCTACGCAGCTCGCGGGCGTAAGAATAGCCGCGGCCGTCCTTGAACGCCGGGAAGTGGATGGCAACCAGGGGCAGGGCGGACAGGTCGTCTTCCAGATCGCTGGGCTCCTCGCCCGGTGCCAGCCATACGGCCACATCGCCACGTTCCAGCAGGGAATCGCGGTTCTCCTGCCAGTAGGCCAAAGGCACGATCACCTTGCCTTGCGGCAGACCATCTTCCAGCGCGTCGGCTTCCAGGCGCTGCCACTGGTTTTCCACAATGGCGCCATCAATGATTACCTTACCCATAGATGCGCTCCTTGAACGGTTCCATGCCAATACGCTCGTAGGTGTCGATGAACGGCTCGTTTTCGAGACGTTTTTCCACATACAGACCGATGATCTTCTCGATCACGTCGGTGATTTCGTCGGACTCGAAGGACGGGCCCATTTTCTCGCCCACCTTGGAGACCTTGTCACCACGGCCGCCCAGCGTGATCTGGTAGAACTCCTTGCCTTTCTTGTCCACGCCAAGAATGCCGATATGGCCAATGTGGTGGTGGCCGCAGGCATTCATGCACCCGGAAATATTCAGGTCAATGGGGCCCAGATCATGGAGGTAATCCATGTCGCTGAAGCGACGCTGAATGGCTTCGGCGATCGGCACTGACTTGGCGTTGGCCAGGGCACACAGGTCGCCCCCCGGGCAGCAGATCATGTCGGTGAGCAGGCCCAGGTTGGGGGTGGCAAAGCCCAGGGCATCCAGGGCTTTCCACAGCTCATACAGGTCGGAAGCGGCCACATCCGCCAGCACCATGTTCTGCTGGTGGCTGTTGCGTACTTCGCCAAAGCTGTACTTGTCGGCCAGGTCGGCCACGGCTTCAAGCTGTTCGTCGCTGATGTCGCCGGGGATCCGCCCGGTCTTTTTCAGGGTAACGGTAACGGCGCGGTAGCCGGGTTGTTTGTGGCCACGGGTGTTAGTGTGATACCAGCGGTTGAAAGCCTTGTCTTCCTTCAGCTTCGCTTCCAGTTCGGTGGTGTCCACCTGTTGGTAATCCATGCCGGTGAAACAGCCCTGGACCCGCTCGACTTCCTCGCGGGTGAGGGTCATGGGGCCGTCCTTCAGCTCGGTGAATTCCTTCTCCACCAGTTCCCGGTACTTGTCGGCGCCCAGTGCCTTCACCAGTATCTTGATACGCGCCTTGTACTTGTTGTCGCGGTTACCGTACTTGTTGTAAACGCGAAGGATAGCTTCCAGGTAGGCGAGCAGATCCGGCCAGGGCACGAATTCGCCAATGATCGCCCCGGTCATGGGGGTGCGGCCGAGGCCGCCACCGGCCCAGACCTGGAAGCCGGTTTCGCCGGCATCGTTGTGGACCAGTTGCACACCGATGTCGTGTACGCCAATGATGGCCGGGTCCGCATCGGGCACGGCGTTCACGGCGATCTTGAACTTGCGCGGCAGGTAGGCGAATTCCGGGTTGAAGGTGGCCCACTGGCGAATGATTTCGCACCAGGGACGCGGGTCTTCAATTTCACGAGGGTTGACCCCGGCAAATTCGTCGGCGGTCACGTTACGAATGCAGTTGCCGCTGGTCTGAATCGCGTGCATCTGCACGTCGGCCAGTTCGGCCAGGATATCCGGCACTTCTTCGACAGATGGCCAGTTCAGCTGAATGTTCTGGCGGGTACTGACGTGGCAGAACCCCTTGTCGTAGGTGCGGGTAATATGGGCCAGGCGGCGAAGCTGACGGCTGGACAGCAAGCCATAAGGAACCGAAATGCGCAACATGGGCGCATAGCGTTGAATATAGAGGCCATTCTGGAGGCGCAGGGCAAGAAACTCGTCCTCGCTCAATTCACCAGCCAGATAACGACGGGTCTGGTCGCGGTACTGCGCAACCCGTTCTTCCAGCAATCGCTGATCGTGTTCCTGATAGACGTACATGGGACTGTATCACCGTCCTTAATGCTTAAAATTCAACAGGTAAGCGTCGCCCCACCGGGAGCGAGAGCGGCACTCTAACAAAGCGCCCTTATAGTGAAAAGAAATATCTTGGCATATCCCTATAACCCCGCCTGATTAAAACAGCTTATTTGGCGGCGGCGTCCAGCACCAGATTCACGGTAATCACCATGCCAATCACCAGGGCAATCACCAGCACCACATAGACACCGATATAGTTGCCGGCATCGCCCTTGGTGAAGTCCCGTTCGCGGTTTTTGGCGCTTTGCACCCCGAAAAGGGCGGCCAGAATGCTCTGGATGGTCTGTAGCAGGCCGGGTTTGCTGTCCTGCTCTGGAGCCTGTTGCTGGTCTGACATGGTGATTCCTGCGATTGGCGTAGGCTTTGTGAATTCCGGACCCGGTGGTCCGGGGCCTGTATTGTACGCTTGCCGGAAGCGGGGTAACAGCCGTTGGGGTGGCAATCTTGAATGCTGTTCGCTTCGCCCCCATTGAATCTGGAGAGTACCTGACTAAAATAGTCAGGAAATGGCGGCAACGCCCGGTAACCATTCATCCGACCAGGAATCATGATGGCAGAGCAGTTGATTGACATTACCGCCCCGGCCCAGGAATACCTGCGTGACCTGCTGAGCAAGCAGGACCAGGGGGGCATCGGGGTTCGCATCTTCGTGGAACGCCCCGGAACGCCCCATGCGGAATGCTGCATGGCGTACTGCCCGGACGGCGAGCAGGAAGAGAACGACGTGCGCTACGACTATGAAGGCTTCCACGCCTGGGTGGAGGGCAAGAGCGTACGTTACCTGGAAGATGCGGTTATCGACTACAAGAAGGACAGCATGGGCGGGCAACTGACCTTCCGCGCGCCCAAATCCCGGGTGCCGGATATCAGTGACGACGCTTCCGTCGAGGAAAAGATCAATTACGTGCTGTACGCCGAGATCAACCCGAATCTGGCGTCCCACGGTGGCAGCGTGCAGTTGCTCGAGCTCACTGATGACAATGTGGCCGTGCTGGAATTCGGCGGCGGCTGTCAGGGCTGCTCGGTGGTGGATGTAACGCTGCGTGACGGGGTGGAAAAGACGCTGATGGAGCGTATCCCCGAGTTGACCGGCGTCCACGACAAAACAGACCACTCCGTCACCGAAAACGCTTACTACAGCTGATCCTGTACGCTAAAAAACGGTTTATCAGTGCCGTCGGAGCGTGCTTGCACAACACTCTTCCAGGGTGTGTGCAGGTACCCCGTTTCCGAGGAACCCACAAAAAAGCCGCCTGAAACGGGCGGCTTTTTTGTGGGTATCAGGCAGCCAGGATCAGCGCTGGCACTGCGGCTTGCGCCCGGCGGCCCGGGCCTGCTGGTACAGGGGCATCACATCGGGGATGCGTGCCCGCAAGCCGTTGATGCGGGTTTCGTTGGACGGGTGGGTGGACATGAATTCCGGCGGGCCTCCGCCATTGGCCGCCGCCATGTTCTGCCACAGCGCGACACTGGCATTGGGGTCAAAGCCAGCCTGAGCCATCAGTTGCAGGCCGATAATATCGGCTTCGGCCTCGTGCTTGCGGCTGAAGGGCAAGGTGAGACCATACTGGGTGCCCACACCGAGCGCGGCCATGATGCCCTGCTTGGTGGCGCTGTCCTGGCCCGCCAGGGAACCCAGCAGTTGCAGCCCGTTCTGGGTGGCGTACTCCAGTGACATGCGCTCATTGGAATGCTGTGCCTGTACATGGCCCACTTCGTGACCCAGTACGGTGGCCAGTTGATCCGGGGTTTTGGCTACTTTCAGCAAACCGGTATTAACGCCAATTTTGCCGCCTGGCAGGGCAAAGGCATTGGCACTGTCATCCTGAAACAGGTTGACTTCCCACTGCTGACTGCCGTCCAGGGTAGAGGTAATGGCATTGGCCACACAGCGCACATAGGCGGTATCGCCTTGACTGCTGCTGAGTGTCTGTTCTTCTTTCATCTGCGCATAGGCGGTGGCACCCATTTCATCCATCTGGCCGGCGGGCATTAGCAGGAACTGCTGTCGACCCAGTGGCGAGGTGGCACAGGCAACAAGACCACCAGCCAGGGCGGCAGCAGTCAGTACACGTTTCAATTTCATTGCAGTCATTACTCCCATTCCCTCAGGAAACGTCGGGACACAAACATCAACCAGCTTGCCCAGCCGGCACTTCCGAGAAAGATAATAAGCCCAAAGACCGAGATTCCCCAAGGCGCGGGTGGAACCCGGCCGGCCAGCATCAGGCAGCCACCAATGAATCCGGAGGCCACCAGTAAGGCTTGTACCTGCCGATACTGGCCCCGCTCCAGCCGGGTAACCAGACGTTCCAGGTGGCGCGGATCAATGCCGCTTTCCTGGCCCGCCTGGGCGGTTGCCGCCGCTGGCGGAGCATAAACCTTGTCGACCACATCCAGGGCTCGCAGGCTCAGGCTTTTGGCCAGCCGTACCGGGGAATAACGGGTGCGGATCATGCGTTTGAGCAGGGGTTCCGCTTCGGTCATCAGGTCAAAGTGTGGATTGAGCAGGCGGCCGAATCCTTCCAGGGTGATGATGGCCTTGATGAACAGGGCAATGTCGCTGGGCAGTACCAGGTTATGGTTGCGCACCAGGGCGGTGATGTCATTGAGCAGGGCGGTAATATCCAGTTGGGCCAGGGATACGCCGTGGTACTGACTGATCACGTCTTCCACATCGGAGACAAGCTGATCAAACCGGATCGGCTGCCCGTCGGACCAGTTGGACAGCACGGCGGCGCACTGCTCGGCTTCACGCAGTACCACGGAGCGGGTGATCTGCAGAATCTGTTCCCGACGGCTGTGGCTGAGCTTGCCGACCATGCCGAAATCGAGCATGGCAATGCGGTTGCCGGTGAGGATGATGAAGTTACCGGGGTGTGGATCGGCGTGGAAGAAACCGTCTTCCAACGCCATTTTCCAGGCAGCCAGCGCGCCGCGCCGGGCAATCAGGACACGATCCAGGCCGGCTTCATCCAGCTGGTCGGTGGCCCGGGCCGGGATGCCTTCGATCTGCTGCTGTACCTGCAGGCTCTGTGACGACAGGTCCCAGTACACCCGGGGAATGGTGAGCCATTTCAGCGGGCGCATGTTCTTGCGGATGCGGTCGGCATTGCGTGCCTCAATGGTGAAATCCAGCTCACGGGTCAGTGAACGTTTGAATTCCCGAACCAGTTCCACCGGCCGGTAGCGGCGCAGCTCCACGGAATTATCGGCGGCCAGCTTGGCCAGTTGATCCAGCAGCCGCAGGTCGGAATCAATCTTGTCGCGAATGCCCGGCTTCTGGATCTTGAGCACCACCTTCTGCCCCCGGCGGGTCAGGCCGCTGTGTACCTGACCAATGGAGGCAACGCCGATGGGAACCGGATCGACTCGAACGAAAACACTGCCGAGGGGTTTTCCCAGCGCTTCTTCGATATGGGGCACCAAATCATCGAAAGGCAGGGCCTGGCCCTGGTCCTGCAGTTTTTCGAATTCGGCGATCCAGTCCATGGGGAACAGGTCCACACGGGTTGCCAGTACCTGGCCCAGCTTCACGAAAGTGGGGCCCATTTCTTCCATGGCATGCCGCAATCGCTCGGCAGTACCCATTCTCAGCATGTCCGGTTTCATGGTGCTGCGAACCAGCTTGCCGGCCTGTTCCACCGGGGTGGAAAGCCCCAGCCGTCGAATCACATCCGCAAAGCCGTACTTGAACAGAATGGTGGCCAGCTCGTTCATTCGCAGCAGGTCTTTGCCGGTATGGAGAATGTTCACGGAATCAGCCCCGGTTGTTTAAAAGATGGCTTTCATGTCCTGGTAATGGGCATGTCATTGCATGGCCCTGTAAGATTGCCGTTAAAGAGTGTGCGCTTTTCTGGCAAGATGCCATGGCTGTATTAACCAGGTAAAGACTTCACTCATGTCAAAACCCTATCTGCGTGACGATCTGCTGGAAGTAAGAGAAAGCCCTATCCATGGCCGGGGGCTGTTTGCCAGCCAGAAAATCCCCAAAGGCACCGAGCTGGGGCTGTGCCGGACCAAGCGGGCAAAGGGTAGCGGTCCCTATGTGCTCTGGCTGGACGACGAAGGCAAGGAACGGTACCGGGTACTGTGCGACCTGCGTTTCATTAACCACGGCAAAAAGCCCAATGTGGCCTATTACGACGACCTGACCGTGGTAGCCCTGAAATCCATCAAGCCCGGGGAAGAACTGCTCCACGATTACGGTGAAGAGTGGGACTGAAAGGCAGTTTTAATCGCTGCGCGAGCTGGTGTGCTTCGGTTCTGCACTGCAAGAGGCCACGCTCAGGCGCCGGGTGCCGTTACTTACCTGGTTCTTCTCTATGGTGAAAATGCTTTTAACAGGCATCAGAACGGGCAAGGTGAGGTGAACTCGTTCCACAGGCCGGTGATGGGGTGATTGAAGCCTAGCCATTCGGCGTGCAACAACAGCCGTGGGCTTAGCGCTTCGATCTCTGGTGGCGCATACATATCGCAGCCGATAATGGGGTGGCCCAGTTCGCGGCAGTGAATGCGTAATTGATGACTTCGACCTGTCACCGGGCTCAGGGCGAGCCGGGTGCGGTTGCGTTTTTCGTCCCGCTCCACCACCCGGTAGTGGGTCAGCGCCGGTTTGCCTGTGTCGTGGCATACCTTCTGCAAGGGCCGGTTTGGCCAGTCGGCGATCAACGGCAACTCGATGCTGCCTTCTTCTTCCGCTACAAGACCGTGTACCACTGCCTGATAACGCTTGCGTACTGTGCGCTGTTGAAACAGCCGGCTTAGCTGGCTCTGTGCCTCACGGGTAATGGCAAAAACCATGATGCCGGACGTGTCCAGATCCAGCCGGTGTACCAGGCGTATATCCGGGAACTGCAGTTGCAACCGGCGCACCGCGCAATCCTGGTTTTCCGGGGCGCGACCGGGGACGCTGAGCAGGTAGGCGGGTTTGTTGATTAGCAGAATATGCCCATCGCGATACAGCGTACCTACCCGCTCATGGCAGGTAGGCACGATGTAGTACGGCTTGTCGGCGGGTGAATGCATCAGTGGGGTTGCCGCCACGAATTCAGTGGCCCGGGCTGCAAAGCCCCAAAACCGTTTTGCGTTTTGCTATGCATCATTCGTTTCCCGCCGCGTATCAACCCCAGAGGATGTGGAAGACATCGCTGTACTGTTTGGCAAAATGAACGGTTAAACCTTCCTTTAGGTAGTCGGGCAGTTCATCGAAATCCCGTTGGCAGGCATCCGGGAGAATGACCTCGCGAAGACCCGCCCGGCGGGCCGCAATGACTTTTTCGCGAATGCCGCCCACCGCCAGTACCTGGCCGGTCAGGGTCAGCTCCCCGGTCATGGCAAGCTTGCGCGGAACACGCTTTTTCATGGCCAGTGAAAGGATGGCACTGGCCATGGTAATGCCGGCGCTGGGGCCGTCCTTGGGAGTGGCTCCCTCCGGCACATGCAGATGGAGAAATGCCTCGTCGAGGCGGTCCTGCGGTACCTCGAACTGCTCCAGATGACTGGCCACAAAGCTGTAGGCAATCTCCGCGGATTCCTTCATTACGTCACCGAGCTGACCGGTGAGTTTGAAACCACGTTGCTTGGCATGGACCTGACTGGCTTCCACGGACAGGGTGGCCCCGCCCATGGCTGTCCAGGCCAGACCAGTGACCACACCGACCCCGCGCTGGGTTTTTTCCTTCTGGAAATAGGGCTGACCGAGGTAGTCCACCAGATTTTTGCCGGAAATGCTCAGTTTCTTTTCTCCGTCCAGCAGCTTTACCGCGGCCTTGCGGATAATCTTGTTGAGTTGTTTTTCCAGGTTCCGCACCCCGGCTTCGCGAGCATAGCCTTCCACTACCTGACGCAGGGCGCTGTTACTGATGCGAAGCTGGGAAGGTTTGACTCCAGCCCGTTCCAGGGCCCGTGGCCACAGATGCTGACGGGCAATTTCCACCTTCTCTTCGGTGATGTAGCCGGACAGGCGAATGACTTCCATGCGGTCCAGCAGCGGGCCGGGAATGCTGTCCAGGGTATTGGCGGTGCAGATGAACAGGGAATGGCTCAGGTCCATCCGTTCATCCAGATAGTGGTCCAGGAAATCCTGATTCTGTTCCGGGTCCAGCACTTCCAGCAGGGCAGAGGCCGGGTCGCCCTGGAAGGACTGGCCAAGCTTGTCCACTTCATCGAGCATGATCACCGGATTGCTGGTGCCGGTTTCCTTGAGGGCCTGTGCCAGCTTGCCGGGCATGGCGCCGATGTAGGTGCGACGGTGCCCCTTGATCTCTGCTTCATCTCGCATGCCGCCCAGGCTGAACCGGTAAAACCGTCGTCCCAGGGCTTCGGCGATGGATTTGCCGATACTGGTCTTGCCAACCCCGGGCGGGCCTACCAGAAGAATGATGGAGCCCTTGACTTCGCCGCGCAACGCGCCAACGGCCAAAAACTCGACGATGCGGTCCTTCACATCCTGCAGGCCGCTATGGTGTGCCTCCAGAACTGATTTGGCGTGTTTCAGGTCCAGGTTATCCTCGCTGTACTGGCCCCAGGGGATGCTGGTGAGCCAGTCCAGATAATTGCGGGTCACGCCGTATTCCGGCGAGCCGGTTTCCAGCACCGAAAGCTTCTGCAACTCATCATCGAAGCGTTTCTGTACGGCTTCCGTGGGCGACAACGCCGCCATGCGCTCGCGGAATTCTTCCGCCTCGGCGGTCTTGTCGTCCTTGCTCAGGCCCAGCTCACGCTGAATGATTTTGAGCTGCTCGCGCAGAAAGAATTCGCGCTGATGCTGGCTGACCTTTTCGTTTACCTCTTCGGAAATCTGGCTTTGCAGCCGGGCCACTTCCAGTTCCTTGCGGACCAGGGTCAGCACTTTTTCCATGCGCGGTTTCAGAGGCACGGTTTCCAGAATGGTCTGCAGCTCCACGCCGTTGGCGCTGGTCAGGGCAGCGGCGAAATCGGTAAGCGGTGATGGCTCGGTGGGGGAGAAATTCTGCAAGTAGTGGCGCAACCCCTCATTGTAGAGCGGGTTGAGCGGTAGCAGCTCCTTGATGGTATTGATGATGGCCATGCCATAGGCGCGGATGCTGTCATCCGGTTCGTCGCGAGGTTCCGGGTAGCTGACTTCCGCCATGAAGGGGCGCTTGCGATTGAGCCAGCCATGAATGCGGAACCGGGCCGTGCCCTGGGCAACCATCTGGAACTGGTCACCGTCTTCGTTGAGGGCATGCACCTTGACCAGGCAGCCGTATTCGGGGAAGTCGTCGGCGGTAACCGTGTCCGGATTCTTTTCGCCCACGTACACCAGCCCCAGGGACTGGTGAGGTGTCTGGCTGACGCGCTCCAGGGTCGCTTTCCAGCGTTCCTTGTCCAGCATCACCGGCTGTACAAGGCCGGGCATGAAGGGGCGATGTTTGACGGGAATCAGATAGATGCGCTGGGGACGCAATTGATCGGGCAGTGCCAGACCGCCCTGTTGCTGCTGTACAGAATGTTGCTCTTCCTGGTTCATAATCCTGTCACTTCCAATAACCGTGGAAACAACATGGTGGCGGCGCGCCGAAATTCAATTATTGATGATCAGCAAATCGGCACTCAGGGATTTCGGGGTCTGGGTGCGGCGCTCCACGACTCGGGCATCAAGACCGGCATTTTCGCACCTTTCTGCCAGGGCATAGAAGGGCGAACGACCGGGGTCGGCAATGATAATCTGCTGCACACCGGCACGCAGCGCCCGGCGTATCAGGTTATAGAGAACCGGCGTCAGTTCATCCCAGAAGCAGATATCCGCCCCGGCGATGATATCCACGTCGGCCAGCCGGGCTTTGGTGAGCTTTTCGAATTTCAGGGTTTCCTGGGTCACCTGGACCTTGTTGATCTCGGCGTGGAGTGCCAGGTAGGGAAACACATCCGGGTCCGCATCCACGGCGGTGACACGGCAACCGAATCGTTTGGCGGCAAAGATGGACAGTGGCCCCCAGCCGCAACCGATATCCATGAGATGTTGGCTGGCCGGGACCTTCTGACGGGTAAGATGATCCATGATCAGGAAGCTGGAGTTCCAGACCTTGTTGCCATGGATGGAAGGGGTATGGTCGGCCCGCTTGAGTCGGCGAATTTCCCGGTGGCCGGAACGCAGCAGGGTAATGCCCCGAGTGCGAATGGTATGCGGTTCCCCGGCGCGTATAACAATTCCTGACATGATCGCTCACCAGCGGCAAAGCCTGAAACAGTACGGCCAAGACTGAAGGGATTCAAGCCTTTAGGCTAATATGACCAGGTGGGGTTGGTTTGGATGAATCGACAGAATGATTAAAGAGGGTTTTGCCGGGCTGGCGGGGCTGGTGGCGGGGAGATCGCGCTATGTTCGTGCGCTGGCGGCGATCAGCCGGCTTGCCGCATTGTACGGGCGATCGCGAAAAGACGACTTGCACGAATGCCACCGTCGTGGTGCGGCCATTCTCTGTGAGTTGTGCCGTCGTAACGGGGGCTTTTGGGTCAAGGCCGCCCAGTTTTTCAGTTGTCGCCCGGATGTGCTGCCCCGCGAATATATCGAAGCTTTCCAGCAGTTGCAGAACGATGCCCGACCGGTTTCCTTTGCCCATATTGAAAAGGCACTGACCCGCACCTGGGGCACAGACTGGCGTGACCGTTTCCGGTGGGTGGATGAAACACCAGTGGCGGTGGCTTCCATTGCCCAGGTGCATCGGGCCGCCCTGAAAGAGGGTGGGGAAGTGGCCCTGAAGATCCGCCTGCCAGGGGTTAAGCAGGAATTCGAGCAGGATGCCCGCGTCTTTCAGGCGCTGGCCTCCATCGTGGCCCCGCGTTTTCAGGAGTTCGACCTGAAACAGGCCATCGAACAGTTGCTGGTGATGACCGCCATGGAGCTGGATTTCCGCAACGAGGCCGCCAACACCCAGCGCTTTGCCCGCCAGCCGCACCCCGAGCGAATCCGTATCCCCGAACTGGTTAAGGGACTCTGTAGCGAACGAATCCTGGTGACCACCTGGGAAAAGGGGGAGCGGCTGCGAAATTACCTGGATGCCCACCCGGAGGCCGCCAGCGATCTGCTTGGCGTACTGCTTTCCAGTTACCTGCAACAGGTTACCCGTTTCGGGGTGTATCAGGCGGACCCGCACCCGGGCAATTTTCTGGTCAATGACCAGGAGCAGGTGGTGATTCTGGATTTTGGAGCCATCGGTATCCTGACGCCGGATGAGGTGCGCCGTTATTCCCGGCTGCTTTACGGGCTGATGGGGTTCGAGGGCGAGGTGGATATCGGGGCGCTGTTTGTCCAGGCCGGTTTCAAGGGCGGCAGCCCGGAAACCCTGAAGGAACTGGCGCTCTATGTGCTCACCGACAGGTTGAACCAGCAGGGCCCGGTGGCCGCCATGGGGGATCTGATGGATCGCTTTCGTGAAGAGCGCATCAGTATTCCCGATTCCTACATCGGCATTTCCCGGGTACTGATTACTCTGGGTGGGTTCCTGATGAGCTACAACGTGCCGTTCGACTGGACACCCCCGGAACAGCGGCTGGTCCAAACCAGGGGGCGGGATTGATACCGTTGGAGCTTTGCTCGCAAAGCGAAGGGTTCGCCAAGGACCAGGGTTGGCTTACCCCCGTCGCCTTGCAAGCAAGGCTCCAACTGTAATGGGTTAAGTCAGTTCAGGACTCGGTCTTGGCTTCCAGCCAGAAGGTCCGGAAGGCATCCGCACTCTTGCGCGGTGCTTCGGCCATAGGAACATGGCCAATATCGTCGAGGATCACAGCCCGGGCATTGGGCAGGCGCTCCACGAACACGGCCACATTATCCACCCCCAGCAAACGATCCTCTCTGCCCCAGAGCACCAGTGCCGGTTCGGTAATGCTGCCGAGCCTGTCCGAAGCTTCCAGCGACATACCGGGGTCATCCTGCAGGTCCAGCCAGATCTTGTCGGCCACGGCGGCATTGGCGGCTTTCTTTTCTCCCATCACATCCACAAAGAAATCCGGCATGTAGGGCGCATCTTCCATGGCCCACTTCAGGGTGGTGTGAAAATCCTCCGGGCTGCGGGGAATCAGCGGATTGGAGTCGCTGGTGGCCAGTATTTCCTTGAACTCCCGGGTCTGGCGAGTCAGTCCGGCGGAGTCCACCAGCCCAATGGATAGCACCTGGTCCGGAGCCTGCTGCGCCAGGGCCAGGGTAATGGCGCCTCCCATGGAGTTGCCGGCGACGTGGTACTGGTGGATGTCCAGGGCATCCATCAGCATGACCAGACGCGAGGCCTGTTCGGCCATGGTGTAGTCCAGGTCGGTGGTTCGAGTGGTTTGCCCGTGGCCAGGCAGGTCCGGAATGACAAAGTGAAAGTCGCCTTCCAGTTCATTGGCAAAGCGCAGCCAGTTGCTGGAGTCGGCACCGAAGCCGTGGATCAGCAGCACAACGGGCCGCTCAGCGGCAGCTTCACTGCGCAGCAGATGCCAGCGAATGCCATCGGCGGTGGTAAGGGTCTGGTCCTGAAGACCGGCGCGGCTTTTTTCCAGGGAAAGCCCGCTTTCGTAGGCCCAGTGGGCCAGCCCTTCGCAGCCCGACATGAAAAGTGTGCTGGTCAACAGCAGAAATGCACTGAGATGGCGCATCTAGACAGCTCCTTCTGATTATTTGCCCGTGAGGATAGGGCATTTCGGCGCTGTTTGCGTCTCAGAACGGGTCAATCGGCCAAAATCGGGCATTATCTGGCTTTCAGGTTCCAGATGCCGGCAGCCACGATGAGCAAGGTACCGACCAGGGTGGTCAGCACCAGAGTTTCTCCCCAGAAGAACCAACCCAGCAGCGCGGCCCAGACCACCGACGAATAGTTGTAGACACCCACCTGGCCCGGCCGGGCAATCTGGTAGGCGGTGGTCATGGCAAACTGGCCACCGGTGGCCACCAGGCCAATGCCCAGCAGCCACAGGTAGTCGGTGCCGCTGGGCAGGGTGGTGGCCCAGAACAACGGAATGGAGGAAAACAGGGTGGCGAAAACGGCAAAGTAGAACACCACGCGCTGGGCGGGCTCACTGATGGCCATGCGCCGAATGCTGACCTTGGCCACGCTCATGATGGCGGCACCGGCCAGGGCCACCCACATTACCGGGTCCACCTGCCCGGTACCGGCCCGCATGATCACCGCGACCCCGGCAAAGCCGGCAATGATCGCCAGCCAGGTACGTATCCCGATCTGCTCACGCAGCCAAAGCCAGGCCACCACGGGCAGAAAGAAAGGCACGGTCATCTTCACCAGTACCGCTTCCGCCAGGGCAATGTGCCCGATGGTGTAAAAGAAACAGAACATGGCAATGACCCCGGTCAAACCGCGGATCATGTGCAGGTGCAAAAAACGGGTGCGTAGCTGGCCAAAGCCGCCACGGTAAAAAATGATCGGCAGAAGAAACATCAGCCCGAACAGGTTACGGGCAAACACGATCACCTCAGTGTCCAGGTGGTCGGACAGGGACTTGATCATGGCAGCCATGACCGCCAGCAGCCCTTCGCCGAGAATCAGCAGCAGGGCACCTTTGAGGGGTTGGTCGGGCATGGATGGCCTTATGCTTGTGAAGGGAAGACACTCGTTGCGGACCGGGCTGTGCCCGGTCCGGGCAGACGTTATACCGGGCGGCCCCAAAGATCATGCTCGTCGGCATGCTCGATGTTTACGTTCAGGCGTTGCCCCGGTTGCAGGGCCGTTTCCCCGTTCAGGTAAACCAGGCCGTCGATTTCCGGCGCGTCCGCCTGGGAGCGGGCGATGGCGCCTTCCTCGTCCACTTCGTCGACCAGCACTTCCAGTGTCTTGCCGACTTTCTTTTGCAGCTTGGCGGCACTGATACGGGCCTGCACGTTCATGAAACGCTCGCGACGTTCTTCAGCCACCTCCGGGTCCACCGGGTCCGGCAGCGCATTGGCCGGGGCGCCTTCCACCGGTGAATAGGTAAAGCAGCCCACGCGGTCGAGCTGGGCTTCTTCCAGCCAGTCCAGCAGCATTTCGAAATCACCGTCGGTCTCACCGGGAAAGCCGGTGATAAAGGTACTGCGCAGGGTGATGTCCGGGCAGATTTCGCGCCAGCGGCGGATGCGCTCCAGGGTGTTTTCCGCATGGGCCGGGCGCTTCATGTTCTTCAGCACAGCGGGGCTGGCATGCTGGAAGGGAATATCCAGATAAGGAAGGATGTGACCTTCCGCCATCATGGGAATAATGTCGTCAACATGAGGATAGGGGTAGACGTAGTGCAGTCGCACCCAGGCGCCAAGCTGGCCCAGTGCCTGACACAGCTCCAGCATTCGTGTCTTCACCGGCATGCCTTGCCAGAAGCCGGTCTGGTACTTGCGGTCCACGCCGTAGGCGCTGGTGTCCTGGCTGATGACCAGCAGTTCCTGCACGCCGGCCTTGACCAGCCGTTCTGCTTCATCAAGCACATCGCCCACCGGGCGGGAGTCCAGCTTGCCGCGCATGCTGGGGATAATGCAGAAACTGCACTTGTGATTGCAGCCTTCTGAAATTTTCAAATAGGCGTAATGGCGAGGTGTCAGTTTGATACCCTGGGGTGGCACCAGATCCAGAAAAGGGTCGTGGTCCTGACGGGGCGGCACCACCTGGTGGACGGCGTTGACCACCTGCTCGTACTGCTGCGGGCCGGTAACCGAAAGCACGGAAGGGTGCACCTTGCGAATGGTCTCTTCCTCGACCCCCATGCAGCCGGTCACGATGACCTTGCCGTTTTCGTTGAGGGCTTCGCCGATGGTATCCAGGGACTCCGCCTTGGCGTCGTCGATGAAACCGCAGGTATTCACCACCACCACATCGGCGTCATCATAGCTGGGTGTGACTTCGTAGCCTTCGGTGCGAAGCTGGGTCAGAATGCGTTCAGAGTCCACCAGAGCCTTGGGACAGCCCAGGCTGATGAAACCGACTTTACCGGACGCTTTACCGGACATAGGGACACCTCGAGGTTGACTGCCGCCCGACTGGTGAAAATGTGTAGCAGCCTGTCGAGCGGGGGCGCAATTCTACCGCTGTCCGGGCGGTTAGGCCATGGGGCGAAAAGGAGGAACAATGCGTTGTTTTGTGGGGGTACCGGTAATCGGGGCGCTGGCCGGGCAGTGCAAGTCGCTGTCGCTGGGGTTACCCCGGGCCATTCCCCGGTCCAATTTGCACATGACCCTGGGCTTTCTCGGTGAACAGACACCCTCAAGGGTGAAGTCACTGTCATCGGCCCTGGAGTTGCTGTGTGCCTCGCAGTCACCGTTCGAGCTGGTTTTGCAGCAGTGTGAGCCTTTCCCTGGACCGGAGGGGCCTTTTCTGGCCCTGGTTGCGGAGTTGTCTGAGCCGCTGGCCCACCTGCACGGCGCATTATGGGCGTGCCTGGAAGAGCACGGCGTTGAGCGGGAAACCCGACCTTTCCGGCCACACATCACCCTGGCCCGGCCAGGCATGGGGATGGCTGCACAGCGCGGGGAGTGGCGGCTCCAGGTGGACCAGATCTGTCTTTACCAAAGCGAGTTGGTGCAGGGCGGCCCACCAGGGTATCGGCCCTTGTCACAACACAGGCTCGTCGGTGGTTGAATTCAGGGTCTGTACCCGCATGCTTGTGGGAGGCCCCAACGAAAAAGGAGCAGAACATGCAGTTAGTCAGCAACAGTCTGACCGATCAGGCCCCCATCGGGGAAAAGTTCGCCTTTGCGGTAATGGACCCGGAAAACCACGTGACCCTGTCCAGCAACATCAGCCCTCATCTGGCCTGGAAAGGCGCACCGCCGCAGACGAAATCCTTTGCGGTGGTCTGCGTGGACCCGGACGCCCCGACGGTGGGGGATGACGTGAACCAGGAAGACCGGGAAGTGCCGTCGGATCTGCCGCGCGCGGATTTCTATCACTGGACCCTGTTCGATATTCCGGCGGATCAGACCGAAATCATGGAGGGCAGCCACGGTGAATCGGTGACGCCGAAAGGCAAGCGCGGGCCCACCGCGCCAGGTGGTCTGCGCCATGGCTTGAACGATTACACCAGCTGGTTTGCCGGCGATGCGGACATGGAAGGGGAGTACTTCGGCTATGACGGGCCCTGTCCGCCGTGGAACGACAGCATCCCGCACCGTTATGTGTTTACCGTCTATGCACTGGATGTGGACGCGCTGCCGCTGGACAAGGACTTCAGTGCAGCGGCCATCATGGAAGCCATCAAGGCCCACAAGCTGGATTCCGCCAGCATTACTACCAGCTACACCCTGAATCCGCGGCTCGCAAAAGGGTAAGGGATATTCCTTTCGAGCATAAAAAAGGCCGCTTTGCAGCGGCCTTTTTTAAATTGGTCGGAGTAGCAGGATTCGAACCTGCGACCCCTACGTCCCGAACGTAGTGCTCTACCAGGCTGAGCTATACTCCGAATGTGCTGGCGCATTCTAGCAGCGAATTTTCAAAATGCCACACCTAAATGGCTGCTGCCAGCCCGTTTGCGCATATTCTGGCCAACCGGTGAGGTGGCAGGCAGAATGCCCCCCTTTGCCAATTCGGGTAAAAACCGCCAATGACTGTATTTGAACACCCCTGGGGCACGCTGGTTCTGCATCGCTGGCCGCGTCGACGCCGGGAGACCTTGCAGGCCTGGGACAATGCGGACCGCTATCTGCTCGATACCCTGAAAGCGCGTGCGAAAGGGGCCACCAGCCTGGTGGTCAATGACCAGCAGGGGGCGCTGGCGCTGGGCGCCATGCACCATGGCCCCGTGCAGCGGAGCGGGGATTCCTTTGTGGCCGACCTGGCTTGCCGCAAGAACCGGGAAGTCAATCAGCTTGATGGCTTGCCCGAGCCGCTCTGGCCCTTTGATACCTTGCCGGCGCCGCCGGATCAGGTGCTCATGCGGGTGCCGAAGTCCCTGGCTCTGCTGGAGTGGCAGCTCCAGTGGCTCAGTGAGCAGCTACCTGTGGGGGCACCGGTATGGCTGGCGGGCATGGACAAGCATCTGCCGCGTCAGTTGGTGCCGATGATGCAGCAGTATCTGGGCAATGGCAGGGCGGAGCTGGGCTGGAAGAAGGCTCGTCTGTTCAGTGCCGAGGCACCAGGTGAGCGGCTTGCTGTTGCGCCGTATCCTACGGAAGTGGAAGGTCCCATGGGGCCGTTGACGGTGCACGCGGGGGTGTTTGCCCAGCAGCAGCTGGATATTGGCGCCCGGTTCTTTCTGGCGCACCTTCCCGATAGCCTGCCTGCGGGCGCCAGGGTGGCAGATCTCGGTTGTGGCAATGGGGTGATCGGGCTGGCGTTGCTGCAGGCATGCCCTGACAGTCAGCTGGTGTTCTGTGATGAATCCTGGCTGGCGCTGCAAAGTGCCCGCGACAACGTGGCGCGGTATTGCCCGGAGAGCGCCAGCGAGTTTCACCTCGGCGATGGCCTGGTTGGGTGCGACGAGCGTTTCGATCTGATTTTGCTCAATCCGCCGTTTCATGACGGGTATGTGGTCGGTGATCACGTGGCGCGGCGATTGTTCAGACAGTCGAAACAGGCGCTGAACGCTGGTGGAGAACTGCGGGTAATCGGTAACCGTCATCTGAGTTACCACAAATTGCTGGGTAAGCTGTTCGGAAAGGTAGAGGTGCTGGGCAGCAACCAGAAATTCGTTGTCTGGCGTTGTTCGTAGGGTGTACTGAGCCGAAGGCGAACTGCACCATTGCGCCGATTGGTGCAGTTCGCCTTCGGCTCAGTGCACCCTACATTTCCTGAACTCGACAGGTCTATCCAAACCATACCGATCCGGTGTGAGACCCAGCCCCCATTCGCCATGCAAGCATGGTTCCTACGGGGGATTGCGATGGTTTTATGGTCGGCAGCCTCTCAAGAGGAAAGGTCTATTTCATCAAAAGCCGTTACCACCCGGTGCTGACTTGTCCCCTGATCACCTTCGCGGTCCAGCCGAATGGTCTGAAAACCGGCTTCTGCCGCCGCATCCAGCTCGGCTTCCACATCCGACAGGAACAGCAGTTGTTCCGCCGGTAGGCCAATGGCCTGCTGGATGTTGCGGTAGCTCTGCGTTTCCTGTTTATGCCCGGAGGTGGTATCGAAGTACCCCGAAAACAGCGACGTCAGATCACCGGCATCGCTGTAGCCGAAGAACAGCTTCTGGGCGGCGATGGAGCCGGAGGAATATACATACAGGGCCTTGCCCTGATTATGCCAGCGGCGCAGGGCAGGGGCCGTGTCCGGGTAAAGGTGGGCGGTGTAATCGCCCTGTTCATAGCCGGCCTTCCAGATCATGCCCTGCAGGGCTTTCAGGGGCGTGGCTTTGCGGTCTTCGGCAATCCACTGCTGGAAGAGGGCATTGGCGCTGGCGGGAGAATCCAGGGACTGGCCGCTTTCCTGTTCGGCCGCGCGCAGTTGCGCCTGGACTTCCGGCTGATCCCAGCGGCTTTCGAGAAACACGGGGAATTGCCGGGCCGCGTAGGGAAACAGCACTTCCTTGACGAAGGCAATGCTGCTGGTGGTGCCTTCAATGTCGGTGACGACAGCGTTGATCATGATTGTGTACACCATGGATGCCTGTAGGAGCCGTCTCTCGGACGGCGAACCTGGCGTGACCATCGAGGTTATTTTCGCCGTCCGGGAGACGGCTCCTACAGGGGGCGGGTTTCAGTTTTCCAGGCGGTTGAACCGCTGGGCGATGTCACTGCCGGTAAAGTTGGCAACCCAGCCTTCCGGGTTGTTGAACAGGCGAATGGCGACAAAGCGCGGATTGGGGCCCATGTCGAACCAGTGCGGGGTATTGGCCGGCACGCTGATAAGGTCGCCCCTGGTACACAGCACCTCATAGACCTTGTCACCGATATGTAGGGTGAACAGGCCCTGGCCTTCCACAAAGAAGCGCACTTCATCTTCGCTGTGGCGATGTTCTTCCAGAAATTTCTGGCGAAAAGCGGCTTTTTCCGGGTGGTCCGGAACCATGCTCACCACATCCACGGCCTGGTAACCTTCCTCTTCGACCAGCCGGTCGATATCTGCCTGGTAGGCAGCGATAACTTCATCCTGTTGCGGGTTGGCCGACAGGGTCTGGCTGGCCTCCCATTGCTCGTAACGCACGCCAGCCTCGGCAAGAATCCGGGCCATGGCTGGCTTGTCGGTGAGGTGTTGCTGCACCGTTTCGGGCTGGCTGTCGTGAAAGACTTTCAGTTCACTCATTGTTCAGACTCCACTCAGTCGCCGGCGATCCAGCTCGATAGCAAGCAGGGTTTCCAGCGCTTCAAGCTGACGATAACAGGTGGGCAGATCGCCTGCCCAGGTGTAGAGGCCGTGGCCACGAATCAGGTAGGCATGGGTGATGCTGCCATCGGCCATGGCACGGTCCACATCATCGGCCAGGGCAGCGATATCCTGGGTATTTTCGAAGACGGGGATTACCAGGCGGCTTTCATGGGTGTTGTAGCCTTCCAGCGCCTTGAGCAGCTCGTAGCCTTCCAGGGTAATGCTGTTGCCGGGCCAGTGCATGGTTAACACGGTGCTGGCGTGGCTGTGGGTGTGCAGTACCGCACCAATGTCGGGAAGCCGACGGTAGACCTGGGTATGCAGCAGGGTTTCCGCCGAAGGTTTGCCATCGGTGGCCGGTTTGCCATCCATGTCCACGGCCATGATGTCGGTTTCGCGCAGCAGCCCTTTGTCCTTGCCGGAGCGGGTAATGGCAGCATGGGTCGCATTAAGACGCACGGAATAATTGCTGCTGGTAGCCGGGGACCAACCATGCTGGTAGATGCGCTGGCCGGTGGCGGCCAGCGCTCTGGAAGCTTCCCGGTAAGCCGCGGTGGAGAAAGGACGTTCAGTCATGGTGCTATCCATTAATCTGGTAATTCGAAAATCCGGGTGGAGGGAGTATCGAGCTTGTTCGTCGGCACGCAACACGCCACACGCATCACGCTTACACGCAAAAACTGGCTCATCACGGATGAGCGGGGCGAAACCTTTCTCAGCGTGTTGGCTGCGTTGCAGGAGCGTGCCTGCGTGTCGGCGTAAATTGCACTCAAATTATCACCCTGCGCGATCCCCGGTTTCCATAGCATTCTACGAAGAACCTCACCAATGCACGCCATCAGCCGGGCCGTGAATATGGGCCAGCAGTTTGCTTCTGTCGGGGCGTTCGATCACACCTCTTTCCGTGACGATAGCAGAGATCAGGCTGGCCGGAGTGACATCGAAGGCCGGGTTGTAAACCGGGCAATGGGCCGGCGCCACGGTCTTGCCCTGGATGCTGCGCACTTCCGCGCCGTCTCTTTCCTCAATGACGATATGGCTGCCGTCGGGCAGTGCCGGATCCAGGGTGGAAACGGGGGCGGCGACGATAAAGGGAATGCCGTGGTGGTGGGCCAGCACCGCCAGGTTGTAGGTGCCGATCTTGTTGGCGGTATCACCATTGGCGGTGATCCGGTCGGCGCCCACCACCACCGCCTGCACCTTGCCCTGCTGCATGAGGTGGCCGGCGGTACTGTCAGCCACCAGGGTGACCGGGATGTTGTCGTTAAGTAGTTCCCAGCTGGTCAAGCGGCTGCCCTGGAGCCAGGGGCGGGTTTCCCCGGCAAACACGCCCTGAATCCGCCCCTGGGACCAGGCGGTGCGAATGATGCCCAGGGCGGTGCCGTGCCCGCCGGTAGCCAGGGCGCCCGTGTTGCAGTGGGTGTAAACGGCTCCGTTTTCCGGCAGCAAGGCAGCACCGAATGCTCCCATGCGCTGATTGGCGGCCAGATCCTCACGGTGAATGGCTTCGGCATCGCGGGTGAGAGCGTCGATCAGGGCGTCACCTTGCTGCTGGCCGGCGGTCTGCTGCATTCGCTCCAGGGCCCAGAAAAGATTCACCGCCGTGGGGCGGCTAGCTGCCAGGGTATCGATGGCCGGGCGCAGATTATCCAGAGTCGGCGAGGGCTGGCGACGGGCTTCCAGTGCCAGCCCGTAAGCGGCAGTGATGCCAATGGCGGGAGCACCGCGAACCACCATGTCCCGGATGGCGGCGGCGGCATCGTCACTACCGTGCACTGGCAGCCAGACCGTTTCGGCGGGCAGCCGTCGTTGGTCCAGCAGTTCCAGCAGGTCGCCATGCCAGCGAATGGCGGCACTATGAATGGCCATCGGTCAGGTCCTCACTTTGTCGTCAGGGTGTTGCAGGGGAGGACGGCGATATTTTCGCCGAATCCAGTTGGCGGCGGCAAAGACACCGGGGCGGCGCATGATAGCGCGTTCCATGCGGTATTTCCCCGGAAATGTACTGGCCATGATGGCAATCAGGATTGTCAGCAACCCCTGGCCGGGAAGCACCAACATGAGGATACCCGCTAGCAGCAACACCACCGCCAGCAGGTTCCGTAAACACCAGATTACCCAAGCCAGCGGCCCCCGGTTCGAGCGGGGCTTGTAGCCTTCGGTGAAGTAATTCTCCGGCATGCGAATCAGTAGCCAGGGGATGGCAACAAGGGACACCAGTGCCATCAGAATGCCGGTGATGGTCAGTGCTGGCAGCCAGGGCTCAAGAAGCCGGGCCAGGGGCTCCAGCCAGGCGGGAAAATCAGCGTCCAATAGGCCTCCGCAAGCAAAACGCTGTACCAGTGAAGTGTGCAGAGTACAATGGCGTTATGAGCACGCTTTTTCAATCCTAGCAGCAGTCAGGAACGGCAAATCCCCGCCGGGTCGAGTTTCACATCGTTCCCCTGGAGGATTGCTGGTATCTGTTTTGCCTTTCCGGCAGGGTGGCGGTGGAGCGTGTCTGCAGCCAGGGGCCGCTGGCCAGCGCCGAGGTGGCGGAGGGCTGCTGTGGGCAGATTGTCCGGGTGCTGGTGCGCCATGGTTACCGGATTGCCGGTGACCAACAGTGGCAACTGCCAGCCTGGCGGGAGCGCAAGGCCCGGCTGCATGAGCGCCGCTCCCATTCCGTAGACTGTACATTCAGAGAGGATCAGGTATGGCCCTGGCCTGGCAAGTAGTTCTGGCAGCGATCACCGGTCTGTTAATCGGCACCGTATTGGGGCTGCTGTTGTGGCGGCTTTGGCTTGGCCGACAGAGAAAACAGGAATTGCAGAAACAACAGGTTGCCATTCTCGACAGCCTGGAAGTGCTCTGTATGGCGGTCGAGCAGGAACAGGTCGAACTGAGCGAGGCGGCCATTCGCATGAGTGTCCTGCTGGACAGCCTGCCTGACGTGATTGCGCCCAAGGTGGATGTGTCGGTGATCCACCAGTTTGCCGAAACCTGCCAGCAATTCGATCGGGGGGAAGAGCGCAAAGGCCTGACTCCCCGGGCCCGGCATCAGCAGGACAGTTACCGCTGGCAGCTTGAAGAAGAGCAAAAAGTGGTTATTACGGAAGCCGCTCAGCGACTGGGTGGGGTACTGCCCGCCTGGCGGGCCAGTCTGAACCTGTCACCAAAGTGACCGTTGTCAGCAGGGCAGGGTGCATGGCCTATTCCACCCCGTCCTCTCCCGCCGTTGGAGCTTTGCTCGCAAAGCGAATTTCCCCACTTTGATAGGGTTCCAACCCTTCGCTTTGCGAGCAAAGCTCCAACGAAGCCGGCTCCACCCCGCTTTGCGAAGAACCCTGTGGAACATGGCATTTGTGAAATATTCAGGTGCCATCCGGCAGGTAACGAAAGTCGGTCAGCTCAATCCGGCCGCGGATAAAAGGGTTCTCCCGGTGATCCATGCGGATCATGAAATAGTCCAACTCCTGGGCCGCCCAGAATTGTGACTGCCGGCCCCGTTCCGGGTAGTCACGTTCCAGCCCGGAAGCGTGCCATTCGCCGGCGGGGGTTTCCACGGTATCTTCGCCCAGTGAGCGATACTTGTAGTGTGCCATGCCATCAGGCTCGGCAACCTGATAAGTGAAGCTGTCGTCTGCGCGGGCCATGTTGCAGCGCGCCACCATGGCCACGCTCAAGGCATCCAGAGTGCCATCCAACAGGGGGTAGTCGGCCTTGCTGCCGTTTGCCTGCCTGTTGTCCCAATCGAAATGGATTTCCCCCTCGCGGCGGATACCAAAGCCGGCACTGGCATGGCGATAGTGCTGAGGTGTTGCTGTGCAGTCATGCCAGTGAAAACGGGCCCGCTCCTCGTGACGGAACAGGCGGTTCTCGACCTTGAAGTGCAGTTGATAACCCTGATCCAGGCGAGTCAGCCGAATGGTGGCGTTGAGTCCCACCGGAATGCCATTAACCACCACCCGGTATTGTGCTTCGGCGGGCTGCAGGGTAACCGGGAAGGCCCTGGTGTTCGGGGTGCTGCTTGTCTCCCCGGCGAATAGTGACTGGGGAACCAGCAACAGCAGGCAAAGCAGGAGCCTGGCCGGCAGAGAAATGTTAGTGAAATGTGCCACTTTCCTTGTGTTCCTGGAGCCGGGTTCATGGGGGGAACTGGATCATAGCATGTTGCATGCAGTGATCGAGGTGGCTCGAAGATTCGCATCCTGGAAAGCGAAATCCTGCAGAAGTCACCGGGGCTGATTGCGCCGTTGTAGCCTTGCGAGCAAGGCTACACCCTCGTCATTCCGGGCCCGCCCCTGAATCTTCATCCGTTGGCAGTGCCTTTCCACGGTGTTTCCATGAGTGCATGACTGGAGGCGGCCCCGGGTCAAGCCCAGGGTGACGACACAGAGGCGGAGATGGCCTTCGGCCATTTCCGCCCTACGCGGAAAATCCGCTGCTCTCCGTTGGAGCTTTGCTCGCAAAGCGAAGGTTTCAGCGGGCACAGGCCCGATTCGAGCCTCCGCCTTAATAACATTTTGCAGACGTGGCTTTCGGGCGGGGTCATGCTCAGGGATAACGCTTGTCGGACAGCGGGCGGATAAGTCGTGCATTGGCGCGGGAACCTCATGTTACAATATGTAAACCGTCGGTATCCGTATTACACAGGCGATGCCGCCCAGGGATGCCAGCGCCAGGAGGGCGGTGGCGAATCACTTCGATAACATGCATAGATGGTTCGATGATGGATAGCAGGGAAACGCGCGGCGCCAATCGTCGCAAGCTGGCACGAATCCACACGCAAATGCGCGTCGACATTTTTCGCCATCGCCTGTTTGGTGGCTGGCGCTATCTCACCAGGGCCAAGGCGCTGGATTACAATCGCTATGGGATTGGCCTCACTTCGCCGGTCAAATTGGCCCAGGGCACCGTGGTCAAACTGGATCTGTTCGCCCCTGGCATGATTTTGCGTCAGGTCAGTGCCGAAGTGGTCAGCTGCCAGCGGGCAGGGCAGGCCTACCGGGTTGGCCTGCGCACATACCGCAGCCTGAGGGAACTGGCCGGGACCACCGAGCAGCACCAGATCCGCTACCTGGCAGGTATGGAAGCCCAACTGGCGTAGGTCCAGAAGAACGTCCTGCTACCTGGCGTTGGAGCTTTGCTCGCAAAGCGAAGATTTCAGAAGGCACCAGGCTTGATTGGCCCCTTCGCCTTGCGAGCAAGGCTCCAACGAGGCGAGGGTGTCGATGCTGGCCCCTCCATGAACCGCCAGGCAGAAACAAAGAAGCCGCCCGATTGGGCGGCTTCTTTGCGTTCAGAGCGGCTCAGTTGCCGGAGGATGCGGCGGCCTTTTTGGCCGGGGCCTTCTTCCGGGCAGCAGCCTTTTTCTTTGTAGCCGCTTTCTTCTTCGCGGGGGCCTTTTTGGCGGTGCTCTTCTTGGCAGGAGCCTTTTTCTTCGCAGCGGCTTTTTTCTTGCTTGCCGCTTTCTTTTTGGCGGGGGCTTTGCGGGCAGCTTTCTTGGGTGCCACCTTGCGCTCGATTTCCTTGGCCCGTTTCTCCAGGTCCTTCTCGTACTGACCGATCACCCTGGACAGGCTGTGAGCCTGTTTGGCGGTAGCTTTCAGTACCTTGACCTCGGTTTCCAGAAAACGCTTGCGGGCTTCGGAGTCATCCACCTGCTTGCGGGCATCGTCGACGGCCTTGCGGGCGCGGTCCAGCTGGCGCTTTACGGTGGTGTTGGCTTTTTCCCGGTATTCCGCCTGGAGCTTTTCCAGCCGGTTGAAGTTTTCCCGGTAACGCTTCATTTCCTTGTTGAGTCGCTCGCGCACCTTCTCGAGCTGTTTTTCCAGTTGGGCAATCTGCTTTTCTCTTTCCTTGTCGAAGCGCTCAGCCAGCTTGCGGATCTGAGCCTGGATTTCCTCGACCGTACCTTTCACCTTGCTAGCAGCCATGGATGACTCCCTTTCCCCTTCGGATTATTTCGTTAAGGCGCTGCGTGATTCTTACAGCGTCTCTTCAACGCACTTGCTGTTGCAACTTTATGCCACATCCTGGAACTGGACAACCTTTGATCATGTGGTGCTTCTTGGAAATGGAGAAATCATGCTTACACGCTGGCACGCACCACGCTTGCACGCGGGATGGGTGCCAGCGTACAGGGCAGAGGCTCCTTCCTCCCGGGTTTGCGAAGAAAACCGATCAGCTTTCCATTTCGGTACAGCCCTGGTGCCTTATTGCGATTTGAACAGGCGGGCAGGATACTGGGGCCAACGATTACCATCCGGGGATAAGCATGCCGGTCTCATTCGATGGCAAGTTGGTTGTGGCAATCAGTTCCCGCGCGCTGTTCAACCTGTCTGACAGTCACCGGGTCTATATGGAAGAAGGCCTGGAAGCCTTTCAGGATTACCAGACACGTCATGAAGATGATGTGCTGGAACCCGGTGATGCCTTCCCGCTGGTGCAGAAACTGCTGGCCATCAACGAGCTGGAGAAGGGCAAGGGGCGTGTGGAGGTGATCCTGCTGTCACGCAACAGCTCGGATACCGGCCTGCGGGTGTTCAACTCCATCGAGCATTACGGGCTGCCGATTACCCGAGCGGCGTTCGCCGGTGGTGAAAGCCCGCACCGGTATGTCTCCGCTTTCGGGGCGCACCTGTTTCTGTCTACGGACCCGGAGGATGTGCAGCAGGTGCTGGAAGCCGGCTATGCCGCGGCCACCATCCTGTCCGGTGGTCAGTGTCAGCGTCCGGATGGCATTTTGCGCATTGCCTTTGATGGGGACGCGGTGCTGTTTTCGGATGAATCCGAGCAGATTTTCCAGAGTGACGGGCTGGAGGCGTTCACCGAAAATGAAAAACGCTCCGCCAGGCAGCCGCTGGATGGCGGCCCCTTCAAGCCCTTTCTTTCGGCCCTTCACCAGCTACAGACCAGTTTCCCGGTGGATGACTGCCCGATCCGCACGGCCCTGGTGACCGCCCGAGGTGCTCCGGCTCATGAACGGGTGGTGCGGACCTTGCGCGAGTGGGATATCCGCCTGGATGAGAGCCTGTTTCTTGGCGGCCTGCCCAAGGGGGATTTCCTCCGTGCCTTTGGGGCCGATGTGTTCTTCGATGATCAGCAGGGCCACTGCGAGTCCGCCTCCCGGCATGTGGCGGCCGGCCATGTCCCCCATGGCATTGCCAACCGGCGCAAGGCCGGGGAGGGGTAGACAGAACTTGACGGGAGGACGGTAAAGACGGTTATCTATGCTTAGAGTGAATAGCTGATGCTATTTTTATAACCGCGCCGGATTGCGATTGCGGAGGCAAGGATGAAACTGCAGCAACTACGCTACATCTGGGAAGTGGCCCGCCACGATCTCAATGTGTCCGCCACGGCTGCTGCACTCTATACCTCCCAGCCTGGTATCAGTAAACAGATCCGCATGCTGGAAGACGAGCTGGGGGTAGAGGTCTTTGCCCGCAGCGGCAAGCACCTGACCCATATCACCCCGGCCGGCCAGGCGATCCTCAAGATCGCCGGTGAAATCCTCCAGCAGACGGAATCCATTCGTCGCGTGGCCCAGGAGTTCCGTGACGAGTCCCGGGGCGAGCTCAGCATCGCAACCACCCACACCCAGGCACGCTACGCGTTGCCCCCGGTAATCAACCAGTTCACCAAGCGCTTTCCGGATGTGTCTCTGCACATGCACCAGGGCACACCCATGCAGATTTCCGAGATGGCAGCCAATGGCAGTGTGGATTTCGCCATCGCTACCGAGGCGCTGGAGCTGTTTTCCGATCTGGTGATGATGCCCTGTTACCGCTGGAACCGGACCGTGGTGGTCCCGGAAGGGCACCCCCTGACCAAGGTGAAGCCGCTGACGCTGGAGGCCCTGGCGGAGTACCCCATCGTCACCTATGTGTTCGGTTTCACCGGTCGCAGCAAGCTGGATGATGCCTTCACGGACAAGGGGCTGGAGCCCAAGGTGGTCTTTACCGCCGCGGACGCGGACGTGATCAAGACCTATGTACGGCTGGGCATGGGGGTCGGCATTATTGCCCACATGGCCGTGGACCCGGTGGAAGACAAGGGGCTGGTAGCCTTGGATGCCAGCCACCTGTTCGAGTCCAGCACCACCCGCATCGGCTTTCGCAAGGGCACTTTCCTGCGCGGCTTCATGTACGACTTCCTGGAAGCCTTTGCTCCCCACCTGACCCGGGACCGGGTCGAAGCCGCCATCAAGGCTGCCAACCGGGAAGAGCGCGAGGCCCTGTTCGCCGATATCGAACTGCCCGTGCGCTAATTCCTCCTCACCCCCTTGCCGTTGGAGCCTTGCTCGCAAGGCGAAGAGGCTCGCTGCCCCCGGGAGCCTGTTGACAGCTTCGCCTTGCGAACAAGGCTCTAACGGGACGACTCAGCCTCCAGCCGTTGCAAAGCCCCCCGACCGCCGCTACATTGTGCGCGCCTTATCAACCCGAAGGGGAATGCCGTGGAACTGCTGTGCCTGGACCTGGAAGGGGTCCTGATCCCGGAAATCTGGATCAACTTTGCCGAAAAAACCGGAATCGACGAGCTGCGTGCCACCACGCGGGATATTCCGGACTATGACGAACTGATGCAGATGCGTCTGCGCATCCTCGATGAGCATGGCTACGGCCTGCCGGATATTCAGGCGGTGATCGACACCCTGGACCCGCTGGATGGGGCAAAGGAATTCGTGGACTGGGCCCGCGAGCACTTCCAGCTGATCATCCTGTCCGACACCTTCTACGAGTTCGCCCGACCGTTGATGAAGAAGCTGGGTTGGCCGACCCTGTTCTGCCATCGCCTGGAAGTGGACGACAACGGCAGAATCACCGATTACAAACTGCGTCAGAAAGACCCCAAGCGCATGTCCATCAAGGCCTTCCACTCCCTGAATTACCACTGCATTGCCGCCGGGGATTCCTACAACGACACCACTATGCTGTCCGAAGCCGAGCAGGGCATCCTGTTCCATGCCCCGGACAACGTGATCGCCGAATTCCCGCAGTTCCCGTCCGTGCACAGCTACGACGACCTGAAAAAGGAAATCGTCAAAGCTAGCCCGCGCGATATTCCGCTGTAACCACGCGCACCGTCCGGTAGGGCGGGCACTGCCCGCCATCCCCCTATTTCCCGCCCGGCGCGCTCGACAAAAAGGGACGTGGGAGCCTTGCTCGCAAGGCGAAGAGGTGGATCTGCCTCGGTGCCTGCTGAAACCTTCGCTTTGCGAGCAAAGCTCCAATGCAGAGAACCGGGGTTTAACCGTAGGGCGGAAATGGGCGTAAGCCCATCTCCGCCATTTCGGTATCAGCATAACCTGCCGGCTTAGCGGTGGCGATGGGGCCTCGCCCATATCCACCTTACAAAAACCGCTCCTCCAGTGCGCCCATCAGCTTCTCCACCTTGAAGCGGCTTTCCTCATATTCCGCCTCTGGCTCGGAATCGAACACAATGCCACCGCCGCCATGGCAATAAAGCCGGTCGCCATCGGTTTGCAGAGTGCGAATCAGGATATTGCTGTCCAGATTGCCCTGGTCATCCATCCAGAAGAAGCTGCCACAATAGGCTCCACGTGGCACCGGCTCCAGCTCGGCGATGATTTCCATGGCCCGCTTCTTGGGAGCGCCAGTGATGGAGCCACCGGGGAAGGCACCAAGCAAAGCTTCCAGCGGCGTCAGGTCCTCCCGCAGCCGCCCCGAGACGGTGCTGACCAGGTGTTGCACATTGCTGAAACGGCGCAGCTCGAACAGCGGCTCTGCCGTAATGCTGCCGGCTTCGCAGCAGGCGCCCAGATCATTGCGTAGCAGATCCACAATCATCAGGTTCTCGGCCCGATCCTTGGGATTGCTCAGCAAATCATCGGCCAGGGCATCATCCTCGGCAGGCGTTGCCCCTCTCGGGCGGGAACCCTTGATGGGTTCGGTCACCACCCGGCGCCCCGAGATCGACAAGAACCGCTCCGGCGATACCCCGAACACCTGATAATCCTCGGCATCGAAAAAGCAGCCATGGGGGGCAGGGTGAGCCTGTTGCAGCGCCAGCCAGGCCGCCAACGGATCACCGGAAAAGCGGGCGCTGAAACGCTGGGCCAGATTCACCTGATAGCAATCGCCGGCGGCCAGATAGTCCTTGATACGGGCCAAGCTCCGCAAGTACTCGCTGCGGGACTGCTGAGGCAAAAAGGCTGAAGCAAGAGAGAATCGGCTCTGCGATGCCGTATCCGTGGGAGCGGTCGTTCGACCGCGAAACGGCACAGGCGCTTCCTTATATAGATGCACCACCATCGGCATCATTGCAGAGAGGCCAGAACTGGCAGGCTCGACCCCTCTTAATCCCATCCCCGTCTCATAGGGAATGACCCCGGTGGCAAAGCGATAGCCAGCGCGCAGAGCGGCCGTGGCCTCCCGGCAGCACTCGGCCAGTTCCCCGGCATTGCGTGCCCGGAGTGTTCTGGCAGCGCGGGGCAGGGCAGCAAGCTTGCCATCGAAGAAGAAAACACTACTGAATGACATGATCCGGCATCGTCTAGCGGGGCCGCTAGTCTACCTGAACCGGCCTTGAGCCCCAATCCTGTTACCACGCGTAACAAATAGACGGCGCGCCTCTCTGGTGTTTACAAATGTTCCAGGCTATGACGGTTGTACTGAATCGGGTTAATTCTATATAAAACAACTGGTTATGATTTTTTGGGCTTGCCGGAAACTTTTGTAACGGACACATTTGTTTTTGTAACTGTTGTGTTAACGTAAATGCGTGCTCTGCGAGAACCGGGGCGCACATAAAGCATTACAACAAGACGTTGTGCACACGAGGAGATAACAATGGAATTCAAGAAGCTTGCTCTGGCAGCAGCGGTGGCCGCCGCACCGATGAGCGCTCTGGCCCTGGAGCCGGTATCCGACGCTACCTTGTCCGGCGTCACCGGTCAGGACGGTATCAGCATTGGTCTGGAAACCAACCTGAGCATGGATATTCTGGTTCATGATACCGATGGCTTTACTGGTAACACTGACTCCGGTGCTATCGTGATCGAGAATTTCGGTCTTAGCAGTGATGGTGGTACCGGTGATGCCATTATCAATCTGGATATCGATGCGGGTGCCAATACTGGTGCCGATCCGACCCTTCAAATCAATGTGTCTCTCGGTGATACCGCTACTAGCACTGACACAGTGATTGACATGGGTGAACTGCGAGTCGCCAACTCCAACCGTACCGCTACTTCTACCGATGCGGCTGATTGGGGGGCGACCAATACCACCACCGGTGATGCGCTGATCGATCTTGGCAGTATCACCTTGGGTGCCGGTACTGATTTGACTATCCAGTTGGGCAACGAGCCGCAGGGCAACATGATTGCTCTGGCGACTACTATCACTAATGGTATCAATATTGCCAACTTCGCACTGAACGATGCTGGCGGCACCATTACTGGTGGTGCTATTGGTGCATCCAATGTAGCGATTATCGATAATGGCGGTGCAAACTTGACCACTGACATCGGTATTGATGCCGATACCAATGGTCTGGTGGTCAGTCTGAACCAGTTGGGTGATGCCGCCAATGGTATCGACGTGCAGATGGTAGACCAGTATCTGGGCACTACCGGCGGCGTTATCGGCGATGTGGAAATCACTGGTCTGAACCTGAACGGCACCACTTTGACCATCACTGGTCACTAAGCTTGATCGGTCCCATTTCGGGACTGGCTTGGACAAAAGCCCCGCACTGCGGGGCTTTTGTGTGCTTAGGGTGCACCCTTTGTTGCTCTAGCCCCCCCCGCCAACCCGTTGGAGCCTTGCTTGCAAGGCGAAAGGGACGCGCCAGCTGAATTTCTTCGTGTTGCAGGTTAGTCCCCAACTTGATTGCGGGCAAAGCAAATCTCCCGGTCAATCTGAAGCATCACGAGATGCCGTGCAACAGGGGTTGTACAAATCGCGTTATTGCTACAGTCTGCCTCGCTCTGGTTACAATCCAATAAGAAAAACAACCACGTTAAAGAGGGCTTCTGACTTGAATACCCCCACGGCAATGCAACCTTCCCGTCAGACCATGCTGGACAAAGCTGCTTTGGCTTTCAAAGACGGCCAATACAAAGAAGCTCTATCGCTAACCGGCAAGCTGTTGATGCAGGGTAAGGTGTCCGTCCCCCTGCTGGATTTGCACGCCCAGGCTGCGGTGAAGTTGGGGGAGCTAGAGGCGGCGCTGGCCAGCATCACCAAGTCCATACAGATGGCTGGGGCCACTCTGGAGCGGGCTCTGTTCTATGGAGATGTGTTACTTCGCCTGAAACGCTGGCAGGCGGCAGCCAGCGTGTTCGAGAAGATTATCACCGAGCATGAAAACAGCGTTCCAGCGTGGCTGGGGCTGGGTCACTGTTTTTATAGCACGGAAGATGTCAATCGTGCAGTGGCGGCTTATCGTCGGGTGCTGGCCATCGAGCCTGAGCATGAAGACGCTGCTGCCAAATTGGCTGAGTGCTTTTTGTTTATGGGTCACGCAAACCGGGCGGCAGCTGTTTTGACAAGGCCATGCACGGCCCACCCTAACTCGGCCCGGTTGGCATACTTTCATGGCGAGGCGCTTCGTCAGTGTTCCTGTGAGGAAAAAGCGCTGGAAGTGCTGGAACCTGTTCGCGACGATGAGGTCTGGGGCGAAAAAGTAGAACGCTGCATGATCATGGCTTGCTTAAGCCTGGAAAAGTTCGATCAGGCCATCGCCCTGACGGAAAAGAACCTGGCCAAGAAGCCTGACGATGTAGGGCTGCTGGGATTCAAGGCCCGCTTGTTGGTTACTGAGGGCAAGACCGAATCAGCACTTGAATTATATGAGCAGGTCATGGAGGCGCAACCCGACAATTATTCGGTATGGAGCGGTTACGTGAAACTGCGAGACAAACCGTTATCCGAAAAGCAGCTGGCTCGGCTTCAAGCCCATCGGCAACTGCTGGAAAACAAGCAGCAAAAACGACATTTGGGGAATCTCTATTTTGCCCTCTATTGGCATTATTCGCTTTGTGGAGATACCGAAAAGGAGATGGAGGCATTACGTCTGGCCAATGACACCATGGCAGAACTATCGCCTTTCGATTCCGAGAAGCATGCTGAAGCTGTTCAGACCCTGCGTGAGTGCTATGATCGAGCTGCCCTGAAAACGCTCAAAAGTCCCAACCCCGATTTCCAAGGTGTCTTTATCCTCTGCCCGCCACGCTCTGGGAGCACCCTGCTGGAACAGGCGCTGGCGCGTCATCCACTCTGCTGGTCGGGCGGGGAGAAACCTTTCGCTGCGGAAGCCTGGAGAGCGGTTGCTGGCAATTTCGGGATTACGGCCAACGAGAACCTGGAAAAACACCAACAGGCGGATGCGGCCTTCGTTACTGAGTTTGCCAAAGCTTACCTCACTTCCGCCCGTGAGGCAGGCTGGCAGGATGGACAGTGGATGGTCCATAAAGGTATTGATAACTACAAATTTGCCGGGCTGCTGAAATCGGCGTTCCCAAATGCCGCGTTTATCGAGCTGCACCGCAATCCGGAGGATGTCGCCTTTGGTTGCTACCGGCAGAATTTTAATAGTCAGCCGTTCAGCTTTACCTATGATGGTTGTGCAATGGAGCTGGCGATTTTCCAAAATACCATGCGGTGGTGGCAAGCGCAGATGCCTGAGTCCATACGAAAAGTCCGTTATGAAGATCTGGTCGAAGACTTTGAGGGCCAGATACGGGGCATTCTGAAATGGCTGGATCTGGATTGGGATCAGGCCTGTCTGGACTTTAGTCGAAAAAGCCGGGTATCCACTGCCAGTGTCACCCAGGTGCGCAAAGGGGTCACGAAGCAGGGCGTTGGCCGCTCCCAAAAATATGGTGATCTGCTGAAACCTCTAAGGGAGGCACTGGCCAGACATGGGGTGAAATCGGAGGTGTAACCCCCTTTGGCTTTGCGGGCAACTTGCCCAAGCTCTGTCATCCTGGGACACGATCCGGATCTCCTTCACATGCTGTAGACTCCGGTAAGACTCACATCGCAGCTCTGCCAGAGGACGGAGATTCCGGGGCACAAGCGCAGCGCAGAACAGCCGGAGGCTGGCCGCGAAGGGGTGAGCGCAGCGAATAACCCCGGAATGGCCAAACGGGGAGGGTGCCCATAATGGCAGGCCTCTGACCGTTGACTTAAATGCCTTGAACCCTTGTCAGAATAGGCGGTTGCCTGCCTAGTGGGACATGGTTAACATGTGTCACCATGTTCGAAACAAACAATAACAATAACATCGAGTAATTTACGATGCTGACGTCCATGCTGGGTGTGGCCCTGATCTACTTTGCGGCCAATGAATCCGTAGTGATTGAGCCCCCGAAGAAGGGGGAAATCTACTATGAACACCTCACACAACCTGTCTCCCTGCGTGAGCACGACGTCACGGTCAAGCCCGTTTCCGAGTTCCGTTATCATAATGTCACCCGCCAGGCCTACGATTACTCCTGTGGCTCTGCTGCCCTGACCACGGTTTTGAATCAGTATTTGGGACGACAGTTCCAGGAGCGGCAGATCATGGAAGGGCTGCTGCGTTTCGGGGAGACCGAAAAGATTGTGCAGCGTCGCGGCTTCTCCCTGCTGGACATGAAACGCCTGGCCACGGCGCTGGGTCACCCCAGTGGGGGATTCCGGGCGGAAATCGACGATATCAAGACACTCGACCACCCGGCGATCGTGCCCATTGCCTATGGGGGCTTCAAGCACTTTGTGGTGTTGAAGAAATACCAGGATGGTCATGTGTTCGTGGCAGATCCGGCACTGGGGAATATCAGCTTTACCGAGAAGAAGTTTCTGGAAGTATGGGACCAGAATGTCCTGTTTATCGTGTTCCCGAACGGCTTCGAGCCGCAGGACGGGCTGGAGCTGACGGACTATGATCTGCGCCTGCTGGATGAGCGGACCATCAATCGCCTGGCTTTCGAGGTGTTCCCGGTCTTTACCGCTCCCATTGAGAACTGGGCGGATAAGGCCAGTACCCTGACCCGGGTGCAGATTACCGAGGATGACGGCACGAAACGCATTATCAACGTGCCTACGCGAACCTACTTCCGTAAATAAAAACCTGGCCTGCAGTGGCGAATAACAAACAGAATAAAGGAAGGCTTGCATGAAAATGATGTCTGGGAAGGTGGCAGCGGTTGCTGCACTCTTGTTGGCGCAGCATGTTGCCTGGGCGGCGGATAATGTGGATGAAGCCCGTGAAGCCCTGCAGACCCAGGAAGACGACGTAACCCAGGAAAAAAACCTGGAAGAGGTCTTCCAGGCGGC
>JAKSCQ010000213.1 GCA_022360555.1 Pseudomonadales bacterium
CTTCCAGAATCATGCTGGGCTTCAGGTCCTTGAGGGTTTCCACGCCTTCCTTGAAGACCGCAGCCTTGAACTCCGGGCGCGGGTCACGGCCGGGTTTTTCCAGCTCGCTGAGGATGTCGGTGACGGTGGGCAGGCCGAAGGTGTCGTCGGTGAAGTCGGCGGCGTTGACCTTTTTCAGGAAGGGCACGTCACCGATCAGTTCCTTGAGCGGACGACCGTGTTTCTCGGCGATCTTTTCCACCACCGGGTAGGCTTCCGGGTGGACAGAGGAGCTGTCCAGCGGGTTGGCGGCATTCATGATGCGCAGGAAACCGGCGGCCTGTTCGAAGGTTTTGTCACCCAGGCGCGGTACCAGCTTCAGGTCGGCCCGGGAGCCGAAGGCGCCGTTCTTTTCCCGATAGGTGACGATGTTGCCGGCGATGGTGCTGTTGAGCCCGGCGATACGCGCCAGCAGCGGCGCGCTGGCGGTGTTCACGTCCACCCCCACGGAGTTCACACAGTCTTCCACCACCGCGTCCAGGGAGCGGGACAGCTTCACCTGGCTCACATCGTGCTGGTACTGGCCCACGCCAATGGCTTTCGGGTCGATCTTCACAAGCTCGGCCAGCGGGTCCTGCAGGCGGCGGGCGATGGACACGGCACCCCGGAAGGACACGTCCAGATCGGGGAATTCCCGGGCGGCGGTTTCCGAGGCGGAGTACACCGAGGCGCCGGCTTCGGAGACCATGATCTTCTGGATGTTGCCTTTGCTGGCCTTGACCACTTCACCGGCCAGCTTGTCGGTTTCGCGGCTGGCGGTACCGTTGCCGATGGCGATCAGTTCCACCTTGTGTTTCATGCACAAGGCGGCCAGCACGGACAGGGACTGGTCCCACTGGTTCTTGGGCTGGTGCGGGAAGATGGTGGTGTGCTCCAGCAGCTTGCCGGTGGCGTCCACCACCACCACTTTCACCCCGGTGCGCAGACCCGGGTCCAGGCCCATGGTGCACTTGGGGCCGGCGGGGGAGGCCATCAGCAGGCTCTTCAGGTTACGGGCGAAGACCTGGATGGCTTCTTCCTCGCCCAGCTCGCGCACCCGGCCCAGCAGTTCGGTTTCCAGGTGGGTGTTGAGCTTGATCTTCCAGGTCCAGCGCATCACTTCCTGGAGCCAGTCATCGGCGGCGCGGCCCTGATGCTGCCAGCCGGTTTCGGCGGTAACCATGGCTTCGCAGGGGTGCGGCTGGGCGCTTTCCAGATCTTCGGGCAGCACCATGGAGACATGCAGGATGCCTTCGTTGCGGCCACGGAACAGGGCCAGTGCCCGGTGGCTGGGGATATTCCTGATCGCTTCGCTGTGGTCGAAGTAATCGCTGAACTTGGCGCCTTCCTTCTCCTTGCCGTCGGCGACCTTCGACTGGATGTGGGCCTTGTCCCACAGGAAGGTGCGCAGGCGGGTGAGCAGATCGGCGTTTTCGGCGAAACGCTCCATGAGAATCTGCTTGGCGCCGTCCAGGGCGTCCTTGGCGGTGGCCACCTTGTGTTCTTCGTTCAGGTAGCCGGCAGCCAGTTCCTCGGGGTGCTGGGTCGGGTCGTCCAGCAGGCTGTCAGCCAGCGGCTCCAGGCCGGCTTCCCGGGCGATCTGGGCGCGGGTGCGGCGCTTGGGCTTGTAGGGCAGGTAGAGGTCTTCCAGCCGGGTCTTGGTGTCGGCGGCCTTGATGGCCTTCTCCAGCTCCGGGGTGAGCTTGTCCTGTTCGGCGATGCTTTTCAGGATTGCTTCGCGCCGTTCTTCCATTTCGCGCAGGTAGCGCAGCCGTTCTTCCAGGTTACGCAGTTGGGTGTCGTCCAGCCCGCCGGTCACCTCTTTGCGGTAACGGGCGATAAAGGGGACGGTGGCGCCTTCGTCAAGCAGGGAGACGGCGGCGTTGACCTGGCGTTCCTGACAGCCGATTTCCTCGGCGATGATCTGTTCAATACTACGCATCGTGGACACAACATTCAGAAATGAAAACGACCGGAATCATAGGCAATGAAACCGGTCGTTGATAGATTGACTTGTAAAAGCTGCTGTGGCTGCGGCCCACCACGGCCTCAGCCCAGTACCTCGTTGATCTTGGCAATCAGTTCGGCTTCCTTGGGCGGCTTGATGATATAGCCGGCGGCACCCTGGCGCTCGCCCCACACCTTGTCGGTTTCCTGGTCCTTGGTGGTGACCAGGATCTCCGGGATCTGCTCGGTGGACGGATCGCGGGTGATTTTGCGGGTGGCCTGGAAGCCGTTCAGTTCCGGCATCACCACATCCATCAGGATCAGGTCAGGCTGTTCCTGACGCGCCTTTTCGATCCCCTCCATGCCGTTGGTCGCGGTGACCACTTCATGGCCCTCACCCTCGACAATCTTTACCAGATTGGTCAGTTGGGTCGGGGAGTCGTCCACCACAAGAATTTTGGCCATGCTGCTCTCCTCGCGCCGATACTGCGAACCTCGGCGGTCATCGTTATTTTGTTTGTTGCGGGCCGGTCTGGGGGCCGGCTCCGGCTCAAACGCGAATGATACCAGTCACTGTTCAAAAGGTAAGCTGTCGAATTCCGGCAATCAGGTGCCGTAATTGGTCAGCGGGTCAGGGTGCTGGCGCTGCGCCGGCTCCACAGCAGCAGGGGCAGGACGATTAGTCCTGTCACCAGTGTCCAGCGGGCCTGGGACCAGAAGGCACCGGCCAGTATATCTCCCTGGGTGCCGGCCAGTGGCGCCAGGGCGGCCACCGCCAGGCTGCCCAACCCTGTCACCAGCAGCCAGCGTACCGCCAGCTGCGGTGCCTGCTGCCGGCGCCGGAACAGGCACCACAGGAAGGCCGCACCCAGTGCCAGCATCGCCAGCCACAGCAGCCCGGTGGGTACCGTCAGCACCAGCCCTGCACCGCCTTTCAGGGCGGTGAGAATCAATGGCAGCTTGCCGAAGATCATCAGCAGCAGCCAGGGGCCCAGAATCATCACCCACCACAGGTGGCCGCCGAGCCCTTCAGGGCCGGGTTGCTGGCGGTAGTGCAGCGGGTCAAAACGCCAGAGTCGCTGCGCCAGATCGCCCCAGTTGGCGGGTGCCAGGGTGTGGCCCAGCCCGTGGAAGCGGTCGCGCTGTTCTTCGATGATCATCAGCATGGCCGGCACCACCAGCAGGATCAGGCCGGTACCGAACAGCAGGCCGAAGACGATGCTTACCGCCATGGGTTTGAGGAACTGCGCCTGCAGGGAGCTCTCGAACAGGATCGGTGTCAGCCCGGCGATGGTGGTGATGGAGGTGAGCAACACCGCCCGCAGGCGTCGTACACAGGCCTCCACAATGGCCTGGAAGCGTTCCATGCCTTCGGCCACCAGTTGCTGGTAGAAGCTCACCAGCACGATGGAATCGTTGACGATGATGCCGGACAGACCGAACAGCCCCATGGCGGAAAACATGGAAAACTTGATGCCGAAGGGGGCGGTGAAGATATGCCCGATCACTGCGCCGGTGAGGCCGAAGAAAATCGCGGTCATGATCGCCAGGGGCCAGGAGTAGGAGCTGAACACCCAGGCCAGTACCACATAGATCAGCGCCAGACCCAGCATGGCGCCGGTGGCCAGGTCTCGCATGTTTTCGGCTTGCTCCTGCAGCTTGCCTTCGTAGCCAACACCGATGCCGTACTTGGCTTGCAGCTCGGGCAGGATGCCGTCGTTCAGGGTGGCGATGATCTCGTTGGCATTACCCAGGTCCGGGTCCAGGTCCGCGTACACGGTCACGGCCAGCTCACCATTTACCCGGCGCAGCAGGTCCACCCCCTTGCGGGCCTCGAAATGGACCACGTCACGCAGCGGAATCGCTTCGCCCTGGGGGGTAATGATGGGCAGGCGTTCGATGGCGCTGAAGCGGCGACGCTCGCTGTCCGGCAGCATCACCCGCACCTCGATTTCCTCGTCTTCCTCGTTGTAGAGCTGGGCCAGGTTACCGTCGAAGGCGGAACGCAACTGCCCGGCCACATCACTGAGGGTCAGGCCCAGGGCCCGTCCTTTAGGCGTTAGCTGGAAGGTGAGCTGCTCCTTGCCATAGGGCAGGTCGTCATCCACGTTGCTGACGCCGGTAAAGTCATTGAGCCGTTCCTGCAATGCCAGCGAGGCTTTTTTCAGGGTTGGAGCATCGCTGCCGGTGAGCTTGACCTCAATGGGTTTGCCGGGGGGGCCGGCCTCGGCCTGGGAGATGCTTAGCTGGTCGAGCCCGGCGGGCAGGGTCAGTTTGTCCCGCCAGGACTGGATCAGCTCGTCGTTGCTGATCTCCCGATCCGCGCCCACGTAGACTTCCACCACCAGGGTGCCGTATTCGTCACCGAACTTGTCCTGGCGGCCGCCGATATTGGGGAAGCCGGCGGCGGCACCATGGTGACTGATGACGGTCTTGACCAGGTGGCCGCCCATCTCTTCGTTGGTCTTGTGCAGGGTGTCCTCGAGCTGGGCAAGAAAGCGGTCCACCTGACGGCGGTCGGTGCCGGAGGAAAATTCCACCACTGCCCGCAACTGGTCGCCGTCCACGGGAGGGAAAAAGGTGAACTTGAGCCAGCCGGTGGACACCAGAGTCAGCGCCAGTACGAAGGCGCAGACGGCGGAGGTGCTGACCAGGTGCCGGTGGCGAATGGCCCAGGCCACCACCGGCCGGAACCGTTCCTCGCGCAGCCGGTTGAACCCCTTGTCGATGCGCTGGCGAATGCCACTGGCCTTGACCTGAATACCCCGGAAGCTGTGGTGCAGGTGGCCGGGTAGCACCATAAAACATTCCAGCAGCGACGCGAGAATCACGCAGATCATTACAAAGGGCACATCAAAGGCGATCTTGCCCATGGCGCCGCCCATCATGCCCAGTGGCAGGAAGGCGGCGATGGTGGTGGTGCTGGAGGCCACCACTGGCCAGAACATGCGTCGGGCACCGCCCAGGGCCGCCCGCTGGGCGGACTCCCCCTGTTGCAGGTGGGTCAGCGTGTCCTCGCCCACGACGATGGCATCGTCGACGATGATCCCCAGGGCCAGGATCAGGCCGAACAGGCTGATCATGTTGATGGTGCCGCCGAACAGCCAGACCAGCCCCAGGGTGGCCATGAAGGACACCGGAATGCCCACGGTGACCCACCAGGCCACCCGGGCATTGAGGAAGAAGTAGAGGGTGGCGATCACCAGCAGCAACCCGGAAATACCGTTCCAGAGGAGGGTGGAAATGCGTTCTTCCACCAGCTTCCAGGCTTCGAAGTAGAAGGTCATTTCCACGCCGTCGGGCAGGGTGGTCTTGTAGTCGGCCCCCCACTCACGGACCCTTTCGGCCAGGTCCAGCATGTCCGCTTCCTCGCCACGCATGACCTGCAGTTCGATGGCCGGGTTACCCTGGTAGGAAAGGGTGGCCTGGTCGTCCCGGGGGCGGCGCTCAATGATAGCCACATCTCCCAGTGATAACTGCTGGCCGTCAGCGGTGGTGATCAGCGGCAGTTCGGCAAAGGCCTTTTCATCGCGCCGTTGACCCAGGGCGCGTAACTGCTTGGCAGCGTCGTCACGGCCCACGGTGCCGGCGGGGGTGTCCTGGCTGAAGCTGCGTACCCGGTTGCCGATATCCCCCAGAGTCATGCGCAGGTCATGAAGGGTGCTGGCGGGCACCTGGATGGCCATTTCCTCTTCCGGCAGGCCGATGAATTCCACCTTGCCGGCGCCCAGGGCAAGGATGTCATCTTCCATGTCCCGGACCAGCGGGCGCAGTTCTTCCCGGGAGCCGTTTTTCGTGGACACCAGAATGGAGGTGACCAGGGAGTAATTGGTGATTTTCTGGATCACCGGCCGTTCCGCGTCCTGGGGCAGGTTGCGGATGGAATCGATGCGTTGGCGCACTTCATCCAGTGCCAGCCCCAGGTCGGTGCCGTCTTCCAGTTCGATGAAGATGGCCGAGGCGCCTTGCTGGGAGCGGGCGATCAGCTTCTTGGTGTTGGGCAGGGTCTTGATGGCCTGCTCCACGGGGATGGTGATGGAGCGCTGTACATCCTCCGGGCTGGCCCCGCGCCAGGGGATGGTGACGGTGATGTAGTCGAAATCGAAATCCGGAAACAACTGGGTGTTGAGGCGATTGAGCCCCAGCACGCCGAGCATGATCATCAGCAGCATCAGCAGGTTGGAGGCAACCTTGTGCTCGGTAAAGCTGGCGATCAGGCCCCGTGATTCACTCACCCTGACGGCCCTCTTCGTCGTCGCTTGCTTTCGGGCTGGGGGCCGTGTCGTCTTTCCCATCGGCATTGCTGCCGGGGACCGGCTGCGGGTCCACCGGCAGGCCGACAATGGCCTGGGGCAGCTGGGTGGTCATGATCCGTTCGCCGCCCTGCAGGGCCGGCGCGCGCAGGAGCAGCAGGGATTTGTCGCCATCCAGGGCCTCGCCGACGATGCTGGCATCCACTCGCTGCAGGTGGTCGTCGTCATCAATCACATACAGACGGTTCAGGCCGTGCAGGGCGGTGGCGGGCAGGGCCAGCAGGTTGTCCTCGGCGGGCAGCGTCAGGGTGATGGTCAGGGGGCGCCCCAGGGCGGCGGCCGGCACCCCGTCGCTAAATTCGAACAGGCCATCGATGCCGCCACGGGCATCGGCGGCATCGCCGGCCAGGCGCTTCAGGTTGAGGCGCAGGGTGTCGCCTTCCAGTTGTGTTTGTGCCTGCAGGTCACCGGTCTGTAGCCCACGGCGAACCGCCGGCAGGTAGCGCTCGGGGATCTGCGCGCGCACTTCCAGCTCGGTATCGGCAAACAGGCTGATCAGGGGCTCGCCGGGGCGTACCCGTTCCCCTGGGGCCACGGCCACATTGGTGATGGTGCCGTCGAAAGGCGCTTCCACCCGAGTGCGGGCCAGGTCGATTTCCGCTTGTTTGAGCTGGGCCTCGGCGCTGGCCAGGCGCGCCTCCATGCGTGCCAGGGCATTGCGGTAATCGCTCACGCTCAACTGGCGCTGGCTCAGGGACAGGTCGGCGCGGGCCTTGGCTTCCTCGGCTTCGTCCAACTGGGTCTGGGAGACCAGCTTCTTGCCGCGCAGGGATTGCAGCCGTTCCAGATTGTTGGCGGCCAGTTGCGCCAGTTTCTTTTCCAGTGCCAGGTTCTTCTTGTCGCTCTCGTATTGCAGCCGGGAGGTCTGCAACTGGGCCGCTGCTTCGTCACGGGCGGCTTTGGCGCGGTCCCGAGCCAGGGCGGCCTCGGTATCGTCGAGCTGGATCAGTAACTGCCCTTTCTTCACCCGGTTGCCGGCGCGGACGGGAATCTCCGCCACATTGGCGGTGACCACGGCGGTGAGGTTGGCGGCACGGGGGGAC
>JAKSCQ010000091.1 GCA_022360555.1 Pseudomonadales bacterium
AGCTATGTTCGGACGGGATAACCGCTGAAAGCATCTAAGCGGGAAGCCTCCCTCAAGATGAGATCTCCCTGGGAACTTGATTCCCCTGAAGGGCCGTTGAAGACCACAACGTTGATAGGCTGGGTGTGGAAGCGTTGTAAGGCGTGAAGCTAACCAGTACTAATTGCCCGTGAGGCTTGACTATATAACACCAAAGCAGTCCCAAGACTCCACGAGTCAGGACAGCGTAAAGACAAGGTGTCAGAAGTCAGCTTGCTAATCATGAATAGCAAACTTCTCGTTCCCAATTTGGCTTTGCCGGTGGCAGTGCAGTCCTACCCAGGTAGAGAGCACCGGCAAGGCAACCTATTTGGCCCCTTGTTCCACGAACAAGAGACCAAACCAGTTTGCCTGACGACAATAGAGCGTTGGAACCACCTGATCCCATGCCGAACTCAGAAGTGAAACGACACATCGCCGATGGTAGTGTGGGGCTTCCCCATGTGAGAGTAGGTCATCGTCAGGCTCTTAAACGAAACAAAAGACCCCCGCCACGACAGTGTCGGGGGTTTTTTGTATTCAGGAGTACGAGGAACTCCTCTCCCTGCCTCGCGACGAAGTCGCCATCCCGTCAAGCGGGACCGAGGTGTGACAAGCGATGCTCCGCAGGGGTCAGCTTGGTGCGCCGCAGGCGTCCCGCAGGGATGGCGTGCATGCTCGTCACACACTGTAGGTCATCAGATCTCTGCCAAGCTCCAACCTAAAACGAACCCTTCGCCATGCAAGCATGGCTCCTGCGGGGGGAGGCCTCCGCTGCCCCCTGTAACCTTTCGCCACCA
Source organism: Pseudomonadales bacterium (assembly GCA_022360555.1). Classification (GTDB taxonomy): domain Bacteria; phylum Pseudomonadota; class Gammaproteobacteria; order Pseudomonadales; family Alcanivoracaceae; genus Alcanivorax. Next base: position 819 of record JAKSCQ010000091.1, read on the forward strand.
GCGAGAAAGTGATATGGCATGATTACAGCCCGGAACCGGTAACGCGCAATTCGCTGTCGCGGAAGTGAGGATCTGTCCAGCATGCCGGTAGCGGTTCGCCGGAGGGGAAGATCAGGTGTTTTTTGGCAAAGGTTTCAGGTTCCTGGGCCTCCTCGCCAAAGTGGAAACGGCCGGTGACCTGGTCGCGCAGCGGGTTGAGCAGCTCGGTGATGTCGAGTACTTCGACGAGATGGTCGCTGAGGGTTTCCTTAAGGAACATGACAGCACCTCCTAGGCAGGGCTTTGCTTCAGACTGCGACGGAAAATACGAGAAGGCAAGCACTCGGGAGTGTCGTTGAACGCTGTTCATGCTGATGGTAACGATTCCTAAACAGAGCCGGCTTTGTGGCTGAGCGACGGGCTGTCTATGCTTGTCGCTCGGGGTATGCTGTATCAGCCGCTTTGGGGACTGACAAAGCCGCGAGATTACGGTGCGAAATGCTCCATAGCCTGCGATGAAAGTGGTATGGTTGGGGCTTGTTTCAATCCGGTCGCGCGCAAAGTCGGGCCGGTTTTCGAAAGGCGTTGAAAATCTGTTCATCCGGGCAGTGTTGCCCGGGTCCGATTCGGGGATGCGGTTTCTCTCGGCAAACCCGCTTCGCAGAAGGTTGGCAGGGTAGGCCTGCAACGGTTTGCCACCAGGCTAACCGCTTCAACAAGTTTGGATTTGGGAAAGGTTAAGCTCTATGACAACGGATAACAAAACAGGCGTGGTGACTCCTCTGAAGGCTTTGCAGCAGCGTTGTGACAAGCAGGGCAGCAGTGTGGCCTTTGTTCAGCCCATGGGTGGGGGTGAGCTGCGTGAGTACACCTGGAAGCAGATCGACGAAGAGGCTCGCAAGATTGCAGCCTACCTGCAATCCCAGGGGATGCAGAAGGGAGATCATGTTGCCCTGGTGTCCAAGAACTGTGCGGAGTGGATCATTACTGACCTGGCCATCTGGATGGCTGGTGGTGTCAGTGTGCCACTGTACCCGACACTGGTGGAGGAGACGGTTCGCCAGATTCTTGAACACAGTGAATCCAAGTTCCTGTTTGTCGGCAAGCTGGACGACTGGGAAATGATGAAAAATGGTGTGCCGGATGGCGTCAAGCAGATCGCCTTTACCCTGGCACCGGAAAGCGCACTGAGTGCCTTCCCGAAATGGCCGGACATTATCCGCGATACCGCACCGCTGGCCGAGGTGAACGAGCCGGATCTGAGCGACCTGGCAACCATCGTCTACACATCCGGTACAACCGGCATGCCCAAGGGTGTGATGCATGACTTCAATGCGTTTTCCATCGTCGGTGAGAAAATGATCAAGGTCTACGACCTGCAGCCCGACGAGCGGATGATCTCCTACCTGCCGCTGTCTCACGTGGCCGAGCGTGTGGCGGTGGAAATTGCCCAGTTGTATGTGGGCAACAAGGTGTTCTTTGCGGAATCACTGGATACCTTTGGAGAGGACATCAAGCGTGCCCAGCCGACGGTCTTCTTCGCTGTGCCGCGTATCTGGTCCAAGTTCTACCAGAAAGCCTCCGAAGCCGTTCCGCCGAAAAAGCTCAACAAGCTGCTGAAGATTCCTTTCCTGAACAAGGTGATCAAGAAGAAGGTGCTTGGTGCCATGGGTCTGGATCAGTGTCGTATTGCCCTGTCTGGAGCGGCAGCACTGTCACCGGAAATTATTACCTGGTTCAAGAAGCTGGACCTGGAAATCCTGGAAGTGTACGGCATGACCGAGAACCTGGCCTGGTCCCATACCACCGAAGAAGGTGACCAGCAGATCGGTTGGGTTGGAACGCCCAATGACGGCGTGGAATGCCGCATCGGTGAGGGCGGAGAAATTCTGGTACGTAGCCTGGGCAATATGAAGGGTTACTACAAGCAGCCTGATAAGACTGCGGAAGACCTCACCGACGATGGCTGGCTGCATACTGGCGATGTGGGCGAAATCGATCCGAAAGGTCGTCTGCGTATTACCGGCCGCGTGAAGGAAATCTTCAAGACCGAGAAAGGCAAGTATGTGGCTCCCGCTCCCATCGAAAACCGTCTGGTTACCCTGCCGGGCCTTGAGCTGGCCTGTGTGATCGGTGAAGGGATGGGCCAGCCGATCGCGTTGTTGAACCTGACCCCGGAAGAACAGGACAAGCTATCCAAGGGGTCTGGCAAGGAGCAATTCACCAAGGAACTGGAGCAGCTTCTGGCACGGGTCAACACCGAGCTGGACCCGCACGAGCGCCTGACCTGTCTGGTGGTGTGTAAGGAAGCGTGGACGGTGGAGAACAGCATGATTACACCGACCCTGAAGCTCAAGCGTAATGAGATCGAAAAACATTACGCGGAAGGTATCGCCCAATGGTCCAAGACCAAAGGGGTGGTTTGGGAAGCTTGAGCGGCCTGAAAGAGGCGGATCAGCAGCTGATCCGCCTCCTTGCCGATGGCCAGTTTCGCTCCGGCTCCGAGCTGGGTGAGTTACTGGGTGTGTCACGGGCTGCGGTCTGGAAGCGTGCCCAGCGGCTTGCGGATTTCGGTCTGGCACTGGAGTCGGTGAAGGGCAAGGGCTACAGACTCTCTTCTCCTCTGCAACTGATTGATCCTGACCATCTGCAAGCGCTGCTGGCTGATCGTGCTGACCTGCACTATCACTGGGTCACCGAATCCACCAACAGCGACGCCCTGGCGCTGACTGGCCCTGTGCGACGTCCGCAGGTGTTTGTCGCCGAGTGTCAGTTGAGCGGTCGCGGTCGCCGTGGCCGGCATTGGCGCTCCCCGTTTGCAGCCAACCTCTATCTCTCCATCCGTTTTCCTGTTGTTGGTGGCTTTTCCGCACTGGGCGGGCTGAGCCTGGCTGTGGGGGCTGCTGTGGCAGATGCGCTAAGGTCTCTGGACGGCAATTTGCCGGTGACACTGAAGTGGCCCAACGACCTGTGGATCAACGGCGCCAAGGTGGGTGGTGTGCTGATAGAGCTGGCCGGTGAAATGGATGGTCAGGTCGATGTGGTGGTGGGAGTGGGGCTAAATGGCCGCATGACCGCGCTGCAGGCGGAAGGGATCGATCAGCGCTGGACGGACCTGGCCAGTGAGCTGGCCGTCATGCCCCACCGCACCGAGTTGGCCGGTGCGGTGTTGTCGGCACTGCTGGACATGCTGCCGGTGTTTTCCGCACAGGGTTTTGCCGCTTTCGTTGCCGACTTCGAGCGCTATGATGCGGTAAAAGGCAAAAAAGTGAAGGTTCAGTCCGGCGACCAAATTCTGGAAGGTGTGGCAGCCGGAGTGTCGGCGGATGGCGCCCTGAAAGTGGAAACTGGCGAGGGACTGCGTGAGTTGTATGGCGGCGAAGTCAGCCTGAGGGTGCAATGAAGCTGTTTGTGGATGTGGGGAATACGGCAATCAAGTGGCGCCTTCGCGATGGCGCCAGGGTGCGCCAGGGGGGGTGTCGCCATGAGCGCGAGTGGGCAAGGGTGGTGGATACTATCCTTTCGCCTGATGAAGCGCCCAAAGTATCGCAGGTCTGGGTGGCTTCGGTGGCCGGTCCCGCTGCTGATGCGGATATCGCCTCCCTGCTGCAGGGGCTTACCGGGGTCGCGCCCGCCTTCTATTATTCCTGTGGTGCGGACTTCGGTGTCAGCAGTTGTTATCCCGACCCCAGAAAGCTGGGGGTGGATCGCTGGGTGGCACTGATCGAGGGGTTCCAGCGCTACGGGGCCTGCGTGATCATTGACTGTGGCAGTGCCCTGACCATCGATGCGGTCAGTGGCGAGGGAGACTTTCTGGGTGGATACATTGTGCCGGGGCTTGGCATGCTGCGCGGTGCCCTGTTGCGCGACACCGCGGATGTGCATATCGAGCCGGGCTCCGCACAGCTCGGACTGGGGCGTTCGACCGGGGAGTGTGTTCATAACGGTTTGTTGCGCATGTCTGTGGCCTTCGTCACGGATGTGGTAGTTGAACTGCGCCAAGTGCTTGATGATACTTGCAAAGTGCTGATAACCGGGGGGGATGCTCCTGAGTTAATTGGCGCCTTCCCGTTCGAATTCGAGCATCTGCCGGACTTGGTGCTCGACGGGCTGGAGCGTGTCGCGGCACGACAACAATAAACGGTGGGGGAGCGCCCGTGCGGTGGATATTTTACAGTTTGCTGGTGATCAACCTGGTCTATCTGGGCGTGCAGCTCGGCAAGGAGCTGTCCTCGTCCCGTGCTGAACCTGGCCTGGCTGTTGCTGCCCCGCCATCCGGCGGCAAGCCGATTGTGCTACTGGCAGAACAGCCTCAGCCGCGCAGGACAGGCAAGCGCCAGGTCGCGGTGGGGGCGCTTTGCCCGGTGGTTGGGCCGTGGGAATCCCGAGACGCCGCCAAGGCGGGCGCGGTGCAGCTGCGGGCGGCGGGGCTGACCGGCCAGGTTCGTGCCTTGACGGTGGAACAGGACCGCCTGAACTGGGTCTACCTGCCTCCTTATGCGGATCGCGAGCGGGCGTTGGCCGTGTTGCGAGAGCTGCAGGATCATGGCGTTGACAGCTTTGTTGTCAGAGATGGCGACGATGCCAATGCTATCTCGCTGGGCTATTTTTCCAGTGCCGAGTCCGCTGAAGGGCTGCGGGTGAAGATGCGCAATGCGGGTTATCCGGCGTTTGTGCGGGAAACTTCACGCTCAGTGACCGAGTACTGGGTCTATCTGACCGATCCCGCGCCTGAGGAAAAGGAAGAGTTGAAAGTTTTTCTCGAGGCAAATCAGGCTCTTAAGCTCGACAAGGCGGCCTGCTCCTGAGGGCTGCGCAATTATTAGGCGTTTGATCGTCAATTGGATTGCGCCACCCGATCCCTTTCTATAGAATTCGCAACCCTTGTGAGCTGGCGTAGCTCAGTTGGTAGAGCAGCTGATTTGTAATCAGCCGGTCGGGGGTTCGACTCCTCTCGCCAGCTCCAGCTTAAAAACGTCGCTAACTACTTGAAAATCTGTTGACAAGTGGTTGGGGCGTAAAGAGAATGTAGGCCCTTTTCTGGAGGGGTTCCCGAGTGGCCAAAGGGATCAGACTGTAAATCTGACGCGAAAGCTTCGGAGGTTCGAATCC
>JAKSCQ010000226.1 GCA_022360555.1 Pseudomonadales bacterium
CGGCAAAGGGGTTTTCATTGTTGGCGCCGACATCACCGAATTCACAGACATGTTCAAACTGCCGGAAGACGAAATCGCCGGCTGGTGTCTGAAATCCAATCAGGTCTTCAACGCCTTTGAAGATCTGGACATTCCCAAAGTGGCGGCCGTGAACGGCATCGCCCTGGGTGGCGGCCTGGAAATGTGCCTGGCCGCGGACTTCCGCGTACTGAGCGAAAAAGCCCAGGTGGGACTGCCGGAAGTGAAGCTGGGCCTGTTCCCTGGCTTCGGCGGCACCGTGCGTCTGCCCCGTGTGATCGGTGTGGACAACGCCGTTGAGTGGATCGGCGCCGGTGGCCAGCACCGTGCCGATAAAGCTCTGAAAGTGGGCGTGGCCGATGCCGTGGTCGAGCACGACAAGCTGCAGGACGCTGCCATCAACCTGGTGAAGCAGTGCCTGGAAGGCAAGATCGACTTCCGCGCCAAGCGTCAGGAAAAGCTCGAGCCGCTGAAGCTGCCGCCCATGGAAAACATGATGGCGTTCCAGACCTGCATGGCCATGGTTGCCCAGCAGGCCGGCAAGAACTACCCGGCCCCGGTAGCCGCGGTGAAAGCCATGCAGGCCCACGCCGGTATGAAGCGTGACCAGGCACTGGAAGTGGAAGCCAAAGGCTTCGCCAAGGTCGCCAAGACCCCGCAAGCCACCGCCCTGGTAGGCCTGTTCCTGGCCGACCAGCAGGTAAAGAAGGTCAACGGCAAAACCGCCAAGGCCGCCAAGGACATCAACCAGGCCGCCGTACTGGGCGCCGGTATCATGGGTGGCGGTATCGCCTTCCAGTCTGCCCTCAAAGGCACCCCGATCATCATGAAGGACATCGCCGACAAGGCGCTGGACCTGGGCATGAACGAAGCCTCCAAGCTGCTCGCCAAGCGCGTCAGCAAGGGCAAGATGGATGCCGCCAAGATGGGTAAAGTCCTGTCTGCCATCCGTCCGACCCTGAACTACGGTGACTTCGACAACGTCAACGTGATCGTGGAAGCCGTGGTCGAAAACCAGAAGGTCAAGCAGTCCGTTCTCGCCGAGACCGAAGAGAAAGTGGCGGATGGCACCATCCTGGCCTCCAACACCTCCACGATCTCCATCACCAAGCTGGCCGAGGCCCTGAAGAAGCCGGAAAACTTCGCCGGCATGCACTTCTTCAACCCGGTACACATGATGCCGCTGGTGGAAGTGATCCGTGGTGAGAAGACCTCCGACGAAACCGTCGCTACCCTGGTGGCCTACGCCCAGAAAATGGGCAAGAACCCCATCGTGGTTAACGACTGCCCCGGGTTCCTGGTTAACCGCGTTCTGTTCCCGTACTTCGGCGGCTTCGGCATGCTGATGCGCGACGGTGCCGACTTCGAAGCGGTCGACAAGGTCATGCAGAAGTTGGGCTGGCCCATGGGCCCGGCTTACCTGATGGACGTGGTCGGTATCGACACTGGCGTACACGCCGCCCAGGTGATGGCAGAAGGCTTCCCGGAGCGTATGCAGTACGACTTCAAGGATGTCTCCACCGTGATGTTCGAAAACGAGCGTTATGGCCAGAAGAACGGCGTGGGTTTCTACCGCTACGAAACCGACAAGAAAGGCAAGCCGAAGAAGGTGGCCGACGAGAAGACCTGGGAACTGATCAAGCCCCACGTGGCCGAGACCCGGGAATTCGATGCCGAGGAAATCATCGCCCG
>JAKSCQ010000183.1 GCA_022360555.1 Pseudomonadales bacterium
TGACGACCAAAACAGGAAGGCTTTGAGAGAGGCGCTACGCTCGAAATCGGATGAGCTAAGCATGAAAATGGACATACAGACGCCCAACGAGAAAGCTGGCTGGATATCACTGGAATCTGAGAAAAACAACCTGGAAGACGAGGATTATAAAAACTTAGTGGCGCTTCTTAAGAAGCGGCCGGATCTAAAGAAGCATGTCGGGAATTAAGTTTAGTGGTTCAAACCTGGCCTGGCAGACCCCATTGAAAGCAACACGGTTACCGATTTTTCAAGCGGCTTCTGTCAGGCCAAGTCTTAATTATTTATATCACTCCACGCCCAGCGCTTTAAACACCGCATCAACTGGATCTGAGTAGAAACTCACCTGATACTTGGAGAACAACTCCGCAGGCACCGTCGGAATATCCTGGGCATTGGCCATTGGGAGTAAAACCTTCTTGGCACCTGTATCCATGCCCACCTGTAAGGCCTCAGCCATATTCTCAGCCGGAATGATGTTGCCGCCCAGGCTCATGTCGCCAAGTACGATCATCTGGTTCTGCGTGGGTCGCTTCATGGTGGCGGAGCAGTAGGCAATAAATGACGCCAGCGTCATCTGCTTCGACGGGCCTGTGTTGTGCAGCTCGACCATGTGCAAGTGCAGGTCGAAGTCACTGGCCTTGGTCATGGTGCTTACGCGATTCACATTCGCCTTGAAGTAATCATGGGCGACTTTCAGGCCTTCTTTCGCTCCGGTACTGGAGCCCAAACCCGAGGTGTTGAGCTTGCCATTCCCTGCTGTCGCCTGGGTCTCCAGCCGGTATAGGCCCAGGTGGCCACTGGTGGCGCCCGTCGCGACGGTATAGACAGTGCCAGGCTTGGGCTGCCCCTCTGGGATCAGTCCACCGCCACCCTGCTCTTTCACACTGACGTACTGCTCTTCCATCGTCTCAGCATCGATATAAGAGAAGTGCACGTCGAAGAACTCCATGCCACCGATTTTTTTTAGCTGTTCTTTCACCCTGCGGCGTACTTCAAGCGCATATTGCAAACAACGCTCCACAGCCGCCTTGTCGTAATCGCCATGCGGATACAGCAGCTTCAGCAAGCCAGAAACCGTACGCCGCACCGCAATGGTGTCGCGCTGGTTCAGGTTATTACCAAGCTTGTAGTACTGGTCGATAGCATCGGAGAAAGTGCGCTTGCGCATCTCGCGCATGTACTCCGCCAGATAGTCTACGATCAGCCCATACTGGTTGGTAAAAAACTCAGGCCGCATCTTGGGTATTTCCCAGCCCGGCACATAGGCATGGAAACGGTCAAAGAAGGCCGAATCGATCATGGCCTCAGGGAATGGCGACAACAGATGGCTGGTTTTCACCAGCGTTTCCACGGAATGGTTGATATTGCCGACAAACACCATACTGGCACTGGCAGAGATGGAATCACGGCCACGGGCAAAGGAGCCTGAGGCCATGTAGTCCTTCATGATCTGCACGCCATCTTTATCCTTGAACGAAATCCCGGCGACTTCGTCAAAAGCCACCACATCCCACATTCCCACTAACCCCACCTGCCGGCGTGACATGTTGTAGAACAGGTTGGCAACGGTAGTCTGCCCACCAGACACCAGGATGCTGTTCGGGCTGCATTCCTTGTAAACGTGGCTTTTACCTGTACCACGCGGGCCCAGCTCGCAAACGTTGTAGTTGTTCTCCACAAACGGAATCAAGCGCGCGAGCAAGTGCCACTTCACGCGGGTATCAAAATGTGCAGGCTCCATACCGGTTGAGCGCAGCAGCACATCCAGCCACTCATCTTCAGTAAACTGTTTCCGTGCCTCCATCAAGGCATTCATATCCATATTCGGCATCTGGATGGGCTTCAGTTCCTTGATGGTGAACGGCGAACTACTCTGGCCATCCTCGTAATCGTACTTGATGGAGATAATTGACCAGATCCCGCCGACCAGCAGCTTTTCGTAGTCATGAACCTGGCGGCTGTCGATATTGGCGTTATTGATACCCAGATTGGAGAGAATGGCTTCGTACTGGTCTTTCTTCTCGTTAAGGCGAACCGTCACCTTGTCGATGATCTTGAAATTGCCACTCTCGCGGATACGGGCCTTGATCTTCTCTGCCTCGTCGGGCCGCACATAGTTCTGTGACAGCACCTGCTTAACCCGATCCATGCCCTCGGCAATCTGCTCTTCATCCGCTGACGAACAGTACATGCCCAGCAAATACTCCAGCACATACACCGGAACGTTGGCGCCTTCTTTCAGGCGCTTGGTCAGATCCTTGCGAACGATCTTGCCGGGAAAGTGCTCGACCAGCTTTGCGTCCAGATCCAGCGCATTATCCGTCACGTTTTGCATGTCAGAAGTCGAAGTCATTCTCTATTGCCAAGTCGATGCGCACCGGAATGCGCTGAAGTTCGATTTCGCTCTCAGCGTCGCTGAGCACCAGAAAGTGGTCATTGCCGGGCTTTACCGCCTGAGCGGCTAGGCTTAAGGACACTTTGCTTTGCCGCTCACCCAGCTCGGCGGCATCGCTGTCCAGGTTCAACAGCTCCCGGGATGAAACACTGTCGCCGTGCTGATTCACCAATTCAATGGTAATCCTTGTCGCCAGCACCTTTTCACTGACCGGCTCGGTCTGCAGCAAAGTAAAGACATGGAAGTTGGTCGTGATGCGATGTTGCTGGCCCAATACATTCACACCCACCTTGGAAACACGGGTGCTTTCTGCAGACTTACCGTACTTCTGGCGGATCTCGATGATCGGCACGGCCACCTCCTGCAAGGCGGCGCCACCGTGAACAAAGCGCGCCCCACCCACAAAGTGGAACCGGCCCACACCACGGGGCAGCCAGAACTCGGTATCACAGCCCGTTCCTGCGGTGATCGTCGTTTTGCCATGATGCGCATACTCAGCCTCACCCAGGTCATTCCCGACCAGGTAGCGTTTCTTGGCGGTTATCGTCCCGGCGGGCTTGCTGGCCATGGCGCTCTTTTCCAGCGCATCCGGTGGCGTTTCACGGAACAGGAAGCCATGATCCGCCGTCACCGTAATCGCTGTCGCACTGGCATTATTCACCAGCCGTGATACCAGATCCGCCAGTTCATTGATCGCCTGGCGACAGGCGATCCAGGTACTCGATTCTGTACTGGCGGAATCCCCCACTGCATCGATGGTGTTGTGATAGATATAAATCACACGATGGGGCCTGACGAATTCCCGCAGGGCCTGCTTGCCCATATTGGCCAGGGTTTCTGCCTTCACCGCAGTGCCGCCAACAGCCCCCAAAATCTTGTTGCGGTTATCCAGGCCCTCCGAGGAGCGACCATCCACATCCACCGAGCCTTTGCCGTTGTAGGTCAGGGTCTTGTGCGGCAGCAGGCTGGCCATACCCAGTTTGGTATAACTGGGCAGCACACCCAGCTGGCTACGCAGGGTGGCATCAATCCGTTCGCGACCATTGATCTGGATCTTCAGCTCATCGGCCACTTCATAGCGCAGGGCATCGCTAATAATGACAAACATGCGGCGCTCATCGCCTTTTGCCAGGTAGGGCGCCACCACTTTCTGGTAGAAGCTTTGCTGATTGGCGACACCCTCCAGCTTCCACTTCTCCAGCAAACCATTCTGCAAATGCCCATCCCAATGGACGGCCAGTTTGCTCAGGTAGCGATTGAGGTAGGCCGCCTCCACCTGGTCGGCCAGAGGGGCAATGGCATCCGGGAAGCGGGCAGACACCACATCCGCTGCCTCGTGGAACAGGCGATAGAATTGATCAATTTCGAACAGAGACTCGGTATAAGCGGTATACGCTTGCTCCGGGCTGGTGAAGCCAAAATGCTGGGCGCGGGTTTCAATGGCCTCAAACAGGTCAGTGGCCGATAACAGCGCCTGATAGTACCCTCGCCAGATACTGCGTTTCCCCACCTCCGTATCAGGGTAGCGATCGCTCACCCAATAACTGGCGAGGCGACTATTCACCGTGCGGCGCACATCGGCCATCACACTGCTGGCCATATTCCCCAGCAGCTGATCGCGCAGCGCATTGGCGACAATGCGCTCCAGATCCACAAAGGTCGCGCAGTTAGCGACATCAGCGGGTGTCAGGTTAGAAAGATGATGGGCAAGCTGCAGATCATTGGCCAACCGGGCAGACAGTGCATCGTAATTTTTCTGCCGGGCCGTGGAATCCCGCCATTGAGACAACAGCACCGCCACGTTGCCGGCTTTCGCTTGCGGCAACGCAAGCTTGATCAAGCCGGTCGGCAAGGGCTTTTTCAGGCCCCGGCCAAGATCAGTCACCAACAGCCGGGGAATGAAACGTGCCAGGCTGGGCGCGTCATCCCGGTAGCCGAAATGTCGCTCGAGCAGGGCCCAGGCGAACGGTTCCAGGCCATACTTGACCAGGTTCTGCCACAACGGCGAGTCATCAAAGGCCACGCCCTCGTCGAGCTGAGCCACGTCACAGAGCAAATCCAGCAGCAGCGTAAAAGGATCCGCCGAGCCACTTCGGGATAGCACCGCCCAGATCTTGGCATCGATGTCCCGCTCCATATCATCCGCATGCAGCAAGGTGGCCAAACGCGCGGTACGGTCTTTACTGGCAAAAAAGCGGGCGCGGTCTTTCAGGTAGTGGCGCAGGCTGGCATGTTGCAGGCCCAGGTCCTGCTGCAGCATGGAAGTAGCATCGGCGGCAAACGGCTCGGCATAAAGGCGAATATCCAGCAACCAGTCCTGCTCTGGGTCCGGTGCTTGCTGGCCTTCGTACAGCACAAAGCAGTTCGCGGGCGACTCCAGCTCAATCTGTCGCTTCACCGCCAGTGCCGGGGTATCGCCCAGGGAGATCACGTCAGCCCCACCGAGAGAAAGGTCAGCCACGGCATCAGCAAATTCACTGTCAGGATCAGACCACCAGACAATCCGGTTGCCTGCCTGCAGCAGCTTGGCCAATCCCTTCTCTATCCGCTCTATGGCGCTTGTTCCACTCACTCAAGCGTCTCCGTCAAAATTCGCATCATACCCCAGCGTGTCACTGATAGCCTGCCGACCCAAACAGGTCATTCTGGGTCACCGGCCAGCATCGTAAACCAAGAGAACCCGATCATCGCGCGGGCATTCGACTTTCTTTCGCCCACACCGGCCCCTCACCCATAACCCTACTCGCCCTTATCCTCCAGCTGCTCAAAAGCCGCCTTCATCGTAGGGTTCTTGCGGGTCAGCTTCTTCACCGTCACATCCTGCGCCTTGTCGTTTGCCAATCGAAGATTCCGATCCGTGCTCATCAGCGCATCCTTGGTCTTCTGCAGGTGGTTGATAGACTTGTCGATCTCATCAATGGCCGTCTGAAATTTGCGAGACGCCAGGTCGTAGTTCTTGGCAAACGCCGTTTTGAATGTATCCAGATCACTCTCAAAGTTAGTGATATCGATGTTCTGGGCTTTCACCAGCGCCAGCTCCTGCTTGTACTCCAGGGAGTTCATGGCGGCATTGCGCAGCAGCGTGATCATGGGAATGAAAAACTGGGGGCGAATGACATACATCTTGGGGTAACGGTGGAAGACATCGACAATGCCGGAGTTATAGAGGTCACTGTCGGGTTCCAGCAGTGATACCAGGATGGCATATTCACAGCCCTTTTCGTTGCGATCCTTGTCCAGCTCCTTGAGGAAGTCTTCGTTCTTCTTCTTTGTCGCGGTGGTGTCGCTCTCATTCTTCATCTCAAACATGATCGAGACGATGGGCGTATCGTTCTCGTCAACATCGCGGAAGATATAGTCACCCTTGCTGCCGGAACTGGCATCGTTGTCCTTCTCAAAGTAGGCCCGAGGGAAAGCCGTCGAGCGAATCCGGTTGAATTCGGTTTCGCAGTGTTGCTCCAGGGTTTCGCCGACCATCTTGGTAGACAATCGCGCCTTCATATCCCGCAAGCGCTCAATGGCATCGTCCCGGTCTTTGATCTGAGTCTCGTATTTGTCCTTGAGCGAGCGCTCGGCAGCCGCCTTCTCTAGCTCGGCCTGACTCAGCTTATGCTGCAGCGTATCGCGCTCTTTTTCTACGACAGAGACCGCCTGGGTAATGGCGAGCTGCTTGCTGGTATCCGTCGCATCAAGTTTGGATTTCAGCTCTTGGATTTCCTGGTTAAGCCTGGCTTCAATCAGCTGAGTGGCCGATTCATTATCACTCTTTGCCTGCTTGAGATCACTCAACAGCGAATCACGCTCTTTCTCGACCACTTTCAGCGCTTCCGAGATGGCGAGTTTTTGAGCAACCTCGCCGGCCTCCAGCTTGGACTTCAGTTCCTGGAGCTCCTTATCCTTAGCAGCTTCCGACTTCTGCATTTCACTGGCTGCCTGCTCCCTGGCCAGAGCGAGCGCGCTGTTTTTTTCTTTTTCGGCCAGCGTGAGCCGTTCCTGCAGCTGCTCCTCGAAAGCATGATCACGCACCTGCTTGAGGATATCCGCATAGCCGGCTTCGTCGATTTTGAACGCCTTACTGCAGTGAGGGCAGATTATTTCGTTCATGCCAAATTCCTTTTTAACCTGAATAAGTGGACATCCAGTTCAGCGCCTTTTTCCTCAATGCGCCTGAAGACATGTGCGGCTAACTGAATAGGCGCAGAGATGTTGTAGGGGTGAGCATTGACCATTTCAAAAGCGTATCGACTATGCTCGAAGTAATTCGAACATTCAGTCAAATCAAGATCGAAGTCTCTCGATTCTACATATTCATCTTGAATCAAGCCTCTGATATCCGGGCTCAAATTTAAAAAGAGGGTCTTTAAATCATGCCCCCTGAGACTTGAGGATGGATAACTGTTTGAAAGTAAAGACCCGCCGCTTGATGAGCCGGATTGAAGCGAATCAACCTCGGGAGAAAGAGCCTTGAATGCCAACTCCATGAAAAAGCAATAATTACAAATCAGCGCATGTGGAAAAACGGGCAATTCTGATGCCTGCTGCGCTGCCTCGGCCAAATGATAAAATTGCTTTGCATGACTAAAGATTCGTGCGGACATAAATTTAATCTCAAATAGCTAGCTTCTTATTCTTGGTCTCCAGAACTGGAATCCAGTTATTTCTGATGAAATCTGGTCAATAAACTGATCTGATGCATGCTCAATAAATTCCGATATTAGCCAGTTAGCACTTCCGCAAAGGTGACGATCCAAACCACTGGGGTCATACCTGGACAACTCACTAAAGCGATGCATTGCTGCGAAAACAACAGTCAGGCCATGCCTTTCCGCAGGGGCATTATTTGCCACATCTTTCTTCAAGTACCAAAGATCTCTATTCCCGGTTATTGGCACGATCAAGCGACGTGTGGATGAGTGATAATTAGAAAGACGGGAAAGCGCCCGCTCCTTCTTCAGCCTGTTTGCTTGTCCTTGATACCACCTGAATCGCTTCTTCCTTCGTACAAGCGTTTTCCCTTGTCTCTCAAAATGCTCAAAAGAACCAGGCATATGACGAAGAATTCGTCCATCCGAATATCGAGGTGCAACCTCTGCCTGAAACCACGCCTCGCTGGTATCTGAATGACTAACATAGCAGGCCTGCTCAATGGGTATAAAAAGCTCAGGCGCCGAGGTGAAGGTATGGCGAAATGCTCGATGTACAAATGGGATATTCCACAGCAGATCTTTTAGTGTGTACTTTTGCGAAACCGTACTTTCACCAAAATAGGAGCATAGTGCTGGCAATACGCCACCACCTTTGAACTCCACAACCTCATTTGCCAAAGATGTCTTGGCTGTCTGGGGACGGTCTCCCGTAACGCCATGACTTTCACTGTGGTGTGCCGACCTAACCACCAACAAGGCTTTTGTAGCATTCAGAAACGAGTAGTAGAGGGATAACGGCGCGCTCTCCACTGGCATTTTCTTGGCTGCTTCTGAAAACCTTCGAGCTTGCATCCAGTACGCAAGGGCTTCAGATTTTTTCTGCCGTTTAAGCCATAACTCTACAAACAGCCATGGATCATTACTTAAAACTGCCTCGGCAGAGAAGTCTGGATTCCTGATTGCCTTGTGCATCCATACCCGCTTGGTTCCTATTTTTAGGTTTTCGCCTTGCATAATGGTTCAGCCCACCTATTTTTTACCGGTCACGGCTTTCACCTCAGCCAGCAGATCACCAAACTTGCCGTAGTTGACCTTTACGCCATCATCGAGATCCAGGGTGATGCGCTGGTCGGCGTAGTGGCGGAGGTTTTCGTCGAAGCGGCGGAGCTCGTCGAGCTGTTTGATGAGCTTGTCTTTTTGCTTCTGGAAGCGTTTTTGCTCGGCGCTGGAGGTGGAGGACTGGATGTCCTGGTCGAGGTTGTCAATGCGGGACTGCATACGGGACTGCAGGGGAACGACGTATTCCATGCGCATGCGGGAGAGTGTGCCGGCGTTGTAGCGGTGCAGGTACACAAGGGCTTCGAAGGCTTTGTGTTTGCCGGAGCTGAACAGCCAGTAGATGGGTCGCTTTTTGTAGGTTTGCAGGTGGTCTTTGTAGAAGCCTTTGCTGAGGTAGCGGCGGATGGTGTCGTCGGCGGATTCGCTAGCTTTTTGCCCCAAGGATTCGGCGAGCCAGGCCATGTTCTCGGCCTCCGTCTCTTCGCCCCAGACGACACGAACGAATTCGCGAATGCGGTTGGCGCCGTCGTCGTCGAACCAGGCTTCGTCGGTGATGGGGACGATGCCGTCGTCGTCGGCCGGGAAGGTTTCGTAGCGGCTGGGGTCGAAGCCTTCATTGCCGCTGTGGGCGTAGATGAGGCCTGGCGCATCCAGACTGTAGCGGCCCATCATGCAGCCGATACTGAACGAAGTTAGTTCCTTCGAACACGCCTCCTTGAATCGAAGATCACGCTCGGCTTTTGGTAGTTGATCTCCGAATCGGTGAACCGGGTTTATCTTTAGCGTGACCTCGGCCGGATCTGATTGCTCTGGGGTTTCAATATCAAGATTACAGGCTCTTACAAAATGGCGATCCAAATCGGATTCGAGCGACCGCGTCTCATCTACAATCGAATGGCAGGCCTTGTCCCATAGGCGGTACGTTTCGGACAACGCGCACTCTTGTCGTTCGGCAATGTTAACCAATGGGTTTCGCGAAAAGTCCCAAGACTCTTCAAACGTGTCCCAATCCTCTCTGGCAATAGCTACCAACCGCGTTACAGCATCAACTATCTGGTTCGAACTTGCTTCAACTGGGAACGGCAAAAGCGAAAAATAGCCGCTGTTGAAGTGGTGTCCCGGGCAAATTGCTGCGGCCAATGCGTGCTGAGCTGCCGAGTTACAGAAGCCCAGAATCTTAGCTAAGTTTCCGGGCTCATTGACAAATGCTGAGTGTGCATTAGTCGCGAATATGAAGCCTTCTGGATAGTAGCGAAAGGATGTCTTCCCAACGGTGTAGTCCTGCCACGAAATGGATTCTTTGAAATAGTTCTTTTCGTTTCGTATGACCGAGCTTGGACGCCGATCCTTGAGCTCCTGTCCGCCATTGCTCCAGTTGATTACATGTTCAATATTTCCAAACCATTTACGAAAACTGCCCCCTTTGTTGTAAGGAAACCACTTCGGGTTGACGGAGCCTGCATGCATATCTTGATCGATCGCTGATTTCCTCATATCAATTTCGTGCCAGTAGCGAACGAATCGCCCATCATCTGACGTCGAAAGGCCTTGGCACGCATCAGTGAGCTCCGATAAAGGAGCAAGGCGATTAAACGCCGAACGGACGTCGTCCGGCACTTGGTAGGAAATCGGTGCATCAGGAACCGCACGAAATGCCGACGATGCGGCATGAAACTCTTCCGCACGGTGGAATCTTTGGCTCAATTCTTCGATTGAATAGACAATTGAAGGCTTGTCGAACAATCGCCTGTATACACCCCGAAAATCTTCAACAAGATTGGCGAGGATAGTAAATGCACAGGAGCCGAAATCCGCTCCAAATATCCCTCTGCCGTTATGTATCAGACTAACAATCGTGCCTCCAGAAAGTAGCTGCTCCCGAAACTCGGAAAATGTCGAGTTCATCATCCAACCTGGGATATTGATCTGCGATGTCGATCCACATGGTTTGCATCGCAGGAGAGAAGCTTGAATGAAGCAAGCGTAGAGGTCAGGCTTTGCGCTGGGATAAAAACTCTTGACGTATCCCATTAGCTCCGGGCAGTAGTATTTGCTACCCATATACGGTGGATTCGCAACAACGGCATCGAACTGCTTCGCCAGTACTCCCGCCTGCGCAACTAGCCGTAAAAGGGTCGCGGCTGCATCACGCCCCAGCATGTCACCTCCACCCCTCACGGTTTCTAACCCGCGCCGTAAGTCCGGCAATGCACTCGCCAGTTCGTCAGGAATCTGAATCAGCGATCCAAAGGTCTTGGCCTGTTCGAAGGTCTTTACAAGCTGGACCACCGTTGCATAGTCAATCTGCGGCGCATTCAGCGCACCGTGCAGATCCGCCGCACCACCTTCCTTCGCTTCCTGCAAAGCCAGCACATTCAAGTCCACCGGCTGCCCGAACAGTCGCCGATCATCCGCCCGCGCCTTCATCAACAAGGCAAAGCCGGCGAGCTGGGCGGCACGGTCGTCAATATCCAGCCCGTAGAGGTTCTTTTCCAGAATCAGCCGGGGGATGTCCTGCCGGCGGTAGCCGCGTTCGAGGTAGATGTCGCGCAGCAGGTCGTAGGCTTCCACCAGGATGTGGCCGGAGCCGCAGGCCGGGTCGAGTAGCGTGAGGGATTCGGGGTTAAGGGTGGTGCCGTCTTCGGCAATGCGGGCCTGGATGAGCGTGTCGAGCTGGGCGTTGACTTCAGGCGTCTGCTCGGCGGGCTGGATGTAGTACTCCCATTTGGCCCCAAGTTGGCTTGTGGGGTTGGCCATCAGCCAAAGGCGGCCGAGGCTGTTCTGCACCAGGTATTTGACGATCCAGTTGGGGGTGAAGAGCTGGGTGGCGGCGGGGATGTCCTCGCTTTTCACCACCTTGCCGATAACCTGATCCTTCTTCTCGCTGATGTAGAACTGGTAGAGCCAGCCGATGATTTCGACGTCCTGCCAGTCAGCCTCATCAATGGCGGTGACGAGCTTGCCCAGGATGGAATCGGTGCGCAGCAGGCCGTCGGGCAGCAGCAGCTCGGTGGCGTCGTCCAGCGATTCGAACAGGAAGGGCATGGCCTGGTGCAAGGCGTGGCACTGGGCCAGCAGCACCTCGCGGTACAGTTCTTCATCGCGGTTGCCGGCCAGCTTCAGTTCCAGCGCCTGTTCTTTATCGAAATCAGGGAGATCCAGTTCAGGAATATGATCCAGGATCTCAGGCTGAGTGTGGCCGGTGTCTTCATTGGCTGGGTGGCTAAGCACCCGATAGCCATGATCCAGAAAGCCGTGCAGCTCCATGTAGCGGATGGCCACCAGGCGGTTGAACCAAGTGTAGGCCATGGCCTCCATCACCTGCACAAAGCCCTGATCACGAATGCGGGCTTCAAGGGTATTGCGCATTTGGCCGTAGGCTACCGGGAAGGCGCGGCCATTGATCAGCAACGCTTCGCCCTGCTTTTCGACGTTGGCGGGGCTTTCTGGATTCAGCCCCAGCAGCTCGGCACGGCGGGTAACGGAGGTGATAAAGTCCAAGCGAGCCTGGGGAGCGTACTTTTTGAGTGCGGATTTATTCATCTATTTGATCCAGTACTGCTTTAATACGGGCTTTGAGCGTGGTTTTACGTTGTTGGTAGAAGTCAGGGAAGCCCAACAGATCATCAGGTAAGTTCTGAATTGCCTGATTTTCGAGATATTGCTTTCTGGCCAGCTCGTCAGGCCATTGCGCCTGATACCACTCTGATGGCATTTTCTGGCGCTTTTCGTTGTTAATTGAACCTACCAGAAGCTGTAGGTTCGGTAGCCGGTTGCATTGATCCAGCAAGGTTTCAATTTGCTCTTCGGCAAAGCCTGCTTTTATTAGCTTGGCTCTGGTGAATCTGCCTTTGGGGAAGATATGGTCCACATGGAAATGCTGGGAAAAATCAAAGCCGGGAAACAGCACTGACAACAGTGCAAATGTGGTTTTACCGCCGTAGGGCAACTCACACAGCTCGTCGATTTCCTCGTCGGAAAAGACCAGGGTTTTCCCGCGTCGTGTCATCGCAGCTTCAAGTTCGGCGACCGGAAAGCCTTTGGCTGCTTTGTCTTTGAGCACTTCTCGCAGGTCAGTCAGCAAGGTATCCAGGCCACTACCCCAGATGCCGGAGGCCTTGAGCAAGCTGCGGACAAACCATTTTCTGACTGCTTCGCGGTCAACTGCTAACTCTGAGCGGGACAGATAACCATCATCGAGGCTACGGGCGTATAGATAATAGGCAATCGGCAGAATGGCACTGTCTGCACGGAGATTCTGACCATTGAAACCAAAACTGGCCAACAAGCGAACCGTCAACATAAGGGCGTTGCGGATGGATTGCCATTGGGCTTCCAGTTTCGCCATATTGGCTTTGTTGAAATTCTCGACTTTAAAGCCAACGCTGCCTATGTCGGACAACATCAAACCCGCCTTTAGCACAAGGTCTTTGCTAAAGGCGAAGCCATCACCCTCGGCATTCATTTCATCCACAATGGAATGGATCTCCTGCCTGGCATCCAGTTTTTTCCATTGAGCTACGGCTATGGATAAAAGGAGATCGGAATATGACAGTGCTGTTCCTCCACTGTTCATACGGATAAATATGTTCAGTACCCGTTCAAGATCCTGGTTGGTCTCTTCGTAGTAACTGATGATGTCCTTATCGTGAATGACTCGAAGCAGATCTCTCAGCGTGGATCTTGCCTTCGCTCGTTGCTCTTTGTCGGCAATCTCATCCAGCTCGTCGGTTAGGGCATCGCGATCTTCGTCAAATGCACGCGGCACCTTAAACCAGCATTCCCCTACAGACGCTCTGGCGAGATGTTCTTGAGTCAGGAATTCGAATTGGTATTGAGAGCCTGTTTCCGAATCTGGCTCGCCAAGGAGGTTCAGATACAGGTGGCGCTCGGGAAAAGCTGAGTCATTTGTCCACCATTTCCCAGAAATACGCCACGCATACGAACCGCGCAGACCGATATTGAGTGCGGTCATGCGTTGCTGGCCATCCAGCACCGCTGTTAGCGCCTTATTCGGCAGCTCTTCTATGAGCTCGCAGTGATAACTATCGCGCTGATGATAGTTCTGAACGAAATCATAGAACTGGTACTGGGATTGCTGCTCGGGCTCGATCTTCCAGAAAAGGAAGGTGCCAAAGGGATAGCCCTGAAGCAGGCTATCGAAGAGCTGGCAGATTTGATCTGCCCCCCAGACAAACTCCCGCTGAATAGCAGGGAGTATGTACTGGTGTTCTTCTACACCTTTCAGCAGTTCAAAAATGGTGCCGCCGGGTTTGTACATTATTATTTTCCTTACCGAATTTGCACGCGGCAGTCTTTAGCCAGTGCATCCATAATTTCTTTGCGCAGCTTTTCCAGATATTTGTCGGCGCTTTCCGCATCTTCGATGTAGGTGCTGGTGAGCCTGCTGGCGTGGATTGGCTTGACCGGCTTCACCGTTTGCGCGGCTTCGCTCGGGTACTCGCCTGTTTCTTCCGCTACCTTTTTCGCCTTGGCGGAGATTTTGGCCAGTTTGTCTACGGCATCGTCCGCTGCATCGGTGGACTGGGTGGATAGCTGATGCAGGTGCGCCAGGCTGGTTTGTGTTTCTGCCCGTTGGCGCAGGGTTTGAAGCGGGAGCAGGCATTGGTTGCGGGTATCCGCATCGGCCTTGGCGGCATCCAGATCGGCGCTGACCCGTGCAATTTGGCTGTCGATATAGTCCAGCGCATGGGTGCGCACTCTGGCGATCTCCGCGCTGTTCACCTGGTCTATTTTGCTGACCAAGGCTTCCACCTCTTGCAGCAGACCAAAGGGCGAAGGCACCGTGCGGATGGCTTCCAGCCGTTGCAACGCGGTTTTGGCGCCGTTGTCTTTTTCCAGCGCGGGGCGGTTGGGCTCAAACTCGCGCAGCGCCTTGGTCAGTTTGTCCCAGACCGGCTTCTGGTTGGTGAAGAAGTGGCCAAGCTCTTGATGGTTATCGGCGGTATCCCGCAGGTCATCTTTGTGGCTGGTGAACTGCTGTATGGCCGTAAAGCTGTCTGGGGCGGACAGCAGTTTGTCGCACAGGGCTAGGCCTTCATCCGCCAGGGACTTACCGGGGTAACCGGTGTTGCTGAGGGTGCTCCACTGCTTGAAGTCTTGCTGCCAGCTTTGCAGGTGGCCTTTGATGGCCGCATAGAGTCGGTCTTCATCTTCAGGCGGCAGTTTACCGAAGATGTCTCGGGTGAGGTTTCTGGCTTGCTGAAGCTCACTACTGCCAATGGCTTTGCGACGCTCTACCTCAATGGAGCGCCAGCGCGACGGTGGGTTGAGCTGCTCGTAGACCTTCTCGATAGGCAATACGGTTTGATTGAGCTTGAGGCTGAGTTCCCCAGCCCTGACCAGCCGAACAACCAGCAAAACGGTTTCCCATTCCGACCAGCCATAGGGGCGGCGGGCAAAGTGGGTATTGGCTAGATCATGCAGGATGATTTGGCGGTGGCTGGCACTGGCCAGCTCGACGTATTGCTGCACTTCTTTCAGGGCGCGGGGGTTGACGGTCTCGCCTTCGCCCAGATCCAGGGCCAGCGTTGACGGATCATCCAGCAGAGCTTTGATCTCTGCCTGCGGATCCCCGGTGAGGTGTTCGATATAGGCCAGCTTACCGAAGCTATTGCGCACCAGGTCATGCAGGGCTTCATTGACGATGGCCTGGGCGGTTGAGGCTTTGAGATCTGGCTGGTGACCAGCAGCGAACGCCACGGCGTTTTGCAGGAGCTTTTCCAGGGTGATTTTGAGGCGATCACGGCGCTGACGATTTTCATCGGCGCGGTCTTGCAGGATACGCCTGGCGGTGGATGGCAGGCTGCCATCCGTACGCTTCATCACGTATTTGTCGGTCTGGATGTACTGCCGCAGCTCGGTGGCCAGCTGACTATCGTCTGGCAGGCGCAAAATGACCTGGCCGTCGCCGTCGGTGCTGCGCATCAGGGTTTTGTCGTCGCGCCATTCGTCGCGGTCGTCAATCAACGGGGTGATGACCTGGAGATTCAGGGCACCCTCATTGCGATTGCCGTAGGGGTGTTGGTCACAGCTGAGGTTAAGGGCAAAGTCGTTGCCGTTGTCGGTAAAGCGGAATTTGCGCATGCCCCCGAGCAGGTCTTCAAAAATCAGCTCGCCGAGTTTCTTGGCTTCTTCTGCGGCGGTGAGGTCCACCGCTTTGATCTCGCGGCTGATATCACGCTCTTCATTGGTGAGGAAGAAGAAGTTATCGCCGTTGCGGCTGACCAGGGTTTGCCCTTCCAGCCGTTGCAGGCTTTCCTCA
>JAKSCQ010000173.1 GCA_022360555.1 Pseudomonadales bacterium
CAGCCTGGAAGACCCGGAGGGCGAGGCCTGAAGCGCACATCTGCTGCGTCTTGCCTCTAGGAAAGGGAGCCACCCTGTCCGTCGAGACAAGACACAACAGCTGCACGCTTCAGGTCTCGCTGAGCACGCAAGGGGTTATTCAGAGGTTCCTTAATAGCGAGAACCGGTGCTACAACGCTGCTGTGGGCGCTTGCAGGCAAGCGCCCACAGTTTGCACTCAATATGGTTTCAGGAACCCCGGATGACGGAACAGAGGCAAGATCCCATTCTTATCGTCGGCGGTGGCATGGCCGGGGCCTTGTTGGCCTTGTTGTTGCGCCACCATGGTGCCGGGGCGGTGACGTTGGTGGAGGCGCACCCGCTGACCCTGCCGGACTCGCCACCGCTGACCCCCAGCTTTGATGCCCGCAGCACCGCCCTGTCCGCTGGCACCCTGGGCGTGCTGGATGAATTGGGGCTGGGAGCCGCCATCCGCGAACATGCCGCCGCCATCGACACCGTCCATGTCTCCCGTCAGTCGCGGCTGGGGCTGACGCGTATGCAGGCGGTGGAAGAGGGTGTGCCGCAACTGGGTGCGGTGGTGGAAAACCGCTGGCTGGGCTTTGTGCTGCTGCGTGCCCTGTATGCAGATGACGCCATTACCGTGAAAGCACCGGAGCACCTCAGCGGCGTGCGGCGTCTTGAAGCCGGCTATCAGGTCACTCTCTCCGGTGGCGACACGTTGACCACGCCGCTGCTGATCGCCGCCGATGGTGCCCGGTCACGTACCCGCGAATGGCTGGGGATCAGCGCCCGCGATACCGATACCGGTCACGATGCCATTATCGCTAACCTGTCCCTGGCGGCCCCCCATCAAGGTGTGGCCTACGAGCGCTTTCTCAATGATGGCCCCCTGGCCCTGTTGCCACTGCCGGATCAGCGTTATGCCCTGGTCTGGACCGGCCCCCGTGAGCAAGTGGAGCAATGGCTGGCCATGGATGACGCCACCCTGCTCACCCAGTTGCGTGAACGCCTGCCCGCCGACGCCCCGCCAGTAACAGCCATTGGCGAGCGCCAGCGCTACCCGCTGGTACTCACCCACGCCTGTGCCCAGGCTGTACCCCATGCGGTGGTGGTGGGCAATGCGGCCCATACGTTGCACCCGGTGGCCGGTCAGGGCTTCAACCTGACGGTGCGCGATCTGCTGGCGCTGGCGAGCACGGTGGGGCCGTCGGCCACCCCTGGCAAGCTGTCGGTGCTGCAACAGTATGCCCGGGGGCGGGAGCAGGACCAGGCACTGATCAGCCAGGCATCACGTTGGGTGCCGGAGCTGTTCCGCGTACAACAACCGCTGTTTGCTCACAGCCGGCAGCTGGGACTGGTGGCGCTGGATATTCTGCCCGGCTTGCGTAGTGGTTTTGCGCGCCGGGCGATGGGGCTTTAAGAGCAGTTAATAGCTAAATTCACAAGCGGAAGCTACGAAGCCGCGTAGGTCGGAAATGGGCGTGAGCCCATCTCCGACGTGGTGAGCGGAGCGAATAATTTCCTCCCTACGGATAGGACGAATGGTTAGTCGTAACGAACAACACATCGTCATTGTCGGCGGTGGCATGACCGGCGGTTTGCTGGCGGTGCTGCTGGCCGAGCAGGGGCTGCGGGTGACCGTGCTCGATGGTGCGCCGGCGCCGGCCATGCCGTCCGGGCCGGCCCAGTTGCGGGTGTCCACCCTGACCGAGGCCAGCCACTGGCTGCTGCGTAATACCGGGGTGTGGGACTGTCTGGATACCAACCGGGTCCAGCCCTATGGCGCCATGCAGGTGTGGGACCAGGATGGCACCGGCGATGTCACCTTCCGGGCCGAGGAGGTGGGCGCCGCAACCCTGGGTTGGCTGCTGGAAAACGGCCATCTCACCGCCGCCCTTTACCAGCGGGCGGCCGCGTTGCCCAACCTGGACTGGCGCTGCAGCGTGCAGGTGGATGCCGCCCGCCGCGAAGGGGATGACTGGCAGGTGCGCAGCGGTGACGACTGCTGGCAGGCGGACTTGCTGGTGGGAGCCGATGGGGCTCGCTCACGGATTCGCGACTGGGCCGGCATCAGTGGTGGTCCCAGGGACACCGGCCACCATGCATTGGTGGCGACCATTACCACCGCCGAGGCCCATGGTGGCTGTGCCCGTCAGGTGTTCATGGAATCCGGTCCGTTGGCCCTGCTGCCCCTGTTCAGTGATGTGCAGCAGGGCGAGCAGCGCCAGTGCTCCATTGTCTGGTCCGGCTGGCCGGAGCGCATCGCGGCCCTGCGTGATCAGGCCCCGGCGGATTTTGCCACCGAACTGGAAGCGGCCTGCGGTCAGGTGCTGGGGCGGGTGGAACTGCTCGGCCAGCGCGCGGTCTTTCCCATCCAGGAGCGGCATGCCAGCAGCTATGTGGCGCCGGGCCTGGCGCTGGTGGGCGATGCCGCCCATGTGATCCATCCGCTGGCTGGCCAGGGGGTCAACCTGGGCCTGCTGGATGCGGCGGTGCTGGCGGAAGAAGTGGGGCATGCCCTGGCCGCCGGGCGCCACTGTGCCGACCCGGCGGCGCTGGCCCGCTACCAGCGACGTCGGCGAGGGGAAAACCTGCTCATGCAGAATGCCATGCGGGGTTTCAAGCAGCTCTTCGAGCAGCGTGCACTGCCGGTGCGCTGGTTGCGCAATACCGGCATGCGCTGGGTCAATCAGGCGGGGCCGGTAAAGCGCTTCTTTGCCAGCCAGGCACTGGGGCGCAGCGCCGACCTGCCGGTGCGGGCTCGGCCCGAAATGTCAGCGATGTATCGGCGCTAGAGCTTGGAGGCAATAGCTGCCATACTTGCCGCTCAATTAAGAATCATTCTTGTTTAAGCTGGAGTAAAAGGATATGCGAGTCATTGGCCTGCTGGCAGGCGCCCTGGTGGCGCTTACCGGTCTGTGGGGCTGCAGCGAGCCCGCTGCCGAAGAAGAACTGGTGGTGTACACCTCCCGCAATGACCATCTGATCAAGCCGGTGTTCGATGCCTATACCGAGGCCACCGGTGAAAAGATCCGTTACATCACGGACAATGCCGCCGCCCTGACCGCGCGTCTGCAAGCGGAGGGCGAGCGCACCCCGGCGGACATGCTGATTACCGTGGATGCCGGCAACCTCTGGAACGCGGCGGACAAGGAGCTGCTCCAGCCGGTGGAGTCGGTGGTGCTGAAATCCAATGTGCCCGCCTCGCTCACCGACCCGGACAAGCAGTGGTTCGGCCTGACTATTCGCGCCCGCACCATCGTCTATTCCAGTGAGCGGGTGGACCCCTCGGCGCTGTCCAGCTACGAGAATCTGGCGGCGCCGGAATGGAAAGGGCGCCTGTGTCTGCGCACCTCCAAGAAGGTCTACAACCAGTCCCTGGTGGCCACCATGATCAAGCGTCTGGGCGAGGAGAAGACCGAGGAAATCGTACGCGGCTGGGTGGCCAACCTGGCCACTGACGTATTCTCCAACGACACGGCTTTGATGGAGGCCATCGTCGCCGGACAGTGCGACGTGGGCATAGTAAACACTTACTACTATGGGCGCATGAAGCGCGATAATCCGCAGTTGCCGCTGTCCCTGTTCTGGGCCAACCAGGACGACAGCGGGGTGCATATCAACATCTCCGGGGCCGGCATCACCCGTCACGCCCCCCACCCGGAAAAGGCCAGGGCCCTGCTGGAGTGGATGACCCAGCCACAGGCCCAGCGACTGTTGGCCGACCGCAACATGGAATACCCGGTCAACACGGCGGTGAAGCCCACGGCGGAGGTGCAATCCTGGGGGGATTTCAAGGCCGACGACCTGAACGTGAGCGTGGCTGGCGCCCTGCAAGTGGATGCCGTCAAGCTGATGGACCGCGCCGGATACCGTTAACCGGTGCGCCGTCGGGGAGCATGGTCCTGGCCCGGGGCCAGCGTGGTGGCGCTGGCCCTGCTGGTACTGGTGCCGATTCTGGTGCTGGTCAGCGCCTGGCATCAGCAGCAATGGGAAACCTGGCAGCACCTGCTGGACACGGTGCTGTGGCGGCTGGTGGGCAACACCCTGTTCCTGATGGTGGGCGTGACTATCGGCGTGCTGTTGCTGGGGGTCTCCCTGGCCTGGTGTATGGCCACCCTGGAGTTTCCCGGCCGGCGCTGGCTGCAATGGGCGCTGCTGTTGCCCATGGCCATGCCCGCCTATGTGCTGGCTTTTGTGATGGTGGACCTGCTCGACTATGCCGGGCCCATCCAGACACAGTTGCGCCAGTGGTGGCCGACCCTGGAAGGCTTCAGTGCCCGCCACCCGCTGTGGGTGGTGGTCACCCTGTCGCTGGTGCTCTATCCCTATGTCTACATGCTGGCGCGCCTGGCCTTTCAGGCGCAGGGCAGGGCGGTGCTGGAGCAGGCGCGGATTCTCGGCCAGACGCCCCTGTCAGCGTTCTTCAACGTGGCCATTCCCATGGCCCGGCCGGGCATTGCCGCCGGCCTTGCCCTGGCGCTGATGGAAACCCTGGCGGACTTCGGGGCGGTGTCGGTGTTCAATTTCGATACCTTTACCACCGCCATCTACAAGAGCTGGTATGGCCTGTTCAACCTGCAGGCGGCGGCCCAGTTGGCATCCCTGTTGCTGCTGTTCGTGGTGGTGGCCCTGTGGCTGGAGCGCCGTGGCCGCAGCCGGGCCCGCTACAGTGAAATCGGGGGGCGCCGCTCCCTGCGCACCCGTCCGCGACTGGCGTGGGGGGTGTCCCTGTTTGCTTTTGCGGTACTGTTTCTGGCTTTCCTGCTGCCGGTGGCGCGCCTGCTTTACTGGGTGATCAGTACCGGTCTGGTGGAGGTGGACGGGCGCTTTATCAGCCTGATCTGGCGTACCTTCCTGCTCGGTGCCATGGCCTCTGTGCTGGTGCTGGTGCTGGCCAGCTGGCTGGCCTGGGTCAAGCGCCACCAGCCCTCATCGATGGTGGATGCCGCCGTGCGGCTGGCCACCCTGGGCTATGCCCTGCCGGGGTCGGTGCTGGCGGTGGGGATCATGGTTAGCTTCAGTGGCGTGGAGGGCTGGCTGGATACCTGGGGACTTGCCATCCCGCTGGTGGGCAGCCTGGCCGCGCTGTTGCTGGCCTATGTGGTGCGCTTTCTGGCGGTGGCCTTCGGCCCGGTGGAAAATGCCCTGCAACAGGTACGCCCCAGATTGGTGGAAGCGGCCCGCACCCTGGGGGCCAGCTCCTCGGAAGTGGGCTGGCGTGTCTACCTGCCGATGATGATTCCCGGCCTGTTCACGGCCCTGCTGCTGGCCGGCATTGATGTGATGAAAGAGATGCCGGCCACCCTCCTGCTGCGGCCTTTCGGGTGGGATACCCTGGCCGTGCGCATCTACGAACTCACCGCCGAAGGGGAGTGGCAGCGTGCGGCGGCACCATCGCTGACCCTGGTACTACTTGGGCTGGTGCCCGTGATCGTGCTCAGCCGCAAACGCTGAGCGCGATTTCCCTCCGTATTCCAGCGCCCGCCCGATGCTGCCCCGTACCCTCTTTCTTGTACGATCGTTCACAAAAATGCCGTCCCTGTAAGAATAAGAAGTGGCCCTTATCGGACTGATTTAAAACTTATTTCTTAGACGGGTCATGGCTGGAAGTGAACGAATGTGTCTTTTTGTAATAGTGTGATGCTTCTGTCGGTTTCTCTTTTCTGAATGTTGGTACTTTGCACGGCCTGAGGTGGCCCTCGCCACCGATAACAATAACGCCCGGCCCGGGCTGGCAGTGACCTGTTTACGGAGAAACCAATGCCAACGACTACCGCGCATGGACCTGCGCGTCATTTCCTGTCCGTCGTATCCGCAGGATGGCGGGCATTGTGCCTGTCCGGTGTCGCCGTGTTGCTGGCCGCCTGTGGCGGAGACGCCGGTGATACCGCCTTCGAACCCTCTGACCCGTCGGGGCTGCACTACAGCTACCCCTACGATGGCCAGCAGGCCGTATCGCCCAATGCCCCCCTGGTACTGCGGTTTTCCGCACCGGTGTCGGCCGGGGTGGAACACTTCCAGTTGTATGAATGTGCCCCGGGGGCCAGCCGTTGCGACAGCGCCAGCCAGGTCGGCAGTGTCACCCTGGCCACGCCGAAGAGCACGGGTAACGGTCGCGGGGTCGTGCTGGCGCCGGAAGGCGGCAAGCTGAAAACCGGGACCACCTATTCGCTGGTGATTGACGGGCTGGAGATCGGTACCGAGCCGGTGGCCCTGCCCGCCGGCAGCCTGGCCTTCCGGACCCGGACGGCCCGGCGCGGGCCGCTCAGTGACCGGGTGCCGGAGCCTGAGCTGGCAGTGAGCCGGGTGTTCCCCGATGGCAACAGACCGCTGCTGGATTTTTCCACCCTGGGCGTGCGTTTTAACCAGCCGCTGGCGGCGGACACGGTGGAATACGGTAGCAGCGTTACACTCAGCAGCGGTGGTGAGCTGGTGCCGGCAACACTGCGGGTGCAGGACAGTGCGCTGGTGGTGGACCCGCAGGGCGAGCTGACCCCGGGCAATGAATACACCCTGACCGTCACCACCGCCGTGCAGGGGCTGGCCGGTGACAGCCTGGAGGAGGACATGAGCACCAGCTGGACGGCTCAGAATACCCGTCCCCGGGCAACACTGGTCCAGCAGGCCCCTGCCGCCAACGATTGCGATCAGCCCTCGGCCACCAGCACCTCCATGCTCACCGGCGAGGCCATCAACTGCGTGCCCGTGGTGGCCCGCCTGCTCGGTGACACCACGGTGTCGCGCCAGTCCGGGGATGTGTTCGCCGAGCTGGCCCACTTACCGAACTTCCCCGAGGTCACCCCCCTGCGCATTGCCCGCGGTTCTCTGCTCAAGGGCGATCCGCTGAAAGTGATGATCGGCGGGCAGGTGGATGCCGGCTTTGACTCCGGCGAAGTCACCGTGACCTTCCTGTCCGATGCC
Organism: Pseudomonadales bacterium; assembly: GCA_022360555.1. Lineage (GTDB taxonomy): Bacteria > Pseudomonadota > Gammaproteobacteria > Pseudomonadales > Alcanivoracaceae > Alcanivorax. The sequence goes on from JAKSCQ010000173.1 coordinate 6,928, forward strand.
ACCGGTTACCTGATCCCCAACCCCTACAGTGTCAGCCCCAATGCCCCCCGGCAGTTGCGGCTGACCATCGACGTGGCCTTCGCCACCGAGGATTCCCGCGCCAACGGCGCCTTTACCCAGCAACTGCTGCAGGTGGAACTGGTGGGCACTGCCGTGGCCGATACCGATAGCGGCAGCCTGGTGGTGGATGCCGTGGGGGTGGTGGAGCCGGAAGTGCTCGGCGTGGAAACCGCCTACGGCGTGCTCGCTTTCCACATGGAATCCTACCCGGACCAGGAAAAGGCACCGGCCCCGTCGCTGGACTTGACCGCCCCGCAATTGCAGGCCTGGCAGCCCGGCGACGCGGCGGCCATGCAGCGTTCCGGTGACCCGATCATTCTCAACTTCAACGAACCCCTGGATCAGGACAGCGTGGTGGTGACGGACACCGGCGACGGTAACCTGACCCTGAGCCGAGATGGCGTTCCGGTGCCCTTTGACTGGTATGTGGACGGCGCTTCGCTGGTGCTGCAACCGGTGGAGCCGCTGGCCTATGGCACGGACTACCAGGTGCAGTTCAGCGATGGCATCACCGACCTGGCCGGCAACGGTGCCATGGCGGAGACCCTGGCATTCAGCATGCCCGCTTTCCAGCCGGAGGTGCCCCGCGCGCCACTGGTGCTGACCACCTATCCCGGCTTTCCCTGCAACACCGTGGAGCGCGATCTGGCGGCCAACAGTGCCGGGCGCTGTGCCGGTGGCCGTGACGGGTCCGGCACCAGCCCGGAGGGTGCCCTGCCGCCGGTGGAGGACGACCACCTGCCGCTGGCCCGGCTGCCGGTAAACCGCGGCATCCAGGTCACCTTTTCCCAGCTCATGGACCCGGACTCCATCACCGCCGATACCTTCGTGGTGGAAGCGGTGGACGCTGCCGGTAACCCGCAGGGCGGAGCGATACCCGGCCAGTTGGAGGTGGAAGGACGGTCGCTCACCTTCACGCCGCAGGATCGGCTGGTGCCCGGCAGCCTCTATCGCTACACCCTGCATTCGGTTACCGACAGCCCGAGCTGTGGCGACAATGCCATCTGCGACACGCGTGGCCTGCCGTTGCAGACGCGCCTGTTGTACCCCTCCCCGGATGCCTTCCCCGAGGCGGAGCAGGGCGGTGAGCCCCTGGTGGTGTACTTCCGGGCCGCCGAGCCCGCCGGCGATGTGCTGCAGGCGCTGCGCAACCTGCCCAGCGCCGATATCAACGCCAACCTGCTGCGCGAAGTGGCGGAGCCGGCCCCGTCGGTGACCGACAGTGCGACGAACAACAGCGCCCGGCTGGAAAAGGCCGACCCGCCGGCGGAGGGCCAACTGATCGAGGATATCGATATCGGCTGTCCCAGCGACGCCTACGAGGTGCCGGACCTGTCAGCGTTTCCCGCGCTGGAAGCCGAGTATTCCCATCTGTACACCGACATGCCCGAAGCGCCCTGCCCGGATAATCGCTACCTGTTCCTCACCGGCAACCTCAACGCGGATATCGCCGGGTATCTCAGTGCCGATGATGTGGCCAGTCGTTTCGGTGACGACCCGCTGATTCCCCAGGTGGTCAAGGACAACGGCGGGGTGCTGGCGTACATCAACCCCACCCGGATCGTCACCAGCGGCACCACCGTCTATCCCATCCTCACCGATGTGGCCAAGAGCCTCACCAATGCGGTACTGCCGGCGCCCACCGGGCCGCAGCTAATGCGCATTCGCTATAGCTGCGACGCCAACCCGGCGGCGCCGGAGCCCTGCGCCGAGGGGGATGACGGGCGGGTCAAAGGCTGGATCGTCAACGGTGCCGAGGGGGCGGAATTCGTCACCCGGCTCAACCTGTACCTGGATGCGCCGCAATTGCAGCCGGTAGCCGTGGTCAGCGGCAATCCCCAGATTTTTACCCACAACCTGCACAGCTATCCGTTGACCCTGGAACTGGGCGGTGAGGTGGATTTCCTGGAAGACGGGCGCCTGCAGATCCGGCAGATCAGTACCGGGGCCCTGCCCATTGATGCCTATCTCGGTGGTCTGGTGGCCGATCTGGTGGTGGGGGCGGATGCCATTCACATGCGTATTCCCGCCGGCGGCACGGTGCTCAATTACATCAGTGAGCCGATCAAGCCCTGAACAACAAGACAGCGCACGCCCGGCCACGGGCCGTGCGCGCAATCATGCAGATATTGACTGGAGACACGCTATGATTCTTAACCAGTGCCGCCGGATTGCGGCCACTGTCACCCTGCTGGCGGCGTCGATGCCGGCCCTGGCGGCCATGGGCAACACTGCCAGCACCTACGGGCTGCTGCCCACGGACGTGGCATCCGCCCAGGGGTTGTCCCTGTTCAACACCCAGGCCTCGGCGCTTTACTACAACCCCGCCTACCTGACTCGCGACCCCCGTGGCGAGCTCACTGTGGGTCTGCTCCATGGCGAGCAGGAATTGCGCGCCGCCAGCCAGGGCAACCCCAACGGCGGCAGCTCACCGGTGATCCGCGAGGGCGATGTGCTCAATGACACGCCCAGCCAGCAGACCGTCATCGCCATGAAAACCGACCTGACGGACATCACCAAGTTCGACCACCCGCTGTACTTCGCATTTATCGCCGGTGTGGAGAAATATGGCGAAGAGATGCTGGCCTTCCAGTCCCGGACCGCGCAGGAAGGGCAGTTCTTCAACTATGATCGCCAGCCCCTGTTCCTGAACCTGGGTGGGGCGCTGGAGCTGTTCAACGGCATTACCGGCGGTGCCTCCGCCCACGTGTCCCTGCGTTCTGATGCCACCCTGGTGGCCAACGCCGACCTGGCGGGGAACACCCGGTACGAACGGCTGGATGTCTCCGCCAAGCCGGTGATCCGCCCGGTGATCTCGGCCAACTTCGAATGGGGCAAGGTGTTCTGCGGTGACAACGAGCGCTGCGGCTTCTGGGGCGATCTGGAAACCGCCCTGGCGTTTCGTGGCCACACCGAGGCGCGCACCTCGGTGGAATCGAACATCACCATTCCCGGCACCGTGGTGGACCCGGGCATCACCCTGCTGATTGATACCCTGGATTCCTATCAGCCGGACATCTGGAGCGCCGGCCTGCTGTACCGGTTCAGCGACCGCTTCCGCCTGGCCTTGGCGGTGGAGCAGCAAAACTGGCAAGACCTGGAGGACGAACTGGACCGGGACACCATCAAGGACCAGGCCAGTGTGGAGCTGAAAAACATCCTGGTCCCGCGCATCGGGGCCGAGTGGCAGGTCAACGACAGCATTACCCTCACCGCCGGGGCCGCCTGGCAGGAGAGTCCCCTGGAAAGCATCCAGACCCCGGATGTGAACTACCTGGACAGCGACAAGATCATTATTGGTGTGGGCGGTGCCTGGACCCTCAACAACCCGCCGATTCTGGCCTATCCCCTGCGTCTGGATGTGGGCTACCAGTTCCAGCAACTGGACAAGCGGGATTTCGAGCTGACCACTACCCGCCCCGGCATTACCAACCCCTATGAGGTGGTCACCGCCGACGGCGAGGCCCACGTGCTGACCGGCTCCGTCACCGTCAAGTTCTGACCTTCCCCGGTTGGCAGAGCGTTATGAAGGTCCGTGGGAGGCTCCGGGTCACAAGCGCAGCGAATAACCCCGGGATGAGCTGGGCGGGTTAATGACGGTTCCGTTTGCTGCCCGGCTGTCGCCGGTGGTGAACAGTCATGCTTGTGCGGTGGCTCCGCGACCATCAGGGACCGCCGTCCTCCCGACCAGGGCTATTCCCGGATGCAGGCAATGGCTCATTATTTGTTCTTATTTGGTCAAAATGACATCAGATCAATGACGGAAGTTAATTGATAACAAAACGTTTGTTTATGTGTATATATGTAAATTACAGGCTGAACTGAGAACTTGTTGTCATGTAATGTTTCGAATTGTTGGTACGGTTATGCCATCTTTTTTACGCAAGTATTGGCTAAGCCAACACGTTAACAATAAAAACAGCCCGCTCGGGCCCGTCATTTGGAGACTCTCATGACAAGAAGGAAACTGCTTCCCGCCATTCTGGTGGGCGCTGGCGTTGTGTCCGCGACTCCGGCTCTGGCAAGCATGG
>JAKSCQ010000327.1 GCA_022360555.1 Pseudomonadales bacterium
ACTCGGGGTTCAGTCCCATCTCTTTCAGGGTCGCCACGGCCCGCTGGCCCAGTTGTTCCGGTACCACCGGGTCCATGGTGCCGTGGCTGACCATGACGGGGAGGTGGCCATTAGCCTGGCTGAGGCTAACCGGCATGGCCATGTAAGTGGAGAGGGTCAGCAGACCTGCCAATGGTTTTGAATGCCGCAGGGCGCACTGGTAGGCCACCGCACCGCCTTGGGAAAAACCGGCGAGGATAATCCTGTCGCCGGGAATGCCGCGTTCCCGTTCCCGCTCTATCAGGGCGTCCACCGCATCAGCGGAAGCCAATACGCCGCTCTCATCCACCTTGCGATCAATATCCATGGCCAGGATGTCATACCAGGCGGGCATGACCATGCCACCGTTGACGGTAACGGGAATCTCCGGGGCATGGGGGAATACGAAGCGCACCTCCAGCCCAGCAGGCAACTGCAACTCCGGTACGATGGGCTCGAAATCATGGCCGCTGGCGCCCAGGCCATGCAGCCAGATCACGGTAGCGGTGGCGTCGCCTGCCGGCTCGATTTCCACACACTTCAAGAGTTCGCTCATGTTTTGTCCTTTGGGAGTTGATGGTTGGGTTGCGGCCCAGACCAAAATCAATGTTCACTACAGAGGGCACAGAGTTCACTGAGGAAAAAACAGGCCTATCTGTTCTCTATGGTAAAAACTTTGCGCCAAGGTACGTCGTTTTCGTAGGGTGCACTGAGCCCAAGCGAACTGCACCTTTTGATACGCGGCAAGCGCATGCAGTTAACGACGAGCAAAAGCGTCACGCTTTTACGCATGGTGCCTGATGAAAGCCTGCGTTGATTGGTGCAGCTCGCCTTTAGGCTCAGTGCACCCTACGGGGTGTAAAGGCAGTTGCGAGGAGCGAAAGGCAAACTCCATCATCAAGGCTTTCGCTACTCGCTCCTTGCTCTTACGCTCCGCCGGCCACGATAACGCGTACGGCTTCCAGCTGGCAGCGGGCATCGCCCAGATACTTTTCCAGCTGGGCGGTCTGCGCTTCCAGCGCCTGGATTTCATCATCCCGCACAGCAGGGTTCTTGGCCTGCAGAGCTTTCAGGCGTGCTAGTTCATGGTCCTGCTCGTGGCGCATTTTCTCCAGAGCGTCGTCAATAATGGACTGTGCTGCCTGGCTGGCCCGTGCTTCATCCGTCTTCAGCAGTTTTTCCAGCAGGGGTTTCTGGCTGCCGACAATCTTGCGGCTGAGCGCCTTGTCCATTTTATGGCATTGCTGGCTCAGGCCCTCATGGGTGATGGCCTGGCTGATGTCCTTGCCATTGGCGTCAAGCAGATGGCGGATGGTGCTGGTGGGGAGGAAGCGGTCGACCTGCAGATGTTTCGGAGCAATGGTATCGACCGTATAAATGGCCTCGATCAGCAGGGTGCCGGCCTTGATTTTCGGATTCTTCAGCAGGCTCACGGCAGCCTTGCCACGGTGCTCGCCAAGCAGCATTTCCAGGCTGCCGGTGACCATGGGGTGCTCCCAGGTGAGGAACTGCATGTCATCACGAGCCAGGGCGGTGGCCCGGTCGTCGGTCATGGTGACACCTTCTTCCGGCAGGGCGGGGAAGGCATCGCGCATATGCGGGCCGGGCTTGAGAATCACGGCGGTGTCGGAATGCTCTTCCTGGTCCACGCCATAGCGGTCGAACACGCGTTGCATGAACGGCAGCGGACTGTCCGCGTCCGATTCGGCCAGGGCAGCCTTGAGTTGTTCCGCCCGGCCGGCATCGTGGGAGCTGAGTTCCAGCAGGCGGTCGCGGCCGGTTTCCAGCAAGGTGTGCAGTTCATCGGCAATGCTGCGGGTCTCACTGACCAGGGCTTCCACCGCGGTGTATTCCGGGTCGCCGGTGAGCAGCGGCTCCAGGGCATCGCGGCTGCGCAGGTAAATATCATGGCCGGCCGGATTGGTGTGTTCGAAGGCATTCATGCCCTCGTGGTACCAGCGGAACAGGACTTCCTGGGCGTGGCCCTCGAAATAGGGGACATGAATCTGGATATCCTCGGTCTGGCCGATGCGGTCCAGTCGACCGATGCGCTGTTCCAGCAGGTCCGGGTTGAGGGGCAGGTCCAGCAATACCAGGTGGTGGGCAAACTGGAAATTACGCCCTTCGGAACCGATCTCGGAACAGATCAGCGCCTGGGCGCCGTCATAGTCGTCGGCGAAAAAGGCCGCCGCCCGGTCGCGTTCGATCAGGTCCATGTCTTCGTGGAACATGGCTACATTCATGCCCAGCTTGTAGTTGCAGTGGGCATGCAGGTCAGTGGCGGTATGCCGGCTGGCACAGATTACCAGCACCTTGTCGGTACGGTGCTGCTTGAAGAACTGCTCCAGCCAGGCAACACGGGGGTCCAGGGTGCACCAGCTATCGGTGTGGTAGAGGGTTTCCGGGTGCAGGTGACCGTCCAGGGTTTCATCGTCATCGTAGCGGTATTCGTCGGGCAGGGGCAGCGGATAGCCTTCCACCTTCCGTGCCGGGAAGCCGGCAATATTGTGGCGGGTGTTGCGGAACATGACCCGGCCCGGGCCGGAGCGGTCCAGCAGTTCGCCAAGGATCTCATCGCGCTGCTGTTCGTCGATGGTCAGGTCGGGCAGCAGGCGGCCTGCCTCGTCCTTGAGGGTATCAGACCAGGTCTGTTCGTCATGCAGCTTGCCGGCCAGGGTGGCAATTTCCTGATAGTGAGACTGCTCCTCACGGAAGGCGTCCAGGCTGGGGTAACGGTCCGGGTCCAGCAGCCGCAGGCGGGCATAGTGGCTTTCCAGACCCAGTTGTTCCGGAGTGGCGGTCAGCAGTAACAGGCCGCGCGCCTGGCGGGCGATGGTTTCCACCCGCTGGTAATCCTCGCTGGGAGCATCCGGTGACCAGGCCAGGTGATGGGCCTCGTCCACCACCAGCAGGTCCCAGTCCGATGCGGCCAGTTGGTCGATATCACATTCGCTGAGGAAGTCCGTGCTGCACAGGATCAGCTGCTCGCTGAGGAAGGGGTTTTCCCGGGTGGTGGGGGCCTCGCCTTTTTCCTCGGCAATGATGTCTGCCAGCATGTCCTTGACGCTGGTTTCCGGCTGGATGGCATTGAGCCGTTCGCTGTCAAAGATGGAAAAGTGCAGGTTGAAGCGGCGCACCATTTCCACGAACCATTGGTGAACCAGTGGGGAGGGCACTACCACCAGAATCCGGCTGGCGCGCCCGGTAAGCAGTTGCTGGTGCAGGATCAGGCCGGCTTCAATGGTTTTCCCCAGGCCTACCTCGTCGGCGAGCAGCACCCGGGGGGCAAAGCGGTTGGCCACCTGGTCGGCGATGTAGAGCTGATGGCCGATCAGGTCGATACGCGGGCCGCGCAGCCCCTGCACGCGGGATTGTTGCTGCCGGCAATGGGCATCCAGGGCATCGACGCGTAGCTCGAACCAGCGGTTGGAGGAAAGCTGGTTGGACAGCAGGCGGTCCAGCGCGGCAGTGAGTTTCAGGGTGTGCCCGAGATTGGTTTCCGGTACCGGCTGGATGTCGTCCGGTTGCCCGGGAGGGTGAGCCATGTACACCTTGAGGCCATTGAGCTCGTTGACCTCGGCCACTTCCAGCTCCTGCTCATCCACGGTACGGATGGTGTCGCCGCAGTCGAAGGTCACCCGGGACAGGGGGGCATTGTTCTTGGCGTAGGTCCGCTCTTCTTCCACCGCCGGGTACTCCACGGTGACCAGTCGGTAGTCCAGTTCCCTGATGATGCCAAGGCCCAGTTCGGTTTCGGATTCGCTCAGCCAGCGCTGGCCGGGGGTAAACTCACTCATTGCTGCAACCGGTTGGTACGTGGGGGGCGAATTATACGGGTTTGCAGCGCAGCCTTCGATGCTGTTAACCGCTCGGGCACAGGATTACTGGATACGGTTACGGAACCAGCGGCGGGTGGCATCGTCGGCGGGGAAATAATGCTCAATGCGCAGCTCCTCCATCACCACATCCAGAGCCGTGCCGAAACTGGCCAGGGTGGAAAAGCTGCGCAGCCGCTGGCCAGCAAGCTGGATCTCCAGTGCCAGCATGGGCGCTGTCTCCGTGGGGCTGGGATCGCGTTGTAGCAGAGCATCCAAGTCGGCCAGTTCCGACAGCCGGGTGAGCAGCCGGCCCAGTGCCGGATCGGGGCGGGCCTGCTGGTCACGGTGCAGTCGTCGTAGCAGAAAGGCAGCCACATCATCCCAGTTGACCAGGAAAGGGCGGTAGCCTTGGGGGTGAAACACCAGCTCGATGACGTTGGTGGTGGCTGGAAAGGGGCCCCGTTCCTGCATCATCAGGCCAACCAGTGCCTGCTGGGCTTCGTTGGCCATGAGGACATTCCAGTGGGCATCCAGCACTACCGCAGGCAGCGGATTATGGTTGCTCAGCATCACCTCCAGGGCCTCGCGTACCGGTGCCATGGGCGGGCTGCCCAGATCTGTCTCGCTGAAGGCCGGAGCGTAGCCGGCGGACAGCAGCAGGCGGTTGGTGTCCCGGCAGCTCAACTCCAGCTCCATGGCCAGCCGCTTGAGCATGGTGTTGCTGGCCCGGCTGCGTCCGGTTTCGATAAAACTCAGGTGCCGGCTGGAGACATCAGCGCGCAACGCCAGGTCGAGCTGGCTGAGCCGTCTTGCCTTGCGCAGTTCGGCCAGGATCTGTCCGGTATGCATGACCATTCCTCCGGGTGAAAAGGGGAGCATAGCGGGAAGGCCCGGCAGCACCATTACCTCACAGGTAATTGTTCCACCTCCCCGGGCGGTAGATTCTGACTCTACCACTGAACGGAAACCTGGAGGTGCATCATGCCCTGGTCATCACTGAAATCTGCGCTACTGTTCAATGCGGCCTGCTCCTGCCTGCTCGGTATCGCGCTGCTGCTGTTCCCTTCTGCCATTGCCGGCCTGATGGGGGACTTCTCTCCACTGATCCTGACCGCCCTGGGGGCGGGGCTACTGATCTTTGCCGTCGATGTGGCCTGGGTGGCAACCCGGGAGCCGATTTCCCCGGCCTTGGCCAGACTGATTACCTTTGCTGACCTGGCCTGGGTGTTGGCGACACCGGTGGCCATGCTGGTGGCGGCTCCCTGGTTGAGCTTGTGGGGGCAACTGTTGCTACTGGATGTGGGCTTGCTGGTGGCCTTTTGTGGCTTCTGCCAGTGGCGGGGTATTCAGTGGCTGCAATGGGCCTGAGTGCGAGACGATGGTAATAATTGCCGCGCTGGCCTTCCTGGGAATGGGCGTTCTGGGGCTGCTTGCCCCGGAACGCATTAGTGGTCTTGTGGGCGTGCCGCGACTGCCTCTGGCGGCTCGTAATGAAGTGCGGGCGGTTTATGGTGGCTTTGGGGTGGCCATGGGAATCCTGCTGGGCGTGACACTGTTCAAGCAGGAAATACGAGAGGGGGTGATCGCAGCCGTGTCGATAGCGCTACTGGGCATGGCGGCAGGAAGGGTGTTGTCATGGCTGCTGGATTGGCGGTTGCCGCGATTCCCGGCGCTGTTTCTGCTCATTGAGCTTGTGCTGGGCTTTGGGCTGCTGCTATCGCTTTGACCCCGACCGCGGCAAATGGGGTATGCTCAATAAATCAATGTCAGGAAGTCAGGATGCCATGGCCGATATTCTGCCATTCAAGAAACCGGTCAAGAAAAAGCCCCACAAGGGGATGTGTCAGCACGGTTTTCACAAATGGATCGTGTGCAAGGAAAAACAGTTTGACGTGAAGCAGGGAAAGCTTGTCACCGTTTACCGTTGTGAACGATGCGGCAAACAGAAAGTGAAAGCTCATTAACCTGCCTGGGATAGCGTCATGCTGGAAATGAAAACGCAGTGCGAAACCTGTCAGCGTTTCCTGAAAGCGGATACCGAAGCCTATATCTGTTCCTTTGAATGTACCTTCTGTGTGGATTGCTGCACGGTTCATGGCAGTCGTTGCCCGAACTGTCAGGGTGAACTGGTGCGTCGTCCCCGTCGTCAGGAGGCCAGCAATGAAGGCCACTGAACAGGTGAATTTGCCGGCAGGGGCCGGTTACGCCATGCCGGTGCACTGGTTCGGGGCATCGACAGCGAAGGCGAACATTATCCTGATGGCCGCGCTGGGCATGGGGGCGCGGTTTTATTTGCCGCTGGCCATGGCCCTGCAAGGGGCAGGGTTCAACGTGGCTTTGCTGGAGCAACGCGGACATGGGGACAGCCCCTGGCGACCTTCCCGTCGCTGTGACTGGGGTTTTCGTGAACCGTTGGTGGACGAAATTCCGGTTGCCCTTGAATGGCTGGAACAAACGGCGCCGGACCTGCCAATCTACCTGATGGGGCACTCCCTGGGCGGCCATTTCGCCGCCATCGCCGCCGGCCTTTACCCGGACAAAGTCGCCGGTGTCATTCTGGTCGCTTGCGGCAGCCCCTGGCTGGGAGGCTTTGAAGGGGCCACGGCCAGAAAGCTGAAGTTTCTCTGCACCCTGATTCCTCCGGCCTGTGCCCTGTTTGGTTACTATCCGGGGGATCGGCTGGGATTCGGTGGTCGGGAGGCCCGTACCCTGATGAGTGACTGGCTGTCCGTGGCCCGAACCAGCCGCTACCAGGCCGTTGGCCTCAGCGATGACCTGGATTGCGGTATCGCCCGCTACCGGGGCCCGGTGCTGTGCCTGCGCATGGAGGACGATGACTTTGCTCCCGCCGCTGCGGTGCACGCAGTGACCGACAAGTTTATTCAGGCACCGGTCACCCACCGGCTGCTGGATGGCGAAGAGATCGATGACCGGGCCGACCATTTCCGCTGGGCTCGCTCCCCCTCTGCCGTGGTGGCCCAGGTCGATGGCTGGTACCGGGATACGTGTGGCGGCTGATGGCACGGGGATTCAAGCGAACGCCCGGTTGTCTTTGTATCAATTGACTGTACGAGTGCCGTTTGAGGTGCGAAAAATGCTTTAGTTTACGAAAAGCGAAACACTCGCCTGTCTGTTTTCGCTTTTCGCAACTCGTAACTCGTAACTCGCTTCTCGCTTCTCGCTCCTGATTTTAATCCAACACCATGACGGCCTGCCCGGCGTTGACCTGCTGGCCTTCCTGGCGGGTGATGGCAAGCACCTTGCCGGTTTCCGGGGCGGTGATTTCGATTTCCATTTTCATGGATTCCAGCACGGCTACCACGTCGCCTTCCTGGACCGTGTCGCCCTCGGCGACTTTCAGTTTCCAGATATTGCCAGCTACCGGGGACTCCACCGGGGTGCCGTCTACCTCGTCGGCTCCGTTTTCCTCATTCAGGTCCTGTTGTGACTGGAAATTGATCTGGCCGCTTTCCACCCATCGTTGCAGCTCTTCATGGAAAGCCTGATTGCGGGCCTCGGTGAATCGTGTGATGTCCTGCTGGTTCTCATCCAGAAATTGCTGGTATTCATTGAGACTGAATGTGGTTTCTTCCACGGTGATGGGGTATTGCCCCTTGAGAAAGTCCCGGCGTATTTGCTGCAGTTCTTCGTGACTGACTTCGTAGAAACAGATCTGGTCAAAGAAACGCAGCAACCAGGGTTTGTCGAACGCTCCGGTCTGCCGGTAGCGGTTCCACATTTGCAGGGTGCGGCCAACAAACTGGTAGCCACCGGGGCCTTCCATGCCGTAGACACACAGGTAGGCGCCACCAATGCCCACGGAGTTTTCCGCGGTCCAGGTGCGGGCCGGGTTGTATTTTGTGGTCACCAGGCGGTGACGCGGGTCGTAAGGAGTCGCAACCGGGGCACCGAGATACACATCGCCCAGCCCCATGACCACATAGCGGCCGCTGAACAGAATGTGTTTTACCGCATCAATGCTGTCCAGGCCGTTGATGCGACGGATGAATTCCAGGTTGGACGGGCACCAGGGGGCATCCTTGCGCACTGACTGCATGTATTTTTCGATGGCCTGGTGACAGGCTTCATCGTCCCAACTCAGGGGGATATGGACAATGCGCGAGGGGACTTCCAGGTCCTCCTGTTTTTGCAGTTCCCGTTCCGCGCTTGCCAGGATGTCGAGCAGGGTCTGCCGGGTCAGCACCTGTGGATCGAAATGAATCTGCAGGGAGCGAATACCGGGGGTGAGTTCGATGACGCCATCCAGTTGTTGTTCTTCCAGCCACAACATCAGGGCATGGGCGCGGAAACGCAGGCGCAGGTCCAGTACCAGGGGGCCGTATTCCACCAGCAGGTAGCGGTCGCCGGCGGCGCGGTAAACCACTTCCACACCGGCTTCGCTCTTGTCCAGGGTATTGAGGATCGGGGTGGTGATGGCCACGGCGTTCGCGGTCTTTTTCGGTGACGACAATGCTGTAATGCAGGCGTCCTGTTCTGCTGCCAACGCATCAGCATCGTCAAGACTCACCGGTTCGAAGCGCAGGGTGTCGCCGGCCTTGAGCTGCCCCAGCTTCCAGCGATCCGCCAGGATCACCGTGGCGGGGCAGACAAAGCCGCCCAGGGAAGGGCCATCGGGACCCAGAATCACCGGCATGTCACCGGTGAAATCCACGGTGCCCACGGCGTAGGCATTGTCATGAATGTTGGAGGGGTGCATGCCGGCCTCGCCGCCATCACTGCGTGCCCAGGAGGGTCTGGGGCCGACCAGGCGGATGCCGGTGCGGCTGGAGTTGTAATGTACTTGCCAGTCCGTGGAGAAGAACATGGCCATGTCGTCGTCGGTAAAAAAGTCCGGCGCGCCATGGGGGCCGTAGATCACCCGCAAGGTCCAGGTGCTGCCCAGTGCCGGTTTCAGGGTATCGGGTACCGTAACGGTGGCAGAGGTTTCGGCAGTCTCCACAAAGTGCAGTACATCTCCGGTGCGCAGGGCGCGGCCACCATGGCCGCCAAACTGGCCGAGCGTAAAGGTGCTGCGTGAGCCCAGGTAGGGGGTGCACTGGATGCCGCCGGCCACGGCCAGATAGGCGCGGGCTCCATGGCCGCTGACCTTGCCCAGCTTCAGGGTTTGCCCCGGCTGCACGGCAATGGGTTGATAGCTGTCCAGGGCTTGGCCATCCAGGGTGGCCTGCATGTGGGCACCAGTCAGCGCGATCCGGGTGGCCTGGTTGAATTTCAGGGTCGGGCCGTTAAGGGTGAATTCCAGACCCGCCGCACTGTCGTCGTTGCCAAGCAGCCGGTTGCCCAGCCGGAAACTGAGGTTGTCGAAGGGGCCGGATGGCGGCACCCCCACCGGCCAGTAACCACTGCGACCGGGGTAATCCTGAACCGTGGTCATGGTGCCTCCGGCCAGCACGTCGATGGTGAAGGGCTGGTAGGTGAAACCGTTGAGGTAACGGGTCGTCATCTGCCCCTGAGCAAACACCGGCTCCTGCAGAATCGTGCGGACGTACTCCCGGTTGGTTTCAATGCCTTCGATACCGGTATTGGCCAGAGCCGTGTCCAGGGTGGCGAGGGCGGCTTCGCGGCTGGCTTCGTGGACAATCACCTTGGCCAGCATGGGGTCAAACAGGGGAGAGACGGTGAGCCCCGCTTCGATCCAGTGGTCGATGCGCAGCACCTTGCCGTCGTCCCGGGGAAATGCACGCTGGTGAGCAGGCCGGCGCTGGGCTGGAAATCCTTGTTGGGGTCTTCGGCATACAGGCGAGCCTGGATGGCATGGCCGCAGGGGGTCAGGTTTCTGGCCAGGGTTTCCAGCGACGGCAGGTCACCGGCAGCAAGCCTAACCATCCACTCCACCAGGTCCACACCGTAAACCTGTTCGGTGACACCGTGCTCAACTTGCAGGCGGGTATTCACTTCCAGGAAATAGAAGGCGTTGGTGTCCTGGTCGAGGATAAATTCCACGGTACCGGCATTACGATACTGAACCGCTTCCATCAGGGCGCGGGCCGTGTCCTGCAGGGCGGCGCGCACCGCATCCGGCAGGTTCGGTGCGGGAGTTTCCTCCAGTACTTTCTGGTGGCGGCGCTGGGCGGAGCAGTCCCGTTCCCCCAGGGTGACGGCCTTGCCCTTGCCGTCACCGAATACCTGCACCTCGATATGCCGGGCGCGGGCGATGTATTTTTCGATAAAGACGCCATCGTTGGAAAAATTGTTGGCGCTCAGCCGGCGCACCGTGTCCCAGGCCTTGTCCAGGCTGTCCGCGTCGTCACAGATCTGCATGCCGATGCCGCCGCCGCCGGCGGTGCTTTTCAGCATGACGGGGTAACCGATTTTCTCTGCCGCTTTCAGTGCGGCGCTCTTGTCGTCCAGCAGGTCGGTGCCGGGCAGCAGTGGCACTCCGGTTTTTTCCGCCAGGGCACGGGCGGTGTGCTTGAGGCCAAAGGTATTCATTTGCTCCGGCGTTGGGCCGATAAAGGCGATGCCGCGTGCCTCACAACCTTTCACAAAATCCGGGTTTTCACTGAGAAAACCGTAGCCGGGATGCACCGCGTCGATGCCCCGGGCTTCCATCAGGGAAAACAGCGCGTCCTGGTTCAGGTAGGTGTCCTGGGCGCTGCCCTCGCCGAGACTGTGGGCTTCATCGGCCTGCATGACATGCAGGGAGTCCCGGTCGGCTTCTGCGTAAACCGCCACGGCGGTGATGCCCAGTTTTTGCAGGGTGCGGGTAATACGGGTGGCGATGGCGCCGCGGTTGGCAATCAGCACTTTGTTGAACATGGTGGTGTCTCTCGACAAGTGACGGGTCGTCCCGTCATGAATCCATCGGTCGCCGGGGTCGTCCCCGGGGGAATCAGTGGTTCCAGATCAGTACTTCAATGGGGGTCGGGTTGTAGCCGTTGCACGGGTTGTTCAGTTGCGGGCAATTGGAGATCAGGATCACCACATCCATGCGGGCGGTCAGCTCCACGTATTTGCCTGGGGCAGAAATCCCATCCTCGAAGGTCAGGCCTCCCTCGGCGGTGACCGGCACATTCATGAAGAAATTGATGTTATGGGTGATGTCGCGCTTGCCTAGCTGGAATTGCGGGTGCTGGTTCACGGCCAGCATCCAGCTATCACGGCAGGCGTGCATGCAGCGCTTTTCCAGATCGTAGCGGACTGTGTTGCTTTCCGTGGCACAGGCGCCGCCCAAGGTGTCGTGGCGGCCGCAGGTATCAGCCACGATTTCCAGCAACGGGTTGACCCGGTTGGACATCAATACGGTGCCAGCGGTGAGATAGACATTGCCCTGTTCGCGAATGGTGTCCATGGCGCTGTAGCGTTCGGCGGGGTCCTCCGCACTGTAGAACAGGGTGTCTGCAGCCTGGTTGCCTTCCAGATCCAGCAGGCGAACGGTCTGGCCTTTTTTTACCGTGTGGATGAAATAATCCCCGGCGGCGACCACTTCGCGGAAGGTGGCTTGTTCCGGTTGTCGGTGGCTTTCTTTGATCATGGTGGTTCCTTTCTTGCCTTGGTTATCGCGCCTCGAGAGGCGCTCCTACTGGAGGCGAGTTACAAACCCAGGTGGTAGAGGCGATTGTTTTCGAACGCACGGCCGTTTTCCGGGCGGAAGTTCTTGCAGAAATCATCATCCGCAACGGGGTCGGCTTTCAGTATCTCGATCTGTACCGGCTTCATGGGATACTCCGAGGCCGGGTTCAGCGGGTGTGGACAGGTGTGCAGGATCACCAGGGTATCCATTTCAAAACGCAGGGTGACGCTGGCGCCGGCTCTGGATGCAGAAGGATCGAATACCAGATTGCCGTCATCATCGGCGGCGACTTTGGAAAACAGGTTCAGGTTGGCGGCCATGTCGCGTTCGGTGAGGCCGTACTTTGCCAGTTCAGTCAGGAAGCTGTGTTCGCCGCTCAGGGTCCACTGGTTGTGGTGTTCCTGGTAGGAGCGCACCGTGTATTTTTCTTTCAGTTTTTTCTCGCTGAGGGTGCCGCAAACGGTATCGTGCCAGCCGAAGTCATCGGCCACGATGGATGCAAAGACGCGGCCCATATCGGAATACAGGCAATTCCCCCGGGTCAGTTTGAAGGTGTGCTGACCCTTCAGGGTGTCTGGTGCGTTATAGCGTTCCAGCAGGTCTTCCGGGTTGTACATCAGCATGGCCAGGTTGGCGCCGCCTTCCAGATCGGTAAAACGCAATTGCATACCACGCCGGACCCGCAGCGACCAGTGGGCGCTGCCGGGCAGGGTAGTCTGGTACAGGGAATCGGTCATGATGAATGCTCCTTACAGGGTTTCATCCAGCACGCGGCTGGTCTCGCTCACGCTCTGGTTGATGTTGCTCAGGGTGCCGCTTTCGCAATCGCCTACAGGCAGGTCGTAGGTCACCCGGGCGCCATAGGCACCCGGTGCCTGCGGGTCCAGACGAGGCTTGTCGAAGACCCACAGACGAGTCCCCAGGTAAAAGCCTTCGGTAATATCGTGGGTGATCATGAAGACGGTGAGCTGCTGTTCCTTCCATAGCGACAACACCAGCTTGTGCATGTCGGCACGGATGCCGGGGTCCAGAGCGCCGAAGGGCTCGTCCAGTAGCAGGATGCGAGGTTTCTTGATCAGCGCCTGAGCCAGGGCCAGACGCTGCTGCATACCGCCGGACAGTTCGTGGGGGTACTTGTCGGCAGCCTGCCCGAGCCCCACGCTGTCGAGCATGGCCAGGGCATCCTTGCGTAACTGCCGGCGCAGTTTGCCGAAGCTGATCCCCAGCCAGCGGTTGGCATGCAGTTCGCCGCCCAGCATCACGTTTTCCAGTGCGGTGAGATGGTTGAGTACGGAATAGCGTTGAAAGACGATGCCCCGGCTTTCATCCGGTTCCGCCGGCATGGGCTGGCCATCCAGCAGCAGTTTGCCGCGGGTGGGTTGCTCGGTACCCAGCAGCATCTTCAGGAAGGTGGTTTTGCCGCAGCCGGACGCCCCCACGATGGTGACGAACTCGCCTTCCTGTACGCTGGCATTGAGCCGTTCCAGCACGACCTGGTCACCGTATTCCTTCCACAGGTTCTGCATTTCGATGATCGCCATTACGACTGCCCTCCGTGAAACCAGGGATAACGCCAGCGCGAGTAACGGCTGAGCAAGAAGTCGATGGCAAAGGCCAGCAGAGTGATCCACACCACGTAGGGCAAGATCACGTCCATGGCCAGATAGCGACGGACCAGAAAGATGCGGTAGCCCAGCCCCTCGGTGGCGGCGATGGCTTCGGCGGCGATCAGGAACAGCCAGGCCGGCCCCAGTGACAGACGCACAGCGCTGATCAGGCGAGGCATCAGTTGTGGCCAGACCAGACGGGTAATGATCTGCCAGGTGTTGGCACCCAGGGTCTGCATCTTGATGATCTGTTCACGGGGAATTTCCAGCGCCCGCTGCTGTAGATCACGAATCATGAAGGGGGTGATGCCGATGATGATCAGCATCACCTTGGCCAGTTCACCCAGCCCGAAAATGATGAACAGCACCGGAAGAATCGCCATGGGGGGCACCAGTGACAGGCCGGTGACCAGCGGTGACAGGGTGGAGCGGATCAGCGGAATGGTGCCATTGCCGATGCCCACGATCACCGCAATCAGTGCGCTGATACCCACGCCGATGGCCAGACGCTCCAGGCTGGCCAGGGTATCGGCCCACAGCAGGTATTCTCCGCTGCGTTTGCTGGGTTCGAACCCCATGCGTTCGATGGCCTCCACGAAACTGCCCAGCGCCGGAAGCAGCTTGTCGTTGGGGTTTTCCGCCAGGCGTGCGTCCGAGGCGACCACATAGGTCACCAGCAGCAGCACAAAGGGCAGCAGCCCCAGTGCCCAGCTACCGGCCTTGCCCGGTTGACGGTTGATCAGTTTCTTCATGGTCAGTCCCGGTAATAAAAGTCGCATGAGGTCGCACGCTGGCGTGGTGCGTGCCAGCGTGCGGCGTGCTTGCGTTCTTACAGCTTCCCTTTGGCTGCCATGGCCATGTAATCCGGGATAAAGCGCAGTTTTACGTTGCTCTCGCTACCGTAGACTCCTGTTGGCGTTTCAATACCGACAAAGCCGGCATCCGGGGCGCCTTCACCGAGCAGGCCATGGTCAAAGGAAAATTCAGCCACCTTCTTCATGGTGTCTTTCAGTTCGGCACTGTTCACGAAGTCCACGGCTTCGCTGGCGTTATAGAACATGCGGGTGGAGGCCAGTTGGGCTTCGTAGCCGGCCAGGTCGGTGCCGGAGGCCCGGGCCATGAAGGTGCGGGCGGCCTTGCCGGCGTCGTCATCGGCGGACATGGTGGCCATGATTTCGTACCAGGCACCGGTCAGTGCCTTGCCGAAATCCGGGTTGGCTTTCAGGGTGTCGGTGTTGACCACCATCAGATCAATGATTTCCCCGGGTATCTGTGAGGAATCGAACACCTTGTGGCTGTCCGGCATGGCAGTGATTTCGCTGAGCAGCGGGTTCCAGGTTGCCACGGCGGTCACGTCCTCGGTGGTGTAGGCGGAGACCAGGTCCGCGTCGGAAGTATTCACCACGGTCAGGTCCCGTTCGCTCAGCCCCACCGTATCCAGCGCCCGCGCCAGCAGGTAGTGGGAGACCGACAGCTCAACCAGATTCACGTTGCGGCCCTTGATGTCGGCCAGCTTGTCGGTGCCTTTCAGGACCACGCCGTCGTTGCCGTTGGAAAAGTCCCCCACGATCAGGGCAGTGGAGTCCACGCCACCGGCGGCGGGAATGGTCAGGGCATCCATGTTGGTCATGGCACAGCCGTCGTAGGCGCCGGCGGTGTACTGATTGATGGACTCCACGTAGTCGTTGATCTGTACCACGTCGATGTCGATATCGTACTTGTCGGCCCATTTGTCGACGATTTCCTGCTGGGCGCCATAGTCCCACGGCATCCAGCCCACATAGACAGACCAGCAGATGCTGAAGGAGCCTTTGGCCAGTGCGGTCACCGGCGTGAGGGAAGTAAACAGGGCGAGCGCTGCAACGGCAGCAGTCTTACGTACGGAAAGGGTCATGTCGGACCTCCTTGGCTACAGACGGTGAGGAATCCAATGACAGTGCTGTCATCGTGTCCTCCCGGGCTTTTGTCCCGCCGTGTAACCTTCGCAAGAAGGTCGACTGCTCTCGGACCAGGCATCGACTGCAAACGCAGGCGACCGGAACCCTAGCGGTCTATTGGTGCAAATTGTGTTGAGTGCGTGATGGCAACAGGGCCATTCGATTCCTCAGTCATGGATAAAGCAAGGGTGGTGCCAACTTGTCAGGGCTAATGAAATCAACAGGTTGGCAGGAAAGGGGAAGAGGCGCAGGGAAATGGTGTACAACCGGAGGGCATTGCCATGCGCAATGCCCTGTCATGGTGCGAGATTCAGTCCTGGTGTTCCAGGAAATCGGTGAGCGCCTGCCAACTGACCTGGTCGGCGTGGGCGTCATAGGCCACCGGCATCTCAAAGCGTTCTGCCACGGCATCGGCGCGGGGGTTAGTGAAGCTGTGCTTCACGCCGGGGAAACTGAGTAGCTGGAAGTCGACCCCGGCCTGGGTCATTTCCTTGACGAAGCCGGTGACCTGGTCCGCCGGGATCATGGGGTCGGCCTGGCCGGTCGCCACCAGTACCCGGGCCTTGATGTCCCCGGCCTGGGCCGGGCTGTCGGTGCCCAGGCTGCCGTGGAAGCTGGCCACGCCGGCCAGTTCGGTTCCCATACGGGCCTGGTTCAGCACCACGCCCCCGCCGAAGCAATAGCCGATGGCAAACAGGCGGTCCGGATCAACCTGTTGTTGCTTGAGCATCATGTTGCGCGCGGCCTGGAAGCGGGCGTTCATCTTCTCCGGTTCGGCCATGGCCGCTTCCATGAAACTTTTGGCGTCCTTGGGGTGGGTGGCTACCTTGCCGGTGCCGTACATGTCCACCGCCAGGGCGACATACCCCTGCTTGGCGAGCATGCGTGCCCGGTCGCGGGCATAGTCGTTCAGACCCCACCATTCGTGGACCACGATGACACCCGGGCCGGGTTCCTTCTGCTTTTCATTCATGTACATCACTCCGGTACCCAGTCCGTCGGGCAGGGTAACGGGGGTTTCAATAACGTCGCCGGTGGCGGCAAGGCTGGATAGGAACAGGGAAACCAGCAGCAATAGCCGTTTCATAGCGGGGCCTCGATCAGATCAACGGTTAAGTAAGGGTTATTTATCCTGCCAGACCCAGCGCAGGGGTTCGCCGAAATCGTCATAGATGAGCTTGCGTCTGGGTCGGGCCGCAAGGCGTTGCCGCCGGGGTTTGTGCTTGCGTGCATCAATGCTGGCCGCCACCTGGCTGAGGTCCGTGCGGCGGGGCTGGCGAGGGCCGTTGAACAGCACGGTCTGGTGACCCTTGCCACTGACCGGGTCGGCACCACTGACGCCGTTGGGGATTTTATGAACCTCCCCGCCTTTTGCCAGATAGCGCTCCATATCGCGTTGCAGACGATGGCGCTGCTGTTCCTTGCTGCTGAGTACCTTCACAGGATGCGTCGCACAGGTATGGTGAATGTAAATACTCACAATAGCAGCCTCTTTTGGCGGCTTCTACCACCCGTTTGTACTACTTCAGCCGCGCGCGGATTACCGCTTCCAACTTGCCGCCCCGCGGTTCGTCATCGGACTCGAAATGAAGGATTTCCCGGCCATCCGTGGAAACCAGATACTTGTTGAAATTCCAGCCCGGGGCCTCGGTGGCCTGATTGAGCTGCTGGAATACCGGGTTGGCTGCCTCGCCTTTGACGGAACTGGTAGCAGCCATGGGGAAGGTGACGCCGTAATTCACATAGCAGACCTCGGCGGTGTCGGATTCCGAGTCCCGTTCCTGGCGGAAATCGTTCGAGGGAAAGCCGATCACGATCAGCCCGTCTTCCCGGTAAGTCTGGTAGAGGGCTTCCAGTGCCTTGAACTGGGGGGTGTAGCCGCAGTCACTGGCGGTGTTGACTACAAGGGTGAGCTTGCCCTGTGTCAGGGCACACAGGTCCAGAATCTGCTGGGAATGGAGTTTGCGCACCGAGGTATTCAATGCCTCGGCACAGCTTTGCTGCGCCTGGACGGTCAGGGAAAGCAGCAGCAGGGCGATTGCAGGCAGAATTCGCGCCATCTTCGATCTCCGGAATACGATTCGCTCAGCATTCATTAAAGCCGGTAAAGATGACGCGAAGATCGTCACATTATCGGGGAGTCAGGGCCGTCGAATCGAATTGCACCTGCTCCAGCCCGTGCCGCATGAAAGTGCGGATATTGGCGTGGTCGTCGCCATCCGGGTTTTCCAGCACATCGTGGCGGAAGAAATGGCCAAAACAGGCCAGGGTCTGCTCGTTGGAGAGTTGGTGCAGTTTGGCGAAGGCAAAAATCCGGCAGGAGCCTTCATTGGTGCCGGCCTCGTTCACCACCAGGTCGTCGCCGCTACCGTTGGTGAAACGGGCGGGGGTGTAGTGATAATGCTCGTCGATGACCTCCTGGACCTGTTCGAAGGCCACGGCGTCGGGCACCAGTTTCAGTGCGACCAGCAGGGTCTGCAGGGAGTTGCTCATGGGGTGGTCCTGTTCCGGTGATGTTGTTGAGACGCGAAGGGTAGCGGCATCACCGGAACAGGGGAAGGCCAGGCTGGCCTCTACTCGACGGGTAGCGGTGCCGGTGCTGGCTTGTGCATGCCCAGGGGATTGCAGTTTTTCAGTACCACCCGGCCCTGCAGCATGTTGCCGCGGGAATACTCACGGAAGATGCATTCGTTGGTGGCAGGGTCGTAGTCCTCGATCCACAGGTTGTCATCTTTCCAGGTGGCATTGAGGTGGTAGTGTTCCTCAGGGATGGTGATGCTCATGGTGCCGCCAAAGCGCTTGACGAACACTTGCTGGAGCCAGAAATAGTAGGCGAGGGTGGAGACCAGCCAGATGATCACGGCGATGATGATGGCCGGCTTCCACTTGCCGGCGCGAGCGCCGATACCGACCAGGGCGGCGATGACCAGAGCGGCGACAAGAAACCAGTATAGATACGTAATCATTTTTCATCCTTGTTGTCTGTAACGTCTCTGGCATCATAGCAATGATTTCGCGGGCAGATGTAAAAGCATGCAACAGTGGTGGGTGTATATGGTGCGTTGTGCAGACCAGTCCCTGTACACGGGGATCTGTACCGAACCCGCTCGCCGTTTCCATGAGCACAACCATAGCCCGAAAGGGGCTCGCTACACGCGGGTGCGACGTCCTGTGGTGCCGGTACTGCTGGTGCCCGGCGGGGATCGCTCGTCGGCCTCGCAGCTGGAGGCGAGACTCAAGCGGCTGAATCGGGCTGGCAAAGACCGCTTGCTGGCCGCGTTGCGTGAGGAGAAGCGTCGTGCCCCGCTGTCGATCTGGTTGGACGATGCCTGAATTCAACATGAATGGAGAACACAGTAATGACCTTGTGGCGTAGTGTGGTGCTGGTAATGCTGGCGGGTTGGTTGAGTGGCTGCGGGATCAACAATATCCCCACCTATGATGAGCAGGTAAAAGCGGCCTGGAGCCAGGTGGAAAACCAGTACCAGCGTCGTGCTGATCTGATTCCCAATCTGGTGAACACGGTCAAGGGCTATGCCAGTCATGAGCAGGAAGTGCTGGTGGATGTGACCCAGGCGCGGGCCAAGGTGGGGTCTATTCAGGTGGATGGCAACCTGCTGGACAACCCGGAAAAACTGCAGCAGTTTGAGCAGGCGCAACGCCAGCTTGGCTCTGCCTTGCAGCGCTTGATGGTGGTAGCAGAGCGTTATCCGGATCTGAAAGCCAACCAGAACTTCCTGGCGTTGCAGTCGCAGCTGGAGGGCACCGAGAACCGCATCAGTGTGGCTCGCCGGGACTATATTGCGGCGGTGCAGCAGTACAACACCGAGATTCGCACTTTCCCGGGCCGGCTGTGGCACAGCTTCCTGTACAGCGACATGGACATCCGCGAGACCTATGAGGCGACCTCGGAAGGGGCCGACCAGGCACCGGCGGTCAGCTTCGACTGATGCGCGTCTTCCTGCTTCTCAGTCTGCTGTTGGCGTCCCCCTTGTGGGCGGCGCCGACGTTCCCCGAGCTTAGCGGCCGTGTGGTCGATGAGGCAGGCCTGTTAACCCCGGCCCAGACGCAGAGCCTGACCCAGGCGTTGGCGGGGGCCGAGCAGAATACCTCGAATCAGGTGGTGGTGGTCACCCTGTCGGATCTCCAGGGCTATGACATCGCCGACTACGGTTATCAGCTGGGCCGTCACTGGGGCATCGGCAGCAAGGACAACGATAACGGTGTTCTGCTGATTGTGGCTCCCAACGACCGCAAGGTGCGTATCGAGGTGGGCTATGGCCTGGAAGGTTCGCTCACCGATGCGCTGGCCAGCGTGATCATCCAGCAGGAAATTCTGCCCGCCTTTCGTCAGGGGCAGTTTTATGGCGGCATCCAGGCTGGTGTCACGGCGATTCTGGCTGCCATCAAGGGTGAGTATGCCGGCACCCGGCAGCCACGACAGAAAGTGTCCGGGCTCAAGGCGCTGGGCATCCTGGCGGTGATGATCGTGTTGACCTTCCTGCTCTCCTTCGGGGGCGGTGGCGGCCGGGGTGGTCGTCGCGGTGGCTTCATGTTCCTGCCCATGCCCATGGGGGGAGGAGGTTTCGGCGGTGGTGGTTTTGGTGGCGGCGGCTTCGGCGGCGGCGGTGGTGGTTTCGGTGGCGGTGGCGCCTCCGGTGGCTGGTAAGGGAGACAGGTAGTGTTACTGGATAAAGCCGCCCAGGCGGCATTGGCCGAGGCCATCAACGAACAGGAAAAACGCACCGATGCCGAGCTGGTCACCGTGCTGGCCACGCAGGCAGATGATTACCGTTATGTCACCTTGTTGTGGGCGGCGCTGCTGTCTCTGCTGGTCCCTGCGGCGCTGCTGTTTTTGCCACACTGGCTGACCGCCTTTGAGGCGCTGCTGCTGCAATGGGGTATGCTGCTGGTGCTGGCGGTGCTGTTCCGCTGGAAGCCCCTGCAGTTCCGTTTGGTGCCGCGTCGCCTGCAGCATTTGCGGGCTGCAAGCCTGGCGCGCAACGCGTTTTTGCAACAGGGGTTGCATCGTACCCGGGATGCCACCGGCGTGCTGATTTTCGTCAGCGAAGCCGAACATTATGTGGAAATCCTGGCGGACCAGGGGATTGCCCAGCATGTCGGTGATGACGAATGGCAGGCGATAGTGGATACCTTCATTTCCCGGGTCAAAGCCGGGCAGACGGCACAGGGCTTTCAGGAAACGGTAACGGCCTGCGGTGACAAGCTGGCTGCCCATGTACCCGCAACCCGCCAGAAGAACGAGCTGCCCAATCATCTTGTCATTCTCTAGACCATGATTCTTCAGGAGCATGGCCGGGCGTCAGTGCCGTCCCGGCCACGGCTTCCCGGTCACTGCAATATCTGGAATATGAGAAAACGGGATAATTGCGTCTTTTCCTGAATTCGGGTAACAACATTAGGGTCTGTTAAGGAGCTCGAATAACGATAACCGCCTTCCCGCCCACTGTGGTGGATGCGGCGGACGTCATCTCAAAGCAGCCAGGCTGTCGCTTTGAAGGCGCAAGGAGAGAGACGATGAAACTGTTCCGCGAAAAAAGCAGCGCCACTAGTGCGCCAACGCCCCCGGTATTGATTACCGAATCCACCGATATTGAACGCTTAAAACACATTGCACGAAATACTGCTGCATTCGATTTGGGTGTGCAGTCTGTGGAGTGGGAGCGGGAAACGAGTGGTGCTGCGGATTGCCTGAGACTGCGGCTCAGCGACGACTACTATTTCGTTATCCGGCCCTGAGACTGCGGGCAACC
>JAKSCQ010000177.1 GCA_022360555.1 Pseudomonadales bacterium
TGATCGGCGAATACCGCCGTGATCTGTCCTTGCTCGTCCAGTGTCAGTGTGAGGATGTCCGGCATGTCATCATCAGCCATGTAGCCCAGCAGTTGCTGGGCCAGGGAGGGCATCAGTTGTTGTTCGATGACCGCTTCCACCTGACGGGCTCCGCTCTCGGCCACCTGACACTGCTGCGATAGCTGCCGCATGACCTGCTCGTCCACACGGAATGCCATGTCATGGGCCTGCTTGAGGCGCTGGGCCACCGCATCCAGTCGCATGGCTACCACCGCATTGAGCATGTCCTGATCCAGGGGGCGGAAGGGAATGACCTGCATGCGGGCCAGCAAAGCCGCGGCGAAATGGGCGCGCAGATCCGGCTCGATGGCATGGATCAGTTGCTGGTCAGCCGGTGGCTGCCAGTCTGATGACTCTTCTTCTTGCGATGCGCCGTTTTCCTCCGAAGCAGGAGGCAGCGCTTCCCGCTGCAGGCGCTCACTGCCCAGGTTGGAAGTCATCAGGATGACGGTATTGCGGAAATCGATTTCCCGCCCTTCCCCGTCACGCAGGACCCCGCGATCAAACACCTGGTAGAACAGGTTCATCACATCCGGGTGAGCCTTTTCCACTTCATCGAGCACGACCACCGAATAAGGACGCTGACGGACGGCTTCCGTCAGCACACCGCCTTCGCCAAACCCCACATAGCCCGGCGGGCTACCCTTGAGCTGGGAAACGGTGTGGGCTTCCTGATACTCGCTCATATTGATACTGACCAGAAAGCGTTCGCCACCGAACAGCTCATCGGCCAGCGCCCGGGCGGTTTCGGTTTTGCCTACCCCACTGGGCCCTGCCAACAGGAAAACGCCCAGCGGCCCTTCTGATTTGCGCAGGCCCGCTTTGGCGGCACGCAGTGTGCGGGCCAGCAGGGCCAGGCCACCGTCCTGCCCGACAACCCGCTGTGCCAGGCGCTCTTCCAGACCCTGCAAGACAGAGACTTCGTCGCGCTGCATTCGCCCCAGGGGAACCCCGGTCCAGTCGGCAACCACCGCCGCCACGGTGGCGGCGCTGACTTCCGGGTGGATCATCGGGTCACCGCTCTGCACCGCCTGCAAGGCCTGGCGGCGCTCTGTCGTGCCGTCGAGGGCCTGCACATGTTCGCGCTCCTGTTCCCAGCGTTCGCGGGTCTGCTCCATGTGGGCCCGAATGGTGGCCTGTTCGCTCAGGAACTGTTCCTTCAGCCCCGCCTTGCCGGTAAGCCCTTGCTCTTCATCCTGCTTGAGGCCATCGAGACGCTGTTGCAGGTAACGCAGCTGCTCCGCATTCTGCTCCAGGCTTCGTGGCTGGCTGGCCTGACTGAGTCGCACCCGGGCCGCCGCCGTGTCGAGAACGTCGATGGCCTTGTCGGGCAATTGGCGGCCAGTGATATAACGCTGCGACAGGGTGACCGCCGTAGACAGCGCTTCATCAGTCAAATGAACGCCATGGTGTTCGGCAAATTTTTCCTTCAAGCCACTGAGCATCAGCAAGGCCCGCTCGGTGTCAGGCTCATCAACGGGAACGCGCTGGAAGCGGCGATCCAGGGCGGCGTCCCGTTCAAAATAGCGTTTGTATTCCGCCCAGGTGGTTGCCGCCAGGGTCCGCATGCCACCACGAGCCAGAGCCGGTTTCAGCAAGTTGGCAGCATCGTTCTGTCCTGCCTCGCCGCCGGCACCGATCAGAGTGTGGGCTTCATCAATAAACAGGATGATCGGTTGAGGGGATGCCTGGATTTCACTGATGACCTGTTTGAGCCGACGTTCGAATTCCCCCTTAACACTGGCTCCGGCCTGGAGCTGCCCCAGGTCCAGCCCCAGCAGGCGGACATCCTTAAGCGCAGGAGGCACATCACCGCTGACAATTTGCTGGGCCAGCCCTTCCACCACCGCGGTCTTGCCCACGCCGGGCTCGCCGACCAGGATCGGGTTGTTCTTGCGGCGGCGGCAGAGGATATCGATGGCCATGCGTATCTCATCTCCCCGCCCCACCACCGGGTCCAGCTCACCGTCACGGGCCTGCGCCGTAAAGTCCTGGCAGAACTGTTGCAGTGCTTCGCCCTGGAACTCGGCCCCTGCCGGTGAGTCGTTGTCGCCCCTGGAAACGGTCTGGTCAGGGACTGGCCGACTTTCCACTGATGCAGAGGTCCAGCGGCTGAACTGCTCACGCAACTGTGTCAACGAAATGCTTTCCAGTGGCTCGAAGGCACTGTCGCCCAAGCGGGGGATCAGTTCCAGCAACGCATCGAGCAGGCAGACACTGCGGATAGCATCGCTCTGATAGTACAGGCTGCAAGCCAGCCAAGCCTGCTCCAGCCATTGTACCAGGCGGGCGGAAAACACCGGTTTCTCCGGGTTGGCTGTGCGCAGTCGTGCCAGTGCCTGCATCTGGGTATCGAATACCTGATCGCCACTGATATCACAATGGTCCAGAATCAGTTGCATGTCGTTGTGCAGATCGCTGTCCAGCAGCTTGACCAGCACATGTTCGATACGGACTTCGTAGTCACTTCTTGCCGCGGCCAACACCGCTGCCTGTTCCAGCGCCCTGGCGCAGGTCGTATTCAGTTTTTCCAGCAAACGCCGGACGCTGTCACCTTGCATGATGCCCTCCCTGGACGTATTCCTTGTCGTGATGTGTGGCGTCGGGCGCCACACGAATGGTGTACTCGTCTTGAAGCCGCTCGCCAAGCCAGGCGGACCAGCCCAGTCGCTGCTCGCCCACGCCAAGCTCCACCGACGCTCGACGAGACGGGCGAACCCGTATCTGTAATTCAGCCTGGACCTGGCCCTGCAGATAGTCCTGGACCCGATTTTTCAGTCGGTCACCCAGGGTGTGGCCGGGTAACAGCTCACGGGCCTGACTGGAATCCACCGGCCCCAACCGCACGGCCACATTGCCATTGGCCACATAGGCGCGCCCGCCAAGAATGGTGTTGTCGCCCAGGCCGCACTCCCCCTGCCCCAGCGAACAGCCATGGCCCAGTGGCTGCCAGACCGGGCGGCGGTCCCTGACTTCCACCCGGATATCCGGTACCTGGTCCTGCAGCAATGATTGCAGGCCACCCGCGCTGCGAATTCGACCGACCGGGAAATAGCGGCGATCCGGTGTCGCTGCGCTTTCCATGGCAGGATGTTTTGCCTTGCCCGGCGCCATCCCCGATAGCGCTGCGGCACAGCCATGAAAGGCCGGAGGCAGGCGACCTGCGGCCGGACGCGACACCTGCATGGCGCGGTACAGCAACGCATAAAAGCGCGGATTGAAAATATTCAGAAAATCACGCATCCGGTCAGCGTCGTCATCCGCTGCCGTGGTCCGGTCCAGCAGATAATGTGGTACCGGGGCATCAATACCGTACAGTCCGAAAAACCCCATCAGCAGCGTCAGTGAATGACCGTCTTGCCGGCAGCCACGAATATCGGACGCCGGAAAAACCAGATTGTCATCCGGGTGCAGTCGGATTTTTCGCTCCAGCCCCTTGCCAAAACGCAGCCCGTCTTCGTCACAGGCCTCCAGTAATTCCATGGCCTGGGCAAAATCGAAAAACTGCGGGCTTGACAGCAGGGCCTGCATTACATCGGCGCCGAGCAGCCCACCTGAGGTTCCCATACCAATTCCTTCTGACTGGGTTGAGCAAAGACGACCAGTTCCACCGCTTCGTTAATCGGCGCGATTCGGCTCAGTAACTGGTGGAGGACACAACCGAACAGGTAAATATCGTCCAGGGACAGAAAATCACCCTGATTGACATGCACCTCCACCGATACGCCACGATAAAGCATGCCTTTGAGCATGCGAGTTACCGGCCTGGCACTGACATCCTGTATGGCTTGCCTGCGACGCCGGTTTTCCTGGCGGCCCGTCCAGTCCAGCAGGCCCATCAATGATTGCAGGGTTTCCCGGTTAGCCAGGCCCGCGGAGGAGAGCTGCATCAAGGACTGGAGTTGCCAGCGATAGGCACTGCTATCCGGGCAGGGCAAATAGCTGCATGGCCGGTTAAGGTTGCGAACGGTCAGCGACGACGGCACCCCTTCCGCGGGTTGCCTGATCTGGTTCTCCGCCAGATATCGCCTTGGCAGAAAGCCATTACTGGCAGTGACACGGGCAGACAGGCTCTGCGCCGGAATCAGACCCGGGCCGGACAGACTGATAAAGGACTGCGGGGTTTCCAGCCCCAGGTCTCGCCGGGTCAGTCGATAGCAGTATTGCTCCTGGCTGTAATCACTGGCGCGGTAAAAAGGTTGATATTGGGTCAGATTGGCACTGCGCTGGTCACGTCCTGTCAGGGACTGGATTTCATGAAGCACCACTGTGTCCGGGTGTTTCTGATCGGGTAGAAATCGATATTCCGCCCGCTTCTGGTCCACTTCGAACGGGTCCGCATCCATTTCGTACAGGTTGATGGCGGGAACGCAATTGAGCTGAAAATGCTCGCTACGAATCTTGTGTTCCACGGGAAGTTGTAAAGGCAACACCGCCTTTATCTGCAGAGTTTGCCCCTTTTCAGGCAGCGCCAGAGCATTCAGCCCCGTCATGCGCACAAAGAAAAACCGCTCACGCCAGGCGAAATAATCCTGCAGCAAGGAAAAGCCGGGCAAGCCACGGTGATGGACCGTACGTGACAGGTCTTGCAGATAGGGAAGGCTGACCTGATCGGCAGCAATGCTGCCGCATGGCCTGCCACCCATGGACACGCTCAGGTCACCCGCCGGTCGGCTGAGACCATGGCACAGCGCCATGGCCAGAGCAGGATCACAGTGCAGGTAAATGTCGAGGCTGGTCATATCCAGGTCGGACAGATTTCCCGCGCCGGTGTGCGAGAGCGTCAACGTCAATTCAGTATGCCCGTTACCCGGTTCGTGTACCGTTACCTCCGACACTCTCAGGGGGTAAAGCTGGCATGCGGCCATGGTTGAAAACTGGCAATGCTGTTTGTCGTCACCCACCGGCACGGAGCGAACCTGGCTGCCGACTGGAAGCGTTTTGGCACTCTGGGTATTGCTGTCCGGTGTACACGACAGCACCGTTCGACTGGCATAGCCACGTAACTGGCCGGGACAAAGCTGCTCGAGAAGCTGCTCACTGATGGCACTTTCGCTGTCATCAATGCGCGCGCGAATCTGCGCGGCGATAAACGCCATGCCTTCCAGCAACCGCTCCACATAAGGGTCACGATCACTGACTTCCGCCAGGTTCAGCATGCGCGCCTGCTCGGGATGCGCCCTGGCAAAATCCACTGCCGCTTCATGCAGAAGCCGCATTTCCGATTCAAAATACTCGCGCATTGGCTGCTCCCGGTTTGATATCAGCACCACCGTCGCTCTGGAAATAGGTGCGAAAACGGGCAACGCCCCCTTCCGGCACCACCCCTGTTACCTCTAGCTGGACCACGCAGTCGCTGGCATTGTCACGCCTGGCGGTCACCTGCACATGCTTTAGCCTTGGCTCGAAACGAATAATGGTTTCGCGCACCAGCCGGGCCAGGGTGTCAATGGAATAAGGCAGAGCGTCGTAAAGAGAGGGCAGATCCGGCAGGCCATGCTCCGGAAGATGCTCAAGCACGTCATAACGGGCATTGAGCAGCCGTTGCAGGTGATCGTGAATACTGCGCATACGCGCTTCCCGCCCCGCCAGTGCGGAAACGGGCGAACCATCGGCAAACCGGCCATGAATAATTTCGAACAAGGCGGCGGACATAATCCCTCTGGATTGACTGGAAAAACAGGAAAGGGGCGGAAGAATCCGCCCCAAAGCTCTTAACGACCCTCGGTCCAGGAGTCGGAGAACTCGATGTTGCCGTCCACATAGGTCCAGGTAATGCCGGCATAGCGGGCAGAAACCTCTTCCAGATGCGGGTAGCTTTCCTTGTCGATATCCTTGACGTTGTGCATCACCGGCTTCACGGAAGTGATCTTCACGTCTTTCAGGGTGTGACGGAAGTATTCCTTCTCGGTGCCGGTATCATCGATGCGGTACCAGCGCAGCACCAGCTCCTTCAGGGTCTGCCCGTTGCTGCAGGCCTTGTAGAGATACGGTGAAGCACTATCAAACCCCTTGGTGAAAACAAAGGGTTCGTGCTTGCGGGTACCGGTCAGAGAGCCAGTGTCACCGTCGGTGGGAATACGCAGTTCGTGGTCGAAGTGCAGAATTTCGATGCTCCCTTCCCGATCAGCGATGGATACGGACCCTTCAATCTCGCTCCCCTGATCGTCCTTGATCCACATATAGGCGGGAATCGCCATAAAAAAACCTCCTGTAAGTTTCGGTTTATAAAAGAGCCGGCGAATTACCGGCCCTGCACACCCTCCCCCCAGGGCGGCGTGTATTGCCACTCACGGATTACGGGTGTGTCCGGTGCAGGCAAGCCTGCAAACCAGTCAGCCGTCCTTGCCTGCTGGCAGCTGCGAGACCAGTGAAAGGCGTACATCGACACCCTCGATCTGGAAATGCGGCATGACGGCCATGTCGACCCGGTAATAACCCGGGTTTTCCGGAATTTCGTTGACCTTTACGTAGCCATCCTGCAGCGGGAAGTTGGCCACCAGTTCCGGGTCCGGGTTGTTCATCTTGGTTACCAGACCCTGGAGCCAGTCGTTGAGCTCGTTTTCCAGATCCTGCCGGCTTTTGCTCGCGCCGATATTTTCCCGCTGCAACACCTTGAGATAATGTGCCAGACGGGAAACCAGAAAGATGTAAGGCAAACGCGAATTAATGCGTGAGTTAGCGGTGGCTTCCGGTGTCGTATATTCCGCCGGTTTCTGTGTCGAATTGGCTGAAAAGAAGCAGGCGTAATCGCTGTTCTTGTAGAAACTGAGCGGGATGAAGCCCTCATCGGCAAATTCCAGTTCCTTGGTTTCGGAAATCAGGATTTCCGTGGGAATTTTTGCCTGGGTGCCGCGCCCCACGTCGTAGTGGTGCAAGGGAAGGTTTTCCAGCTTGCCACCTGCCTCCGGCCCACGAATATTCACCGTCCAGCCATATTGCTTGAAACTGCGCGCCATGTTGGAGGCAAAGGCAAAGGTGGCGTTGCCCCACAGGTACTTTTCGTGATCCTCGCCGGCCACTTCCTCCTGGTAGTTGAACAGGCGCACCGGGTTACTCTCGCCATAGGGCAGGCGCAGCAGGAAGCGGGGCATGACCAGTCCTACATAGCGGGAGTCTTCACTTTCACGGAAACTGCGCCAGCGGGTGTATTCAGCCTTTTCCAGGTAGCTGCTTACATCCTGGATCTTGGGTACTTCATCAATGGAATCCTTGCCGAAGAACTTGCTGCCGGCACTGCCCAGGAACGGGCAATGGGAGGCGGCTGCCACCCGGGAAATCTCCGTCAGCAAGGAAATGTCCGGTGCCGAACAATCGAATTCGAAATTCGAAATCACCGCCGACATGGGCTCCCCACCGGGCGTGTCATATTCCTGAATGTATAAGTGGTTGAACAACCCGGACTGGGTCACGTCCGGCACGTCCTCGAAGTCTTCTGCCAGGTCATCCTTGCTGGCGTCCAGCAGTTCCACCCGGATATTGGCTTTCGGGTCTGCCCGGTCCACCAGGAACTTCAGCGACGTCCAGGCCGATTCCACTTTCTGAAACTCTGGGTGATGCATGACGGCATCGAGTTGTTTGCTGATGGCACTGTCGATACGGGCGATGTACTGGTCGAGCAGGGTCTTGTCGATACGATCAAACTTTTCACTGCGACTGGCCAGGTCCAGAAAGACCTGCAAGGCAGCCGTCAGACGCTGCTCCAGGGGGACCTCTGCCAGGTTTTCACTGTGGTGAAAACTCTGCAGTTTCAGCGGCTCGCCCACTGGATTGATATCCACCATGCTACAGAGACGTTCGTAGATGGTCCCCTCTTCCTGTACCTCGACGTCAGCGGTGGCCTGTTGGCTCTGTTGCGTGCTCATGACTTGTCTCCTTACATTGACCAGCGGCTTATTGCTCGCTGTCTTCACCATCCAGCGGAACCAGGTTTTCCAGTTGGCCCATCAGTGCTTCCAGTTCGGGCTGATTCTTGACGATGCGCTCCAGCTCACGACGGAACTTGCTGTTATCCAGCAGATTGGATTTGAGATCCTTGAGCAGGCTGCGCATGGCCAGCATGTCGTTGAGCTGCGGAATATTCTGTGCCACCGCCTCCGGCTTGAAGGACTTGAAGCTGTCGAAAGACAGGTCCACATCGATTTCCGAACCATCGTCGCGGAGCTTGTTTTCCACGGTGTATTTCACGCGCGGAGACATGTCCTTGAGCACGTCATCGATGTTGTTTCTATCGATACGAACCCGTTCCCGCTCTGCCAGTCGTCCTTCCGCCTGGCCATTGCTGTAGTCACCCATGACCAGCAATTTCAGAGGCAGTTCGAGCTTTTTCTTGGCGCCCCCGGTTTCCAGATCGAGCGTGATGTTGACCCGTGCCCGTGGCACTTCGTTCTGATAACTCTTGGACATGTTTTCCCCTCTTGTCGTCGTCAATCCATTGAAGATATTGCCGCTACAGCATGCCTGCGGCAGCCGTGATATCGGTGCGGCTGATATGATTGCCTATCTGCTCCAGGCGAAGCTGGACGTGCTCACCGCTTTCCCCGGCGCGCAGGGCCTGCTGCATCAGCCGCCATACCCGCAGGGCAAAGGCGGGCTCCCAGACCGGGATGCCGTGGTCATCCAGACGTTCCGCAATGGCCTCCAGCAACGGCAGGGCCAGGTCATGGCGCTGGTGCAGCAGACACAGTTCCGCCTTGTGCAGATCCTGCTCGGAGCGGGCCTTGCGCCCCTGGGTGGGAACCTGATCCATCACCTTGAGGCCGGCCACCAGGCCATCGCGCTGGGCGGCTTCCACCGCCTCACTGGCTACCTGACTCCAGTGGTTATCGTTCTGGTCTGCCTGGGCAGCGTTTTCTTGCAGTAACGATTCCACCCAGCTGACGGCGGGGCCGGACAGGAAGGGGGTATCATCACTGAAATGGAGTTTGATCAGCTCGCGCCGGGCCTGGAGCAGGGATCGACATTCACGGCCGATCAGTTCCGCCAGTGCCGGCATGCCCATCCCTTCCGCTGCCTGGAAAGCCGCATGCTGCAACTCCAGACAAAATTGCCCGCCGGGTTCGAGAAAGGCCCGCTCCGCGGCCAGCAATGCCTCGTCCCACTGCTGGCTGTCGAGGGCAGCCCGGACGGCGTTCAATGAGGCCGCTCTGGGCGGCGCAATACGGGTTTTGTTCTTGTCCGCAGGCGGCACCACCAGACCCGACCAGCGCAATGAGCGGGACACCCTGATCATGGGTTCATAGCGCCTTTCCTGGCGATACCAGGCCAGCAAATCCCGTAGTGCCTTCTGCTCACCTTGCTCACTATCGATATTGCCGGCAGGGGCTGGCACTCCCTGACCCGCAGCCGGCGGCGCCGGTTTTGTGGGCGTGGGATTGCCGTTGTCTTCCTGTTCGGGCTGGCTTGCCGGCGGTGCCTGGTTCGCCCGTTTTTTCTGTTGTTCGGTCAACCAGCTTGCAATGGACTTGAGCCGTGGCGCGTCTTCCAGTCTGTCATCAAGCAATGCATGAAAACGTTGCAGTTGCTGTTCAAGCCGGGTCAGCGTTTCGTCATCACAAGTATGCAGGCCCAGATACACCGGGAAGCGGTCATTGTTCAGCCAGGCCAGAGCGCCCAGCCTGGCATTGGGGCGGACCGGATGGCTGGTGTCCCAGGCGTTTTCAAGCACCCAGCACCAGCCTTCGAAGGCGCAGGCCAGCCCCGCAGCCCCGGACAGATAGGCATGGGCGAGAGTCTGGTAAGCCAGTACCCGCATATCCAGGGCCTGATCACGAAGAATGTCCTGGGTCAGTTTGCGGATCCGCTCGAAGTCATTGCCGTTGAGCTTTTCTACCTCGCCGCGCAACTGGGCAAAGCTGTCGCTGTATCTGGGGTCCTCTCCCGGTGGCTTGCCCTGCCAGGCCGACAAGGTCTCCATGAGCTCGGCACGATAGTCGCTCATTGCATACCTCCACTGACGAAGCGGCTCAGCAAATCCAGCAGGGTTCCCTGTTCCAGGGCGGCCAGATCCCTGGCGTGGCGCGACGGAATGCCGGGCTCGGCGATCATCTGCGACAGTGTCTGAACATTGCCATCGCGGATATGATGATCAAAAAGATGCGGCAAGAAGCTGGGGGGTACACGGCGGAAAAAGAGCGTCAACGCCCCCTGCTCCCCGTCTTTCCCCCAGGACCAGAAGTAATTGGCATTCCAGTTCCCCCCCAGCAGGCTATCCACCAGCCTCAGCCAGAAGACCAGGCCCGCCATGGCAAGCTCACCGGCGGGAAGAGGAAGACGTATCCCCCATGAGGTTCTGGATGCGCCACGACGAATGACATTACCCAGCAGGTCACAGACCCCCTGATAGAATACCGCCGGATCACCATACTCCCGGGCCAGATCCTGAATCGTCTCGACCGGGCTGTTGCGCAGCAGGGCCATCTCCTGCTGGACCGCCTGGTTACGCTGCGCCTGATGACATTCGGCGGCGATGGATTCAAGAAAGCCCAGCAGGATATCCAGTGGTTCACTGCGCCAGCGCTGGCCGACCACCTCCCGCGACTGGGTGAAGAACTGACGGTAAACCACAGGCGCTGCTGCCTGTGTCTGTTTCAGGTAGGGAATCTGCACCACGGTGCTGACAATAAAGGGATACCAGCGGCCACTCCGGTCGCTGCCCGGACCGATTGTCGCCAGTACCGGGCGACGATTATCTGACCCGGAAAATACCGCATGGTGAATCCCGGCCTCGGGGAACACATCGTCCCCCTGGACACCGTTGAGTCGCCGCGAGACCAGCGCATACCCTTCCTGAATCCACTCATCCAGTTCACGGATTTCCCGCTCTGCCACATTCAGCTTGATGAAATCCGCGCGAATCGGCAGTTTGCCGAAAGCCGCGATCCTGGGTTTTTCCATCAGCCCGGCTTCTGCTGGAAACGGCTTGTTCTGTCGCAGAAACCCCAGCATTACCCTGCCTCCAGCACACTGCCAGATGAAGGGGTCAGCGGACGCAGCATGGTATGCGGCAGATTGAAGCGGCTCAGTACTCGCTGATTGAAGACATTGGCCTGCCGGTCTGCCCGCAGCCGGTATTTCACCAGAAGGGGATCGCTGAGCCCGCCATTGAGCTCCCACTGCAGCACGAACTCCGAACTGCTTTCCCGTGAAATCACCGCCTCATTCAGCAGACGGAACAGTGCCCAGGGGCCGCTTACCTTGATTTCATCTCGCACCTGTCCCCGGCGCGATACACCCGACACCTTGGCACCGGGGTTATTGTGGTCACCCGGCCAGGAGAAACGGCGCCATTCCTGGGGGCCATTGCGATAACGGTAGGACTGCCCGCTGGTTTCCAGCACAATCTCGCTGACCCCCCGCGCCGGCACCGGATAGAGATAGAAACTCATTTCCGGGCGCCGCCCTCCTCGTCCGAAGAGGCTTTCCGTAATCACCTGTGCCGAGGACAGACTGGCCAGGAAACGGCTGGATAGCCCCAACCCCTGATCCAGCCAGGTCTTTTCCTGCCAGCCGTTGCGGGTCTGCTCAATAAAGGGGCTAAGACTGTTGTCGACGAAGCGCCACAGCCGCCCGGAGCCTGGCTGGAAGAAATCGGACATGTCGTCCATGGTGGCGTCCCTGCCCTTTTCATCGAAAGGAAAGCGATTGCGCAAACGCGTGTCGAAGATACTGGCCACATCCTGCTGCCATTGGCTGGCAATACCGCTGCGGGCTTCCAGCAGCACATTGCGCCAGCTTTCCCGAACCGGGCCTTCGAACAAGGGGCGCAGTGCTTCGCGCGTCTCCACATCCGCGCCGCCCAGCAAACTGCTGATGGTGACCCAGCCCTTGTACAGTTCGGTTTCGGAGCCACCACGGCCGAGGATATTACCGGCATAGACTTCCGCTTCCCGGCCGACATCCACGGACAGGGCCAGCTTTTCCATATCCGTTTTCAGTGCCGAAACAATCAGCAAGTACTGGTGTATCAGTTCGCTGACGGAGCGTTCCTCTGCCGCGGCGGTAAAGCGCCGCAGTTCTGTGGTGCGCTCATCCAGTGCCTTGATGGTCTGGCGCTGGCCTTCGGGTACCGCCTCGGCAGCACCGGCCACCAGGTCCGGCGCGGCCTCAAACAACGCCAGGTTCCGGCTGGCCACATTCATGAGCTGGCCGATGGGGCCACCGCTGCGTGACAACCTGTCCAGACGCTTGACCCCATCAGCCAGGGAGTCAAAACGCCGAATGCGGACACTGGCGATAAAGTCGCGCCAGGCTTTTGCATAATCCCCGAAGTAGAGGTCACGAATCTGGCCACGCAATTCTGCGGCCAATACTTCGTCGATCAACTCGCCGTCGGCATTCTCGCCGTCACGCAGGTCATATTGGCCGGTGAGTACCCAGTCACCCCGGGTGGCGGATTCGATGCGGGCGTCGATCTGGGGAAGCACGAAATCCTCCCAGCCTTCGCGTGTATAAATCCCCGGAATCGTTTTCCCGGCCCCCAGGATTTTCTGGCTGTTGCGGTCCAGCATGTCCTCCACCCGATAAGGGCTGAGAGCCGTGGCCCCCTTGGAGACGATCTGGGCATACATTTGCTGCGCATTCGGTGGCGTGCGCAGATGATTACGTGCCTGGTCGATGAGTTCCTGGCGTGCATTCCAGCGCACCTCGCTGGCCGCACGTCGGGACAGGTAGAAATGCGCCACGCCATAGAGGGCGTGATCCGAGTCAGTGGCAGCTTCCCTGAAAACGGCTTCGCCCTGCAGCCCCTTGCGATCCAGCCAAAGCCGGTTCAGCACGGGCACCGCGGTGTCCGCGGACATTCGCTGCGGAGCCCGACTGAGCATCAGATAGCTTTTCAGGGCGCCATAATAATCTTCCCGGATTGCCTCTTGCCCCTGCCGGTCCGCCGCCTCCCAGGAACGGGCATGATTCTCCAGCGTCAGTTCCAGAGAGCGGATTGCCACATCCCGGTACATCACATCCATGCTGCTGGCCAGCAGATGCTCAATCTCCGGAATTTGTTTGTCGCCGGTATAAATGCCGAAGCGGAAACGCCAGGGCTTGTGCTCTTCGTATTGCTTCAGTTCCAGATAATGACGGTACAGGGATTCCATGACCTGAAATCGGTCCAGGGTGTCGTAGCGGTCATCTTCCAGAGCGACCACCATCTTCTTGCTCAGCGTTACCCCTTCGTTCAGGAGCATTTTGTTGGTGCCATAGGACGCCGCCAGTAGCAGCAAGGTGCCACCAATGGCGCAGACCGCCGCGCCGATGGACACGGCCTTGAGAGTACGATGCCAGATCAACCGGCGGCGGTTGCCATGCGCCGCTCCCTGGAGGGGAATCACCACCTCGGTAAAAAACCGATGAATGAAGAACGGCTTGGGCGGGGTGCTCCTTGCGGGCTGTTCACGATTATCGAAACCGAAGGCCTGACGCAGATTGCCCAGCAAGCGGGTCAGTGGCGTACCTTCCTGGGTGCCGCTGGTAAAGTAGGCGCCGGCAAAGCGGGGCATCTCCTGATAGGGGTTATCCCGGAACAGCAGGTTAATGAACTCAGACAGCTTTTCGGCTGCCGCCTGGAACTGGTCCGGGAAGGCGTATAGCGCCGCCTTGCGATCCAGGTTCCGCTGCATGGACAGCTTGCGCAAACGCAGTTCGCAGAGCTTCTGGTAAAGATCTCGGGTGTGATCCTCAAACTGCTCCGCCGGGTTTTTCTCCCCGTTGTCTTCCAGCAGATAGGCGCCCCAGACTTGCTCGCGTTCGCTGTCACTCAGGTCTTCGAAAAAGGCTTCGAAACCGGGTATCAGGTCTGTCTTGGTGAAGACAATGAAGACCGGAAAAGTCAGGCCCAGGCGGGTCATGAGCTCATTGATGCGCTCGCGGATAATCTTGATATGCCGCTCCAGCCCTTCGGTATCCGCAGTCAGCAGATCCGCCACGCTGATGGCCACCAGCACACCGTTAACCGGTGTCTGCTTGCGCTGTTTGCGCAGCATATCCAGAAACGAAAGCCACTCTTCCCGGTCGTCTTCCTCGGTGGTGTAGCGTCCCGCGGTATCCAGCAGCACGGCCTGGTCCGAGAACCACCAGTCGCAATTGCGAGTCCCCCCCACGCCACGGAAGTGCAGGTCGTCCGCATCCGCGTAGGGGAAATGCAGGCCGGAATTACGCAGCAGCGTGCTTTTTCCCGCTGCTGACGGGCCAATCACCATGTACCAGGGCAAGGCATACAGCGCCGCACTCCCCCGGTAGCCGGCGCCAAGCTGTGAAGACTTCAGCGAGGCAATGGCTTGCGACATCTTTTCATGCAGGGCATCCACATCACTGTCGGCATCACCGCCGCCCAGCTCCTTCTGCAGCTGGTTGCCACGGCGCCGTGCCAGCCACCAGCGGAAAAGGTAAACCAGCACAAAGATCGCGCTGACCGCGGCAATAGCCATATAGCGGGTGGACCCGGTCAGTCCCAGACGGGGGCCGGCGAACCAGATCAGGGCGACGACCGCAACCAGCCCGATGGCGGAGCTGCCCAGGCGGGACAGGACAAGTTTCTTGAGAATGGAAATCAGACGACCGGCTAGCATTAGGGAAGATCTCCTTCGGACAGCGAGGAGTACACAGGGGACTGCATCAGGGTTTCACGGAACTGGGCGATTTGATCGGCAGCATCCCTGGCGCTCTTCATGCTCACCGCCGTGTACCCGGTATAACTGAAAAAAATGATGGCCACGGTGACCGAGGCGATAACCCAATAGGGGACTTGCCGGCCAACCCGTGTAAACAGGTGCTCTCGCGCGGCGCCATTGGGGGCCAGGCGCGGATCCGCCACGCCCCGGTGGCTATCAATCTGGCTGCGCAGATCCACCTGCAAGGCCATCAACTGCTCCAGACCCCGCAGCTTGTAGACGCCTTCGAAGCCCAGTTGCAGACACACGTAATACAGCTCCAGCAGATCCAGGTTCTGCTCCCCACGCTGGCGCAGTTCGCTGAGTTTAACGAAGAAGACTTCGCCCCCCAGGTGCTCGCCAAACAGCTTCAGTTGCAGGGGCTGGGACATCCATTCCATTCGGTGGGGCCACGAGGACGCCATGACCGCTTCGTCAATGAAGGTGGCAATGGCGAACTTGGCGCTCTGTACATCCGCCGTCGAGATCTGCCGTTCAAAGGCCAGCCGCTCGAAGATGTCAAAACCGTCCAGTACCTGTTCATACAGATCGTCCGGGGCATCACTGCCGCCGGAACGCAGCGGCATGACCAAAGCAAACAGGTGAGCGGTACATTCCAGTAAAGGGTTGGTCACATCCATGGACTCGTTTCCCACTGTCATTCCTCCACGCACAACAATTCAAAACGGGAGGAATGGAACTGGGCCGGCAGGAATAGCGCCAGGCTCTCCGCCTCCACGGCACGAGGCCAGAATTCCCCTGTTGGTTCGAAACGAAAATATTCAAAACCACTTTTGACCGGCAGCTTGTTGGGAGGCCGCTGGGTATGTGCCAGTCGTACGCCCGGCAGCGCCGAGGCGAGGATCAATTCCAGATCTTCACGACTGCCGGATTTGCATTGCTTGGCAAAGTCCGTCACCCAGTTCGGGTCATCCGATTCGTGATACACCCCCAGGTAAAGGTGTTGCTTGCCAAGCTCCTGCCAGGGCACGCCGTCCGCCAACATTAGAGCCGGGCTTTCCTGTTTCAGCGACAGGGCCGTGCTGGTGGTTTTGGCCGACTGTGCCAGCGACTCCCTGAGCAACTCTTCCAGCCTGGTAAAGACCTGACCCAGGTCGGCATGCTGATAGACAGGCATCTCCAGTTCCGGCATATCCGGCTGGAAATCCCGCAGGCCGGCGATCAGGCGAACCATTTCGCTATACAGCGACTCGGGGTGAGCCTCTTCCTGCTGCATCAGGTGATCGAGCATGGCCTGAACCGGTCGCAGCGCCAGCAATCGCAGAAACTGCCCGAGTTCCCGGCTACTCATGTCGGCCAGCTCGCCATAACT
This sequence comes from Pseudomonadales bacterium, assembly GCA_022360555.1. Lineage (GTDB taxonomy): Bacteria > Pseudomonadota > Gammaproteobacteria > Pseudomonadales > Alcanivoracaceae > Alcanivorax. The sequence continues at coordinate 16,039 of JAKSCQ010000177.1, forward strand.
GTTGCGCTGTTGCGAAAGCTGGCGCACACGGGCCGACAGCAGATCACGGGTTTTCGTCAACCAGGTGCTCAGGGTTTCACTGGCACTGATGGTAACCACCGGGGGTATATAGCCCTCTACCGGGGCGTACTGACCGTCGCCTTGCTGTTCGAAGACCCCCAACCGAAAGGCGGAATAGTGATCCCGGCTTTCATCTCCCCTGAGCAGGACCAGATTGGGCTTGCCGATGATGATTTCGCGGGTTCGCGCGGGGTCATGTTCATCGGGGACTTCCTGGTAATCCGCTCGCCAGGCACACAGACGCCCTTGTTCCTGGTAACCATTGATGCCCGCGACACGGTCGTTGTCCGGCATGGCCAGCCAGACATCCACCCGTTCGCCCCCGACCGACAGATCGCAGATCAACGGACCGCCATCGCGCTGGCTGTCGTAATGCACCCATTGCCCGTTTGGCAGAATGGCGGTAATGCTTTCCACCCGGATCTGACCAATTTCCGGGGCTTCGGCCACCATCCTTGCCGACACCAGGCCCCAGCCGTGGGGGTTGATCAGACGGGTGCGAGCCTGGATGTCTTCCCGGGTTGCCCTTTCCCATTGCTGGAAATGCTGCTGGCCGAGAAAGAGGCCTTCTGCCCAAACGATTTTCTTTTGCTGATGGCTCATAAAACGTGCCTGTTAATCCAGGAGAATCAGATTCTTTTCCAGCGTGATCTGCACGGTCTTGTCAAAACGGCGGGTAATGAAGTTGCCCGGCATTTCATCGACATCCCGCCAGCTACCATTTTCCGGCTTGCGATACACCGCCATGACCGCCAGAAATTCGGCCTGATCGTGACGGGGCAACTCCAGATGCCGCTGGTAGGCCGGGTCCATGGTGAACTCTTCCTTCATGACCAGGTCGTTGCCCAGCACCTGATAATCCTGTTTCCAGAGCTCATCAAAGCTGGCATTTTCAAACCGGCGCTTGTCTTTCAACTGGTACACCCTGACAACAACGGCCAGGGGCTCCTCAAATTCGTTCTTGTTGATATCCGCCGTGGAAGAAACACCGAATTTCAACGCCGGTGATCCGCAGGCAGAAAGCAGTGCAGTAAACGCAATAACAATGAATAAGCGCATAATTTGCCCTTTGACTGTTTGATTAGCTTGAACGACTTTCCAGTAACGGCCGGTCGAAGCTTCCCTGCTCCCTGGCACGCGCGTAGGCCGCAATAAATGCAGGCGCGGTATCCTGCATGTAGCTGCGGTGTGAGTTTTCCCTGTCCGTTTTTTCCGATCCAAAAAGGGACTGAATCAGACGGTCTATCGGGGAAGATGCGGGAATGGAGGGGTTCTGGATGCTGGCCAGCGCCTCGACAAGAGCCAGTTGGTGTTCCAGCAAATCCACGAACAGGGCTTCGATTTTCTCGTGCCCATCGGCGCCGGCATACAGCCAGGAAAAGATGACTTCTCTCGCCGTCTTATCCTTGAACGCCTCGTAACCATCATGAAAGATGCGGGAATATGGCAACCCCATTTCTTCGGCAAACTGTTTCTGCCCTTCAACCAGTTTGGCGACACCATGCGTTAACGACGCAACCGCTTGCGCAGACAGTTTCTTTTTCTGCAGTGCTTTTTTGCCTGTATCCATGGCTCCCCCGATGAGTATTACGGTGACTCATCCTTGATCGAAAAAAGCGGGGGGATTCTTGACGGAGCCAGGCCAACTGTCAAAAAGGCCCTAATTTCTTTTTTTGTGATACGAACACATTTAAATGCTGTTTTTTTAATCGATTTAACGGTTTTTCATACGCCCGTGCACGCTTTTATGTGAGATCTCTCACAAGCAAATGCTTGGTTTTCCTTTAACACTGAAAAACCGCTTACACATTTTGTCAGCCATCTCCTACACGAAAATCAGAAAGGCACAGCGGAAAATACTCTCTTCCCCGACCACTGCGGCATAAGGACTTGCAATTGCCTGGATTATTTTCCCAGCACCTTGAAACGCTGGCGCAGACGAAACCCTTGATCATCCACCAGGGTCAGCACATGCCAACCGGGCTCGGCGGCAATGGCCCTTTCGTGGAAGTGGCGGGTTTTGCCGATGAAGGTGTCATCCAAGTGCCAGAACAGTGTGGCCTGCCCACGCTGGTGTACCGCCCGGAACACGGCACGGCCCCGTTTCTGGTCAAGCTCGGTGGGGATATAGATGGCGGTACCGGCATGGGGATAAACCAGCGCCATGGGCGCTTCACTTTGCATCGCTCGGGCACCGGCAATGCAGTCTTCCCGCCAAGTGGGCAGTGGGCGGTAGTGGGTATGGTGACGCTGGTAGAACCAGGCCTGGGCCGGCGGCAGGACAAACCAGTCCTGGTGGTTCATCTTGCTCACGGCTTCGCAGCCACTATGTACACGCTGGCCGTTGTGATCCAGATGCACGCGGACATGGTGTGGCGTGATGGTTTCGAAATGGCTTTGCCGGGGAGCCAGTTGTTCCCGCGTCTCGCATCGCCCACCGCTGAGGTAGCCATCATCGCGACAGATATGGACCGTTTTCAGTTCACTCAGTGGAGGCTCCGGTAACGGTGCCCTGTCCAGCAGGCTGAAAATATCCAGCATCAGTGGTGCGGCGGTCGCTGTGCCCCCCAGGCTTGGTGCGGGTTCCCCATTACCGTTACCCGCCCAGACCCCAACGGTATAACGGCCATTACTGCCAATGGCCCAGGCATCCCTCAAGCCATAGCTGGTACCGGTTTTCCAGGCAATGGGCTGACTGGAACTGAACAGACGCCATTGCCGGGCCGTGCCGGGGCGGGCCACATCCCGCAATGCCTGTTGTGTCAGCCAGGCGGCCCCCGGGCTGAGCGTCAGGGGAGACGACTGCGCGGCAGTGTCGGCACCCTGCAATGTCCTGATACGCGTGACCGGCTGCATGGCCGCGCTGGCCGCCAGTTGCGCATAGATAGCAGTGAGTTCGGCGAGCGTGCCTTCCGCACCGCCGAGTATGAGTGTCAGGCCATAGTCCTCCGCGCTGCGGAACAACGTACTCATACCCATGCGTTGCAGCTCGCTGTGAAAGCGCCCAAGGCCATAGCGTTTGAGCATCCGCACGGCAGGGATGTTGAGTGACTGACTCAGGGCCTGGTGGGCGGGTACGGCACCCCGGTAGGCATGGTCATAGTTTTCCGGGCTGAAACCGCCATAGTTGGTGGGCAGGTCCGGCACCAGGGTGGTCGGCAACAACCGTCCATCATCGAGCATCAGTCCATACAGCAAGGGTTTGAGAATGCTGCCCGTGGAACGGGGAGCGCTGGCGATGTCCACGGCGGCGCCGTATTCCAGCTTGTCCCCATGGGTCACATTGCCCACATAGGCACGGGTTGCCAGTGCCTGATGATCGATAACCACGGTCGCCACATTGTGGACGCCCTCGTTGGCCAGGCGGCGACCGTGCTGACGGGCCAGCGCCTGCACACGGCGTTGCAGATCCGCATCCAGGGTGGTTTCCAGCAACTGGTGCCGGGTGGAGGCAATGAGAGAGGTCAGCAGATGAGGAGCCAGCCTGGGCAAGGATCTGGGCGCCTCCGGCAAGGGCTCCATAAGCGCCAGGCGCAAGTCGGTGTCGTCCAGGCGGCCCCGGGCATGCAGATCGCGTAACAGTCGATCGCGTTTGGCCAGCAGGCGATCACGGTTGCGGCCGGGGTGGATCAGGGCCGGCGAGTTCGGCAGCACCGCCAGCAACGCCGCCTCCGCCCAACTCAGCGCCTGGGGTTCACGCCCGAAGTAACGCCAGGAAGCGGCACGCAGGCCCACGATATTGCCGCCAAAGGGGGCACGGCTGGCGTAATGCACCAGAATCTCCGACTTGCTCAGGTGCCATTCCAGTTGCAGGGCCAGTAGCGCCTCTCTGGCCTTTTCAGCCAGGGTGCGTGGCGGGTCATCGCGCAGCAGGCGAGCCAGTTGCATGGTGAGCGTGGAGCCACCACTGACCACCCTGCCCGCCTGTACGTTAAGCCAGGCAGCACGGCCGATGGCCAGTGGGTCAACGCCGGGGTGGGCATAAAAACGGCGGTCCTCGAAACGCAGCAACGCCTGTTCATATTTGCCGGGCAGTTGCTTCACCGGCACGAAGCGCCATTGTTGATCACTGGCGATCCGGGCATCGAGCAGGCGGCCATTGCGATCCAGCATCAAGGTGGCGTAGGGGGTGGTCTGCAGGCTGGCGGGCAAGGGCCACCATTGCAGTGCCGCCATGCTGGCCAGTACCAATAGCAACAGGACGAAGAACAATCGACGGGAAAGCAGGCGTTTCATGGACAGACCGGGACAATCGGGAAACGACTAGCCTAGACAACAATCGAAACGAGGGAAACGTTGCGGTTGGAGTGAAGGTATCGGATGGCACGGGCCCAATCCCCTTTCGCCTTGCAAGCAAGGCTCCAACGGGTTGGGGCATCTGGCGCGGGCTTGAGCCGCGGATGCCCCCAGAGGGGTGAGAATAATCTCCGCCGTTGCTCCCGGTGGATGGCGGAGATCGGCATACGCCGATTTCCGCCCTACGTTAGGCCCTTCGCCCGGCACACATGGAATCACCAACAGAAACCCAAAAAAACCGGGCGCATGATGCGCCCGGTCTTTGATCAATGTTGCCAAGCAGGGTTACAGGTGGATGCCGCACTCGGTCTTCTGGTTGCCTTTCCAGCGACCTTCGCGGCCTTCACCCTTGAAGGTACAGTGGCTGCAACCGATGGAGTCGTAGCCTTCGTCCACCAGCGGGTGGAACGGCAGGTCGTGCTCCTCGATGTAGGCGTCCCGCTGCTCCCGGGTTACATCGATCATCGGGTTGAACTTGATCATGCCACGACGCTCTTCAAAGATTTCCAGGCCAGCACGGTGTTCGGTCTGCCACCCCATCAGGCTGGAAATCCACAGGTCGTAGTTTTCCTTGGCCTCTTCCAGCGGGTTGACCTTGTTCACCTGACAGCACAGATCCGGGTCGGTTTCCCACATGCGGTTTTCCAGGGACACCTGGTGGTGATCCGGGTCCGGAGTCACATCAATCACGTCCAGACCGAACTTCTCCACCAGGTAGTCCTTGTACTTGAGGGTTTCCTCGAAGTGGTAGCCGGTATCAATAAAGTGGATCGGCTGCTCCGGGCGAATGGTGGAGATGATATGCAAAAAATAGGCTGAGGTGGCCGCGAAAGACGAGGTCACCATGATGCGCTCCGGCGGAAAGTCCTGATACACCCGGCGGATACGCTCTTCAAAGCTCAGCGAACGATACACGCGGTTCAGCTCGGCCAGGGTCTCCTTGGACAGGCCGGCGGTGTTGTCCCCAAAACGTGTAATCAGCTGTGCACTACCCATGATCTACAGCACCTCAAAACA
>JAKSCQ010000239.1 GCA_022360555.1 Pseudomonadales bacterium
CTTGCTCAGCACGTAAACCTCGGCAGAGAACTTGGTGTGCGGGGTGATGGTGCCCGGCTTCGCCAGCACCTGACCACGCTCAACTTCGTCACGCTTGGTACCACGCAGCAGTACACCAACGTTCTCACCCGCACGGCCTTCGTCCAGCAGCTTGCGGAACATCTCAACACCGGTACAGGTGGTCTTGGTGGTGTCCTTGATACCAACAATCTCGATTTCTTCGCCAACCTTGATAACGCCACGCTCTACACGGCCGGTTACCACGGTACCACGACCGGAGATGGAGAAAACGTCTTCGATCGGCATCAGGAACGGCTGATCTACCGCACGCTCCGGCTCCGGAATGTACTCGTCCAGGCACTCTACCAGCTTCTGAACAGCCGGCATGCCGATGTCGCTGGTGTCACCTTCCAGCGCCTTCAGGGCAGAGCCCTTGATGATCGGGGTGTCGTCACCCGGGAAGTCGTAGTCGCTCAGCAGTTCGCGAACTTCCATTTCCACCAGCTCAAGCAGCTCTTCGTCGTCGACCATGTCGGCCTTGTTCAGGAACACGACGATGTACGGTACGCCTACCTGGCGGGACAGCAGGATGTGCTCGCGGGTCTGCGGCATCGGGCCGTCAGCAGCGGACACTACCAGGATCGCGCCGTCCATCTGCGCCGCACCGGTGATCATGTTCTTCACATAATCAGCGTGACCGGGGCAGTCTACGTGGGCGTAGTGGCGAGTCGGGGAATCGTATTCCACGTGAGAGGTCGCGATGGTAATACCACGCTCACGCTCTTCCGGCGCATTGTCGATACCATCGAAAGCAATGGCAGAGCCGCCCCAGACTTCTGCACAAACGCGAGTCAGCGCAGCGGTCAGAGTGGTTTTACCATGGTCAACGTGGCCAATGGTGCCTACGTTTACGTGCGGTTTATTACGTTCAAACTTTTCCTTTGCCACGACTCTTCACCTCTCAACTTGGCTGTGCTTTCTCGCCATATGGCGTACATACACCCGAAAAGACACATTTAAGGACTGTATTTGATAAACACAGACCACCTTGGCACCATCAAGACACATGAAGCCGGACCCAGGATATACCTGGGCCCGGAAATTGGAGCTCATGACCGGATTTGAACCGGTGACCTCACCCTTACCAAGGGTGTGCTCTACCTACTGAGCTACATGAGCATAACCTTCATGCCATCTGACGATGACAAATCATTCCGGAGCTGGAGCGGGTAGCGGGAATCGAACCCGCATCATCAGCTTGGAAGGCTGAGGTTCTACCGTTGAACTATACCCGCAAACCTTCCGATGCCTTGCCAGCCTTCCGGCTTGCAGATCGCTTTCGATCTACATCTTAATCTGGTGGAGGGGGGAGGATTCGAACCTCCGAAGCTTTCGCGTCAGATTTACAGTCTGATCCCTTTGGCCACTCGGGAACCCCTCCAGAAAAGGGCCTACATTCTCTTTACGCC
>JAKSCQ010000274.1 GCA_022360555.1 Pseudomonadales bacterium
CTGCTGGTGCACCGGGCGATCCGCTTCCTGATCCGCAGCAATGGCGAGCCCAGTCACGTGGACAATCCCGGTAACCTGCCGAAGATCCCCCGTGAGAAGATCCTGCCCTACGGCCAGTCGGACATGGTGGCCATTGGCGAGCAGTGTTCCATGACCGAACGCCGCGCCGACGATGCCACCCGGGATGTGGTGTCCTGGCTCAAGTGCCAGTTCATGGAGTCCCGTATTGGCGAGGTGTTCGAAGGCGTCATCAGCGGCGTGGCCAGCTTTGGGCTCTTCGTGCAGCTCAACGAACTGCATATCGATGGCCTGGTGCACGTGGCCAACCTGGACAGCGACTACTACCACTTCGACGAGGTCAATATGAGCCTGGTCGGGGAAAGCAGTGGCCGCCGCTTCGGTCTGGGGGACGCGGTCACCGTGCGTGTGGCGGCAGTACATACCGACGACCGCAAGATCGACCTGCAACTGGAGTCCGCCACCCCTGCCCGCAAGGGCCGCCCCAAGGCCGGCAGCAAGCAAGGCGGTAAAGGCGGCAAGGGCGGGCAGTCCGGCCAGAAGAAAGAGCTGTCCGAGCGGGAGAAGCTGGCCAAGGGCCAGGTCCCCAAGCCCAAGGCCAAACGCAAGGGGCCGCCCCGCGGTAAAAAGGCGGCCCGGCGCAGCAAGAAGGGCTGACCTTCGAGCTATACAGGGGGGGGGCCTTGCTGGCAAGGCAAAGGGGCTTTTGGCTGGAAATTCGCTTTGCAAGCAAAGCTCCAACGGCCAAAAGCCCCCCGCCCCTGAATTCAAGGTGTTCAAGAGATCACCGCGTGTTCGCGTGGTGCATGTAGCGTGCAGGCATTGTCATGAATAAACCCCTCATGTATTCCGGCTTCCATGCGGTGGAGGCGCTGTTGCGGCACCGTCCGGAGGCGGTGCTGGAGCTGTTCGTGCAGGACAGTCGCGCCGAGCGGGAGGAGCCGCGCCTGGCGGCCATGATCCAGGCGGCGCGGGATTTCGGTATTTCCGTGCAGCGGGCCCGTCGCGAGGTGCTGGAAAAGCATGCCGGCCCCCAGCACCAGGGCATCGTCGCCCGGGCCCGTCCGCGCCGGCCGGGGGGCGAGGGCGACCTGCTGCGCTGGCTGGATGGCAAGCCCGCCAGCCCCTGGCTACTGATCCTGGAAAACGTCACCGACCCCCACAACCTGGGCGCCTGCCTGCGCAGTGCCGATGCCGCCGGGGTGGACGGCGTGATCGTGCCCCGCCGTAACGCCGCCGGGCTGACCCCGGTGGCCTGCCGCACGGCCGTGGGGGCGGCGGAAAGTCTTGCCTACTACGAAGTGGGCAACCTGGCCAGCCTGCTCGACCAGCTCCGCGAGCGGGGTGTCTGGGTGGTGGGCACCGCCCTCGAGGAGCGCAGTGAATCCCTGTTTGACTTCCAGGCGCCGCCAGCGCTGGCCGTGGTCATGGGCGCGGAAGGCGCCGGCCTCAAGCGCCTCACCCGCGACAAGTGCGACCAGTTGCTGGAAATCCCCATGGCCGGTGAGGTGCAAAGCCTGAATGTGTCCGTGGCCACGGGGGTGGTGTTGTTTGCGGTGCGCGCGATGAAAAAGCAATGAATAGTTAATAATGAATAATTAATAGCTTCGCGGAATACGCTATCACGATTTCAAAACAAAGAGGCCGCGCCCAGGGTTTGGGCGCGGCCTCATGTGTTCCAGAACCGGAAAGACAGTCTCGCGACGTTATTAATTATTCATTATTAACTATTCATTGCAGTCTTGAGTGACTGACAAAATGCTCCCGGTATAGCTCCGGCGGCGGGGCATCCGCCTGGCTGGCGGACAGTTCCCGCTGGATGCGGGCATTGTCTTCCAGGATGGATTCGGGGATCTCCTCTTGCCCGACGGGGGCGGGGGGGAGTTGGGGGGCGCTCAGTGCCTTGTCGGATAGCTGCTGTTGGGGCAGGGGGGCTAGCGGGAAGCTCAGGTGCGTGGTCCGGTCGTAGCGGAGGGGTTCCTGGTATTCGGGTTGCTGATAGCCTTCGGCGTTCTGTAGCGCGGTGTCCAGATCCTCGGGGCCGGTCACATGGTGCCAGTCCCGCGGTGTTGCCGGTGGCGGGGTGGTGATGGCCTGCCCCCGGGCCAGACGGTTTTCCAGTTCGGTCTTGCGGCGTTGCCAGGCCAGTAGATCGGTCACGAACTGGTCCTGTCGGTCGTAATCACGAATCTCCGGGCGCGGCCCCAGTGCCTGGGCCAGCTGTGCCTGCTGGTCCGCTGAGAGCTCGCTCTCCGCCCGACCTGTCAGCGGCATCAGGCCCAGACACACCATCAATGCCAGTACCGAAGCGCGTACCTTCATGGTTACCTCAGTCGTCCCTCCGCCGTGCCTTCGATCCGGAAGGGTTCCTGTTCGTCGTCCAGATACAGCTTCAGATTGCCGTTCACGATGACTCCGGAGAAGGGGGTGGCCGTGTCGGCAATAAAGGCGGCCCGGTCGGCCTCCCGTTCGCGGTTGGCCAGCAGGTCGTAGCTGACTTTCTCTTCCTCCTGTTGGGCGTTGCCGCCGTCGTTGAGCCCCTCCAGCTGCAAGCTCAGCACCGACATGGGCAAAATCAGCGGCTCATCGGAGCCGGCATTGCCCAGCAGGGTGCGGATGTGCTCGGACGACAAGGTTGGCGGTGCCAGGGGTGGCAGCACAAAACTCCGTGAGGTGGAGCGGTCATACCAGGTGCGATGGGTCCGGTAGTCGATGGGTTCCAGCTGTTCGGAACGGGCCAGGGCGCTCTTGAGGGTTTCCGGCGCCTCGATCACGGTGGGGTCGCTGCTGGCCGTGGTGGCCTCCCGGTAATCCTGTGGGCAGGCCTGCCGGTGTGTGGCCTGCTCTCGACTGGCCTGCTTGTATTGCATGATCTGCAGCAGGAAGTCGGAGTAATCCGGGTAGTCTTCCAGGGTAGGCTTGTCCGGTACGGTCACCGGGGCGCCGCACGGAGGGGCGTCCTCCTGAGCGTGAAGCGGGCTCAGCAAGGTGAAACTGCACAGACCGAGGGCCAGGGCTCTGAAGTGCATGGTCGTATCCCGTTTTTGTTGTTTTCCCTTTTTGATCAGGGGCTTAGGATTGACGACGCTTTATGTAAGCGTTTGTAGCGTTTTGTTTCATTCGAGCATACGACGCTGGCTGCCGATTGGCAATGATTTGCCTTGAGTCAGGTGGGGTAGATGGGCTAGAATCGCGCGCTTCCTGCGTCCGGCATGGCTTTGCCTGGCCGGCTACAGGTCTCCTTGCTTCACCGTGCTCCTCGGAGACGGGAAGCTGATCTGACACCGTGAGGTGTCTCAACCGTAA
>JAKSCQ010000243.1 GCA_022360555.1 Pseudomonadales bacterium
CGCATTGTTGGCCACGGTGGTGCCGTGAACGATGGCCAGCTGGCCCGCGGCCATGGCGTCCTTGAGTCCAAGCTCGGCGATACCTTGCAGGATGGCCTGCTCGGGAGCCGAGGGGGTGGACAGCACCTTGTGGATACGCGGCTCGCCGTCGCCGAGCAGCACAAAGTCGGTAAAGGTGCCGCCGGTGTCGACACCGAGCCAGTAGGAAACGGACATATCAGTTGACAGTTAACAGTTGAAAGTTGACAGCGAAAGACAAAAAAACCGGCAGCAAGGTAACATAGCTAGCGTCAGCGCGCCTTTAGCTGTCAACTGTCCACTATCAACTGTCAACTGACTGTCCTATGCCCGAACTCCCCGAAGTGGAAACCACGCTGCGCGGTATTCGCCCTCATCTGGAAGGGCGCACCCTGCGTGAGGTTATTGTGCGCGAATCGCGGCTGCGCTGGCCGGTGAGTGACGAGGTTGCCGGTCTGGCCGGCAGTCGGGTGCTGGGGCTCAGTCGCCGCGCCAAGTATCTGCTGATTCGGCTCGAGCCGGGGGTGTTGCTGATTCATTTGGGCATGTCCGGCACCCTGCGGGTGGTGGATGCCAGTGTCCCCCTGCGCAAGCATGATCATGTGGACCTGCTGCTGGATGATGGCCAGGTGCTGCGTTTCAACGATCCCCGTCGTTTTGGCACGGTGCTCTTTCAGGCCGGCGACCAGCCGCACGGTTTGCTGGCAAAGCTGGGGCCGGAACCGCTGAGCGACGATTTTGATGGCCCGTGGCTGTTCCAGCGCTCTCGGGGTCGCAAGGTGGCGGTGAAGAGCTTCATCATGGATAACGCCACGGTGGTGGGGGTGGGCAATATCTACGCCCACGAAAGCCTGTTCCTGGCGGGCATTCATCCTTCCCGGGCGGCGGGGCGGATTTCCCGCGAGCGTTATGAGCGTCTTGCCGCGTCGATCAAGACCGTGCTGGGCCGGGCTATCGAAGCGGGTGGCACCACCCTCAAGGACTTTACCCGGGCAGACGGCCAGCCCGGCTACTTTGCCCAGTCGCTCAATGTCTACGGCCGGGCCGGGCAGCCCTGCCTGCAATGCGGTGCCCGGCTCAAGGCGGACCGCCACGGCCAGCGCAGCACCGCCTATTGCCCGCAATGCCAGCGCTAAGGGGGCGTGGCGCTGGTCAGGGAATGACCATGTCGACTATTGCCGGCCTAGGAACAAAGGTGTAGATTGTGATGCAATTGTCGGAATATTAACGACTTAGCTGAAACAATGTCAGCGATACTTTAACTATAAAAATGTGAAGAGGGACTCACCATGAAGCGAGCAAAGCGCCCGGTAATGGCATCCGTACTCGCCGCTTCCGCCATGCTGTTTGCCGCCATGGCACCAATGACGGTACAGGCTCAGGATTCCGACCTGCGCCGCCCGGGGGAAATGGCGATGATTGCGGATAGCATCATTGCGCGGCCAGTACTGCTGGCGTCCACAGTGGTGGGTGCGGGGCTGTATGTGGTTACCCTGCCGTTCAGTCTGCTGGGGGGGAATCCCGGGGAAGCGGGTAATGTACTGGTGATGGCGCCAGCCAAGAATACGTTCATTCGTTGCCTGGGCTGTACGCCGGCTCAGCATGAAAGCCTGAAGGCGGAAAAGGCCAGCGAGCAGAAAGAGCGCGAAGTCGCTGCTGCGGAATAAGCCTCAGGGGATTCGAAACCCGATAACAGGCCCTGCATCCCTGCAGGGCCTGTTGGTCAGTCTGTCAAACCATTGCTGTCGAGACTCAGGCAGCCCCTCTTGCCATCACACAGATCGCCGAACAGGACGTTGCACAGTGTGCTGACTTTCTCTTCCAGTGCCTTGTCATCAAACGGATCTTCAACCACCGGCTGCCACTGCATGGCGTTGAGCTGTAGTTGCGAGTTGCGTAGCAGCATGCGGTAGGGGACTTTCAGGTCGTATGTGTC
>JAKSCQ010000144.1 GCA_022360555.1 Pseudomonadales bacterium
TATATGGCGTCCCCTAGGGGAGTCGAACCCCTGTTACCGCCGTGAAAGGGCGGTGTCCTGGGCCACTAGACGAAGGGGACGTGTTTGGTGGAGCCAGGCGGGATCGAACCGCCGACCTCAACACTGCCAGTGTTGCGCTCTCCCAGCTGAGCTATGGCCCCAAAAACGTCAAACGGGATAAGGTGCGTCCCGGTTGGTGCGGCGTATTCTACCCAGCACCCCTACCCTGTCAAGCGTTGACCTGTGGTTTTTTTCAGAATGAAGTCTGTTTGACTACATCCTGAGCAAGCTGCTGAAAAACTGGGCAAAATCAGGGGCAAGCTTCAAGTTGCAAGCTTCAACGCGATATAGACTCTGCAAAACTGCAACTCCATTGCCGCGATTGAAGGTTGGGACGCGGGCACGGCATTAGAACCTGTTCTAAGCTTCAACCGCGCCTTGTAACTTGAGACTTGTAACTTGCAACTCACCCCACCGTCAGATCCCGGTACGCCTTCTCCAGCTTCTTGGTCTGCTTCTTGGAGACACCACCCAACACCTCAATGGCATGGCGCAGGCGGGCGCGGCTCACGTCGGAACCGATGATCTCCATGGAATCCACCACCGAGAAACTGGCACTGGTGCCGGCAATGGCCACGAATACCGGGAACAGGAAGTCCTTGATCTTCACTTCCAGCGCATCGGCAATGGCCTTGGCATCGGCGAACAGGCCATCGCGGTTCCAGTCGCTGCGCGCCTCGTAGGCCCACAGCAGGTACTGCAGCCACACCTTCATGTCCTCGGCACCATATTGCTTGTGCTCAAAACTGGCTTCGCTGATCGACGGCATGCCGTTGAAGCAGAATGCCGCCTTGTCCGCCACATCCGACAGGGTTTCCACCCGCTGGCGCAGGTGCGGGATGATCTTCATGGCGTAGTCGCGGTTGTAGGCCCAGTTGAGCAGGGAGTCCAGGAACTGCTCGTCGCTCTGTTCGCGCAGCCACTGACCGTTGAGCCAGCTCAGTTTCTCCACGTCGAAAACCGGCCCCCCCAGGGAGACCCGCTGGATATCAAAAGCGTCCTGCATCTGTTCCAGGGTGAACTTTTCGCTCTCGTCCGGCATGGACCAGCCCATGCGCCCCAGGTAGTTCACCAGGGCTTCCGGCAGGTAGCCCATGCGCTGGTAGAACAGGATGCTGGTGGGGTTCTTGCGCTTGCTGAGCTTGGATTTGTCCGGGTTGCGCAGCAGCGGCATGTGGCACAGTGCCGGCATCTCCCAGCCGAAGTATTCGTACAGCAGTTTGTGCTTGGGGGCGGAGTTGAGCCATTCCTCGCCACGAATCACATGGGTGATCTCCATCAGGTGATCATCCACGATATTGGCCAGGTGATAGGTGGGCATGCCGTCGGACTTGAGCAGGATCTGCGCATCCACCAGCGCCCAGTCCAGCTCCACGGTGCCGCGCAGCATGTCTTCGATCTCACAGCGGCCATCGGTGGGGACCCGCATGCGAATCACGTAAGGCGCGCCTTCGGCTTCCCGTCTGGCCTGCTCATCGGCGGGCAGTTCCAGGTCCTGCGGTTTCAGCGCCCGGTTCTCACCCTTCTCTTTCAGCTCGGCACGCAGAGTGTCCAGCTCTTCGCTGGTGCGATAGCACTTGAAGGCATGGCCCTTCTCGATCAGTGCCTCGGCATACTCGCGGTACATGTCCTTGCGTTCGCTTTGCCGGTAGGGGCCATGGGGGCCTCCCACGTCCGGGCCCTCGTCCCAGGTCAGCCCCAGCCACTTCAGGGAATCCAGGATCATCTGCTCGGACTGGCTGGTGGAGCGGGTCTGGTCCGTGTCCTCAATCCGCAGGATGAACTGGCCACCATGCTGGTGGGCAAAGCAGCGGTTGAACAGGGCGATATAGGCGGTACCGACGTGGGGATCCCCGGTGGGGGACGGTGCAACGCGTGTGCGAACAGTCATGCGGACTCCAATAATGCAAACTGGCGCGGATTATACCTGTCAAAGCGTGCACCATGTAGACACGAAACCCCGGCTTTCTGCTATGGTTGTGACAACTTTGTGACTCCCGTTCATCTGCTACGCCCCCAGCCTGGGCGTGGCGGATTTCATTGGCTTAACGGATCAAGGAAAAGACCATGCGTATTCCCTTTCAACATTCCGTACTTGCGGCCCTGATCGCCAGTACTGCCCTGCTCCAGGCCTGCTCCGACAATTCGGAATCCGGCAAGGCAAGCGCCCAGCCGGAAAGCCAGGCTGCCGAACAACATGCCAGCCATGACGCCACCACCGACTCGGCGGAAAGCACCGGCATCACGCGCAGCCCTGCCCCCGAGGGCGCGAAGGTCTTCTTTGTGGCGCCGGCGGACGGCGACACCGTCAGCAATCCGGTTACCGTGGAATTCGGGCTGGAAGGCATGGAAGTGGTGCCCGCCGGCACCGAAGAGGACAACAGTGGCCACCACCACCTGCTGATCGATCTGGACACCCTGCCGGACATGAATATGCCGCTGCCGTCCACCGACCAGGTGGTCCACTTCGGCAAGGGCCAGACCGCCACCACCCTGGAGCTGGAACCTGGCGAGCACACCCTGCAACTGCTGCTGGGTGACTACCGCCATGTCCCCCATGAGCCGGCGGTGATGTCGGAGAAGATCACCATTACGGTGGAGTAAGCGTCGGACGTCGGACGTCGGACGTCGGACGTCGGACGTCGGACGTCGGACGTTAATGACAGAAGCGGAAGGCGGAAATACCTGCAAGGCATCTCCGCCTTTTTTACGTCTGATCCATACTCACGGCGCCGCCGACCGTAGGCGGCTAATTTTCCTTCGCACTGGCGCAATCCAGACAGAAGCGCGTGGCGGGGTCAATTTCAAGACGCTTGGGATTGATGGGGTTGTCGCATGCTTCGCAGTCACCGTATTCCTCGTCATCGATACGGCGCAAGGCGGCGAGGATCTGGCGCAGGCGCTGTTCCAGGCGCTGACGAGTCGCCAGGGCCATGGCCTGGCCCTGCATGGCATCCATGCGTGACAGGCGGCCGACGCTCTGCTGGTCCAGCTCAACGGGCCGGGCGGCGGAATCCGCTTCTTCGTTCTTCTCGGTCAGAGCCCGCTGCTCGTCCAGCAGTTTCTGCCGAAAATGCTCCAGTGCGTCCTGCTCCATGGTGCTCCCCCGGGCCTGCTGAAAACCCGGCACTGTTGTTGTATGACCGTACCGGGCATTGTGCCGATTACCGCAGCAACAAATGTGGCACGGTGGCGTTCTTGATCATCTTGCTGGTGGTGCTGCCCACAAAGAACTCCCGAATGCGGGAATGGCCGTAGGCACCCATGACCACCATATCGATGTCATTGTCCTGCTGGTATCGGTGCAGCACGGGCTCCACGTCCCCCTCCAGTTGTGCGGTTTCCACATCATGGCCGGACGCTTCCAGGGTTTCACGGGCCCAGGCCAGGGATTCCATCAACGAGCTGTCCTTGCCTACGGCGACCAGATGGCACGGCAATCCCAGGAAAAGCGGGCTGGACGCCAGCATCTTCACACCGGCCTGGCAGGTGGGGCTGCCGTCGAAGGCCAGCATGATGCGTTTGGGCTCGGAATAATCCGACGGCACCACCAGAATCGGTTTATCCATGGTGCGGATAACCTGCTCCACATGGTCACCCACCTGACTGGCTTCACCGGCATGCTCTTCACCCAGTTTGCCGATCACCAGCAGCCGGGTCTGTTCCTGCATGGCCGCCAGGGTCTCCACCAAGCCACCATGACGCTGGCGCTGCCTGGGCTCGGCCACGCCCTGCTCAATGGCCCGGCCGGCGGCCGCTTCCAGCATCAGTTTTCCCTGCTCCAGGGCCAGTTTGTTGCGGCGAGCATCCAGTTCTGACAACTCGGACATGAGCGCCTCACGCCCACCCAGCAGCAGATTGCCGCTGAGGTCGCTTTCCACCGGGTACTTGGAATGATCCAGTACATGCAGCAGCATCAGCGGCGCATTGAGACGCTGCACCGCCCAGACAGCGTAATCACAGACACGGGCAGCAGCCGGGGAGCCATCAATACAGGCAATCACTTCACTCATTGTTTTTCTCCTTCAGCCTTTAATGGCCGCCCATGAGTTTTTCCACCGCGTCGGGCTTGTTGTGCACGGCAAACTTGTCCACCAGGGTGGCGCTGGCTTCATTGAGGCCGATCAGTTCCACCTCGGTACCTTCACGGCGGAACTTGATCATCACCTTGTCCAGGGCACCAATGGCAGTGATATCCCAGAAATGGGAGCGATGCACATCGATAGTCACTTTATCCAGTGCTTCCTTGAAGTCAAAGGAAGCAATGAACTGTTCGGCAGACGTAAAGAACACCTGGCCAACCACTTCATACTGGCGGTGCCCGGCATCGTTCTCATCCAGGTCAGAACGCACGTAGAACACCCGGCCAACCTTGTTGGCATAAAACAGGGCGCTGAGCACGACACCAATGCCCACACCAATGGCCAGGTTATGCGTTGCCACGGTGGCGATCACGGTAGCCAGCATAACCACCGTACTACTGGCCGGGTGTTTGGCCATATTGGTAATGGATTCCCAACTGAAAGTGCCGATGGACACCATGATCATTACCGCCACCAGGGCGGCCATGGGAATCTGCGACACCCATTTCCCCAGGAACACCACCAGTACCAGCAGGAAACAGCCGGCAAACAGCGTAGACAGCCGCTTGCGGCCACCGGATTTCACATTGATCACGGACTGGCCAATCATGGCACAACCGGCCATGCCACCCAGAAAACCGGAAGCAATGTTGGCAATGCCCTGCCCCTTGCATTCACGGTTCTTGTCGCTTTCGGTATCGGTGAGGTCATCGACGATGGTGGCGGTCATCATGGATTCCAGCAGGCCCACCACGGCCAGCGCCAGGGAATACGGCAAGATGATCTTCAGGGTTTCCAGGTTCAGCGGGATATCCGGCAGCAGGAACACCGGCAGGCTGTCCGGCAGATCGCCCTTGTCACCCACGGTGGGCACATCCAGCCCCAGGTACATGGCCACACCGGTGATCACCACAATGCAGATCAGCGGTGATGGTACCGCCGTGGTCAGCAGAGGCAGCAGATAGATGATCCCCAGGCCCGCCACCACCATGACGTAAACATGCCAGGTTACCCCTTCCAGTTCCGGCAGTTGAGCCATGAAGATCAGGATAGCCAGGGCATTCACAAACCCGGTCACCACCGACCGGGACACAAAGCGCATCAGGTTGCCCAGTTTCAGAAAGCCGGCCACCACCTGGAGCGCCCCGGTGAGTACCGTGGCCGCCAGCAGGTACTGGAGACCGTGATCTTTTACCAGCGTCACCATGACCAGCGCCATGGCACCGGTGGCGGCGGAAATCATGCCTGGGCGGCCGCCAGCGAAGGCGGTAACCACAGCAATACAGAAAGAGGCATACAACCCCACCTTGGGGTCCACCCCGGCAATAATGGAGAAGGCAATCGCTTCCGGAATCAGGGCCAGGGCGACAACGGTACCGGCCAGCACGTCACCACGGACGTTACTGAACCATTCCTGCTGAATAGAACGAAACATGGAGTGCAATCCTGTTTTGGCAAAACGACAAACAAAGGTGCTACCCGATGGCAGCAAAACACAGGGAGACATGGCGCAAGGGGCACCACACGGCAAAGCCGGAGACGGGCTGTCTACTAGGGCGGACTCAGCCGGGGAAGGGTCATGAACGGTCTCGGGTCGATCAAAAGAGGCGCGGAGTCTAGCAGAGCCCGACAGGCAATAACAGGCACCAGCGCTTGCCCCCTACGCCGCGCCGCCACAACATGCGACAATACATAGCCATTTTCCCCATGTGTTTCACCCTTCATGAATGACACCCTGACCACAAGCTCCACAGCATCGCAGCCGGACCGGCGCCTGTCCGTGGCCCCCATGATGGACTGGAAGCACAGTTAAATATAAATAAATAATTTCAATATCTTACAAAACAGCCATGGCCGCATGGTGCAAATATGGTGCACCAATAAGAAGCGATACCGGCCACCGATATCGCCACAGAATCACCAAGCACCCCATCACCACCGCTGCTTTACTTAGATCCGCACGGTCACAGACCAACCGACCCGCCTTCAGATCCATAAAAATTCGTCGATTCGCTGACATCACAAAGCCCTTGCTCTACTCCCCAACGGGACATAGCGAGCAATGTGCGGTCACGACCTACCAAAGTCTTTTGAACGCGGACAAAATTTCACCCACCCACTTTATGGTATGGGCAGGAAATTACAGGATGATCAGATAAGGATTACATAGAAGGAAGGGGAAGCTGACAGACGTACCAAGCGGCATCTGAGAATCTGATCTTGCCCGCCGCCGGCCACCGTTGATCTCCGTTAACCGGCAAGCGACTTATGTGTCAGCGACTAAGCGGCGGCTCCATCATCTCAAACCTCAACCACCGACGTAGCCAGCGCCGGCACCTCATAAGAAAGCCGGCCATCTTCAATCATCGCCTTCTTCGTGGCAGCCACACCCTCCCCTTTCACTGTGATGCTGATGCCATCCCGGGTCTGCACGGTACTGGTGCCATCGCCGTTGTTGCTCTGCACAGTCACCACATAACGGCCCTCACCCTGCAGGAGCCGGCGGAACTTGATCCAGGGGTTACGAGTGCTCATGCGCTACGCTCCAGGGTTACGGATTGATAGATGGCCGCCCCGCCCGCTCGCTGCGCTGAGATTTGATTAGACAAGACCAGCCCCATGTAATCTTTCTGGCTGTCATCATGCATGACCTTCACCAGCATGCCTGGCACCAGTATGCCCGGGGCCGCACCGTTCTCAGGAATCATTACACTCAGGGTCTCAACGACTTTATTACCCGTACCCGCCAACTCTGCCTTACCGCGGCTGATGGCGGGCTGGGAATCAGTAATCAGGTCATCGTAGATGTCTGGCATGGGGTTGTTGCCACCGCTCCCCTGCCGCTGCACGTTGACCGCTTCGCCCTGACTGACCCCGCTGACAAAGCAGGCATTGAACTCAGGCGCGGGCTCAAACTGGGCAGACCGGCTGCGCACCATGCCAATGTAGATGCCGGCGTCCGGCGTGGCTGTGGCCCAATCCCACGGCATCACTTTGTAGCGAGGCTGGATCGTCCAGCTATCAGACGCCATCGCCGGAACCATGATGCCTCCAGCCGTGGTCACAATTTGCGCCACCACCTGGGCGGGGCTCTTGTCACGGAAACTCAGGGCACCTGCCGGAATGGGCCAGTCGGGCAGATCTTCATCATCCCCCGTAGGCCACACCAGGGTAAAACCGGTGTTGCTCAATTCTGCGTTCGCCGCCTGCGCCGCCGTCGTGGCGCTGGCATTAGTGTAGCTACGGGTTGGAGCAAATGGCGCCGCCATGTACTGGGTTCGACTGACGCCAGAAATGGTGAATTTCTCGGTCGGGAAGCGCTCATCGCTGGTGTAACGCTCAATCGAGAACACCCAGTTGTGGCCGTTTATTGTCACATTGATATCTTTCATACCCAACGCGGTTGGCGCAACCAGGTCCAGCGAACCCTTACCGTACAACGTGCCGGAAAAGTTCCAGCTCAGCGAGTCAATATCCAGACCGATACTCACCCCCTGCACATGCAAAGGGGTGCCAGTGGCCACATCCGTGATTTGCAGGGTATTCATGCTCAAATAAACCGTTTTGATTTCAGGGGGATCAAGCGGATCAGGGGGAGGGTCAACAGGGTTGGGCTCCACCGGGTAAGGCAAATTGTAGTCATGCCAGATACTCTGGCCGGCACCCCAGGGTAACCGAGCCCTGCCATCCCGCGGGGAGGCCTGCCTTGCCGTCAGCCGCTTGGCAACATCGTGAGGCACAATTGGCCTGGCCAGCCTCACATAGCCAAAGCGGAATTCGAGCGCGAGCGGGTCCAGGACGTCGATCACGCCGGAATCGGTCGCAAGGGTGACCGTTGTGGCCGTATCGGTCTGCAGTAGCGCCAGAAAGGCGGCAGAGTCGTCGTAGACGGTGCCGGCGAGGTTGACGGTGTACCAGGCAAAGCCGGCCGCGGCGTCACGCGCCGGCGTTTTCATTACCCAGCCGCTCACATAGGCCCGCCGATCAAGGGCAAACGCGGCGCCCCACGGGATCCGGTGACCGCGATCGCGCGGGGACGACTGCGACCACAAGGCAGAGAACTCCGCCTGTTTGCGATTTGCCGCCCCCCAGGCGCTGGCGTGCGTGCTGTCCTGGTGCTCGGTGGCCTCGAACCCGAGCCGGACCCCGAAGCCCTGCGCAGTGGCTCGCTGCCACCGCAGCGCCCTGCAATCGTCTGCGGCGCCAGCCGGGGTGATCGGCAGGATCGTGCCGCCCTGGGCAAGCCCTGCCCGATCAGTGGGCGCCCGGTACTCGACGTATAGCGTCGGCTTCACCCATGGCAGCGGAGGAACAGAACCGGCAGCAAAATCGAGCTCAAGCGACAGCGGATCGGCCGGAACGACAAACGGCCCGGTCTGTAGGTGCAGGTCTACACTGTCCCACTGCTCGACGACATAGATCACAGTTACGGCTCCAGCGCTTCACCCTGCAGCGGCCCGCTGGCCACCGGCCGATAGTACGGCACAGGGTTAAACGTCACGCTGCCGCTGGTAACGCTTCCGCTGGTTGTCCAGGTCGGCTCCTCGGCGCCAGTGGTGCCGGCAGCCGTCACTTCGTACACATAGCCGTTAGGGGTTGCTGGGTGGACCACTGCGCCCAGATTGAGTGCCGTTTCCGTGGCGAACTCGTCGCCGTACTGATCGAGAGCCAGGGCAATAACCGGCCCAGTCCAACCCGCATACGTGATGTCGAATGTGCCGTCACCACCGCTCTGCCCCTCTGCCACCACCTCACGACCGGACGGGTCATCCTTCACGACGAGAACCGTCCGCGCCGCAGGGGTACCATCGATGCTAACAACGCCGGCAATATGGGCAGCCCCTTCACCGCCGCCACCATCTCCGCCGGTCTCGTCAACCGCCGTAATAGTGACCTGCAAATCGTTAGCAGCATCAATACCGAGAGCAATATACGCCCTGGAGGCATCCCCCTTTACACTCACCAAAGAGAAGAAGCTCGGCACAAGGGCGGTCGGAATCCGCAGAACTGTCGCGGCACCAGGCAGAGCCCGAACTCCGGGCAGGGGCAAGCCCTCACCAAAAGTCCGAAGAAGAATAATCTCATCTGGCGACGGATCAGAAACAGTGAGATCGTAGGCCTTCCAGCCGAGCTGTGATTCCAACATAGAGGAATAGTGGGGAATTGTTATCGGCATACTTACCACCAGTCAGAACTATCAGTAATACCGACCTCATAGAACGGACTACTGCCCAGGCTCCACGGCATCCATGTGTCACCGGCGATCACCGCAGGATCCAGAGACCACGCTGCGCCATTATCCTGATTGTAGTTTGACCAGAAATAGGAATTGCTGGAATTTCCAATCGAGAACTGCCCAACCCCGGGCAAAACAGCAAAGCCATACTCGGAATAGATCGAACCAAGACCCGCTGGCGCAGGAACGTCCGCCCCGTTATAGAAGACCATAACCGGGGTCACCAGGCGAACCGAGCTCCGCGAGTTTCTCCATTGATTGTTGTTAGAAGAAGAAGCACCATCGAGCTCGAATTCTGAACCGTTCCCGGTGGTCGGCAGTGTATCCATAGGGGTTCTAAGCCCCCATAAATAGGTAAGACTATCATGCGAACCACCGGTGCAATTTGCCGTGGTAGGCGCATTTCTCCCCCCGTACCCGATAAACAGATTGCCCGCACCAGAACGATTCAGATCGGGGCTCTTTAAAGCCCCGACGAATAGCTGGACGGAGTATGCTGTCTTGGCCGCATCGATAGAGTCTTCCGGATCGGTATTTGAATGGCCCTGAGCCCGATGGAACAGAACCCACGCTGCCTTGTCATCGGCGAACACCGTCCAAGCGGCGTTGGTTTCGTTGCCGCTGCGCATGTCATAACAGTAGGCACCCATCATGTGATCGCCCTCAGCGCCCGGCATCGAGACAAGCTCGTCTTTCCAGCCGTTGACGCCTTCACTGATCACAGAGGCCCAAGGGTCATCATAGAGCCGACCGGTTCCCGGGGTCGTAATCGAATCCCACAGGAAGAATCCCACGCTATACGATCCCCAGGTCACCACCTCGAATACGCCATTACCATTAGAAAGCCCGATCCGGCGCTTGCCGGTCGTAGTGTCTTCATAGTCCACCGACCAGCCCGCCCCCGGCTTGCTGCCGTAGCCGTCCACCAGGCACGCCTTCAGGAGGTCGATGAAGAACCCGGGCTGCGCTTGCGCGGAAAGCGCCGGAAAGGTTGGAGCCCCTGCGTCTGTGCTGCGATAGATAGTTACCGGCATCAGTTGTGATCCCCTCGCAATTCGATTTTCAGCTGGTCATCATCGACAGTGGCCTGCCCGGGCAGCACGGTGCGGATCAACCACAGCGGCGCGCTGGCAGCCTCAGTGTCAAAGCGCACGGTGTTGCCCACCGACCAGCCAGCCCCCCAGCCATCTGCCTGGATCGTGAAATAGGGCGTACCGGTCTGCGGATTCGTCGGTGAGAAATCCGCCACGGTGGACCCGGTCGCCACCAGGCCCCGCTGCTCGCCGTAGAGCTCGAAAGCGGTCGTGCTGGTAAATTTGATTTTCCAGCGCTCAGGCACGCTGCCCCGGTTGTCGATCGCGATCGGGTAAGCGATCAGGTTGTAATTCGCATTGGTGACCTGGCCTGTGCCGTCATAGTCGCCCGGATCCACGGTGTAGCTGGCCCAGTCCCGCACGCGGGCCTGCAGGTCACCCAGGTACACGGCAGAAGCGACCCAAGTATCATCGGCCGGAAAATCGTGATACAGCGGCTGTGCAAGCTGCAGGGTGCCATCGATCCGGGCCTCGGTGCATAGCGCCATGTCATCGACCCGGTGCACAAAGTGAAGATCACCGGTAAGGGCGTTCGCTTCGGCATCCTGGGCGGTGAAGGGGTTGGCGAGGGTGGCGGTCCCGGCGTCCTTGTCGA